>NZ_AP022564.1:913237-1217649 GCF_010727125.1 Mycolicibacter terrae | reverse complement strand
GCAAGGACGAAGACGAGCCGGAGCGCCAGCACGTCCCGGAGCCCGGCGTCGCCGCCGACTCCGGGGCCCGGGTCCTGGCGGTGACCGACTCCGACTCCGGCACCAACACCGCCGTTTATCTACCCACGCCGCAGCCCCGGGTGGAAGTGGTCGACCAGACCGGCACCACGATCGCCAAGACGATGCTGCCGGGCAAGGCCAGCCCCGACAGCGCCGCCCTGCAGGTGTCCCGGCCTACCGGGCTCGTCTGCTGGTGGACCGGTGACGCCGTGGTGGTGTTCGAAGCCGGCAGCCTGACCTACCGCTACACCGTCCCGGCAGCCGGGGCCACGGTTCCGCTGGGACCGGCAGCGGCGATGGCCGACCGGCTGTTGATCCCGGTGACCGGCGGGGTCGGCGTCTTCGACCAGCGCACCGGCGCACCCGAACGCGTCATCCCGGTCAGCCGCCCGCCGGGGGTGTCGGCGGTGTTTCCGGCGGTGTCGGGTCCGACGGTGCTGGAACAGCGCGGCGACACCGTGGTCGCGCTGGGCTGAGTCGCCCACCAGGTCGCATCCACCGCCACGAGGGTGCGCAGTTGTACGGGTCATCACGGCGTGTCGCCGGACAAACCCGCCCGCTCGCCGCAGGAGGGGGTGGCTATACCTCGGGGGTGAAGGTGGGCAGCGCCTCGCCGGTCTTCCAATGCTTGAGCAGCGCTTCGGCCAGCTCCCGATAGGCCTGGGCCCCCTTGTTCTTGCGCCCGGCGATCACCGACGCGCCCGACGCGCTCGCCTCGGCGAAACGTACGGTGCGCGGAATCGGCGGGCCCAGCACAGCCAGACCGTACCGGTCGGCGATGTCGAGCAACACGTCGCGGGTGTGGGTGGTGCGCGAGTCATACAGCGTCGGCAACGCGCCGAGCAGGCTCAGCTTCGGATTGGTGATCTGCTGGACGTCGGCGACAGTGCGCAGGAATTGACCGACGCCGCGATGGGCCAGGGTCTCGCACTGCAGCGGCACGATCGCCTCGCCGGCCGCGGTGAGCCCGTTGAGGGTGAGCACCCCCAGCGACGGAGGGCAGTCGATCACGGCCACGTCGAACTCGTCGTCCAGCTTGGCCAGCGCCCGCTGCAGGGCGTACTCGCGACCGGCACGCATCAACAGCATCGCCTCGGCACCGGCCAGATCGATGTTGGCCGGCAGCAGCGTCATGCCTTCGTCGGTCGTCACCAGTGCGGCGTCGGGTTCGACCTCACCGAGCAGCACCTCGTGCACCGACACCGGCAGCTTGTCGGGGTCATGGCCCAGGGAGAAGGTCAGGCACCCCTGCGGGTCGAGGTCGACCAGCAGCACCCGCTGGCCCATTTCGGCCATCGCCGCTCCCAGCGATGCCACCGTGGTGGTCTTGGCCACGCCCCCTTTCTGGTTGGCAACCGCCAATATCCGCAGCTGGCTCATGTGGCGCCGCCCCTCTCCCGGTCAAGCGGGTGGTACCCCCACATCGCTTCCTACCTTTGCACCACCGCCATACTGGCACGGCTTGCGCTCCGGCAGCACCAAACGCAGCTCGGTGCCCGCCGTCGGGCAGAATCGACCCACGTGAGCATCGAGGACCACCGACTGCTGTTGCTGCGCCACGGTGAAACCGAGTGGTCGAAAAGCGAGCGGCACACCGGGCGCAGCGATTTGGAGCTGACCGACACCGGTCGGCGCCAGGCAGTGGCCGCCCGCGCCACGGTGGCCAAACTCCGGTTGGACAACCCGCTGGTGGTCTCCAGCCCGCGCCGGCGCGCCCAGGTCACCGCCGAACTCGCCGGACTGCACGTCGACGAAGTCTCCGACGACCTGGCCGAATGGGACTACGGCCGCTATGAGGGTCTGACCACCGCGCAGATCCGGGAATCCGAATCGGACTGGTTGATCTGGACACACGGCAGCGCGGGCGGCGAAACCGTGGCACAGGTCAGCGAACGCGCCGACCGGGCGGTCGCGTGGGCGCTGCGGCAGCTGGTCGCGCGCGACGTGGTCTTCGTCGGGCACGGGCACTTCTCCCGGGCGGTGATCACCCGTTGGCTCGAGCTGCCGTTGGCCGACGGCGCGCGTTTCGGGATGCCCGCGGCGTCGATCGCCGTCTGCGGATTCGAGCATGGGGTGCGCCAGCTCACCGCACTCGGGCTGACCGGGCCGGGAGCCTGAGGGTTTGACGACACCGCCGACCCCGACGACGCCGACGGCACCGGCGTTCGTGCTGTCCGGACCGGCCGGGACTCTGGTGGCCGACGGGATAGCGACCGGATTCTGCGATGTCGGCGCCGCGCAGACCGCGCTGACTTCCGGTGAAGCACCAATTGTGGTGGGTGCGTTGCCTTTCCGTCCCGGGGGTGCCGCCGCTCTGTTCGTACCGAGCGCGGTGCGTCACGACATGGCGCTGGCAACACGCCCCGATGCGGCACTACCCGCGGTGCGCGTCGTCGCGCAGCTGCCCGAGCCCGACGAGCACCGCGCCCGGATCCGCCGGGCCCTGCACGAACTGACCGCGGCGCCGGGCGCCCTGCACAAAGTGGTGCTGGCCCGCGGTCTGCGACTGGCCGCCGATGCGCCGTTGGACCCGGGCACCGTTCTGCGCCGGCTGGTCGCCGCCGATCCGAGCGGTTACGGCTACCTGGTCGACCTGAGCGCCGCCGGGGACGGTTATGCCGGCGCGGCCCTGGTGGGCGCCAGCCCCGAGTTGCTGGTCGCCCGCGACGGCGACCGGGTCACCTGCCGGCCGTTCGCCGGCTCGGCGCCGCGCTCGCCGGACCCGGCCGCCGACGCCGCCAACGGAGCCGCGCTGGCAGATTCCGGCAAGAACCGCCACGAGCACCAGCTGGTCGTCGACCAGTTGCGCGCCGCGCTCGAGCCGCTGTGCACCGACCTCGACATCGCACCGGCGCCGCGGCTGACCGGCACCGCCGCGGTCTGGCACCTGAGCACCCCGATCACCGGCCGGCTCCGCGACACCGCCACCACCGCACTGGATTTGGCGCTGGCACTGCACCCTACGGCGGCGGTCGGCGGGTTCCCCACCGCGGCCGCGCTCGAGCTCATCGCGGAGCTGGAGGGCGACCGGGGTTTCTACGCCGGCGCGGTCGGGTGGTGCAACGCCGACGGCGACGGCGCCTGGGTGGTGTCGATCCGCTGCGCGCAGCTGTCCGCCGACCGGCGATCCGCGCTGGCCCATGCCGGCGGCGGAATCGTCGCCGAATCCGACCCGGACGAGGAGCTGGCCGAAACCGTGACGAAGTTCAGCACGATCCTGTCGGCACTGGGCGTTGCGCCGCCCAGCGCACCGCCGCGGGACTGAACAGCGCCGCCAGCACCACGACCGCGGCCACGCCGACCACTGCGCAGTAACCCCAGCGGTGCGAGCCGACTCCCAGGTACCAGGCCACCGGCAGCAGCGTCAGGTTGACGAACACCGCGATGCCGCGGCCGAGCCGCCGCCCCCGCCGCAACCCCCAACCGGCGGCCAGCATCGCGGCCCCGAGCAGCGCGAACCACGCGGCGGTGGCGTAGCCGTTGGCCACCCGCTGATCCGCTCCGGCCACCGCGCGCACCACCAGCACCGCTGCGACCGTCAGCCCCACCACACCCTGCACCGCGACGACCAGGCCCGCACCGCGCACGGCGCGCGGCGGTTCAGCGATGGCGTTCACGCCGCCAGCCTAACCATCGCGCCGCATCTCCCGGATGCCCATAGACTCGTATTCCGTGCGCGCCGTGCTGATCGTCAATCCCAATGCCACCTCGACGACCCCGGCCGGACGTGACCTGTTGGCCCACGCGCTCAAGAGCCGGCTCGACCTGAGCGTCGTGCACACCGACTACCGCGGCCACGCCGTCGAGATCAGCCAGGCCGCGGCCGCAGACCGGATCGACCTGGTCATCGCGCACGGTGGCGACGGAACCGTGCACGGCGTGGTCAACGGCCTACTCGGAACGCCCGGTTCGGCGCCGCCGAAACACCTGCCCGCGGTGGCGGTGGTGCCCGGCGGTTCGGCGAACGTCTTCGCGCGTTCGCTGGGGATGTCCGCCGACCCGACCGTCGCCACCAACCAGCTGATCGAATTGATCAACGGCCGGGGCCGCCGGCCCCGGTGGCGCCGGATCGGGCTGATCGACTGCGGCGAGCGGTGGTCGGTGCTCAACGCCGGGATGGGAGTCGACGGCGAGGTGGTGGCCGCCGTCGAGGCCGAACGCGAAAAAGGCCACGCCGTCACCGCGCTGCGCTACGTCAGGGCGGCGGTTCCCGCGGTGCTGGCCACCACTCGCCGGGCGCCCACGCTGACGCTGCAGCTGGGCGAGGAGGAGCCGGTCGCCGGCGTGCATTTCGTGTTCATCTCGAACTGCAGTCCGTGGACCTATGCCGACGAGCGCTGCGTGTGGACCAACCCCGACACCACGTTCGAAGCCGGGATGGGGGTGTTCGCGACCACCAGCATGAAGGTCCTGCCCACCTTGCGGCTGGTCCGGCAGATGCTGTCCAAGCGGCCCAAGCTCAACGCCAAGCAGCTCATCCGTGAGGACGATGTGAGCACCCTGCACGTCGACGCGGGCGACACGCCGATCGCCACCCAGATCGACGGTGAGTACGTCGGATTGCGCAGTACGATGACGTTCCGCGCGGTGCCCGACGCCCTCAGCGTCGTCGCTCCCCCCGCGAAAAGTCCCGCCGACCTGCGAAGATGATGCTCGATACGGTCGATGAGCACACAGTTGGAACCACTGTAGTACATCGCGGCGGCCGGACTGGGAGCAGCCCCTCGCAAGGGTGACGTTGCCCACGTGATAACGCACACTCTTGACATCTGTCCAGGCTGTGAAACGATCGAGCGATCGGATGCAAGCCGTAATCATTTCTTGCCGCCGCTTATAACAGTCGAAAAACAAGTTGCGCGCCCCGCTGCGCTCAGAGTGAGGAGTTGGAGACTTATGGATTGGCGCCACAAGGCGGTCTGTCGCGACGAGGACCCGGAGCTGTTCTTCCCGGTGGGAAACAGCGGGCCGGCACTCGCTCAGATCGCTTCCGCTAAGCAGGTCTGCACCCGGTGTCCGGTGGTCACCGAGTGCCTCACCTGGGCGCTGGAAACCGGCCAGGACGCCGGCGTGTGGGGCGGTATGAGCGAGGACGAGCGGCGTGCGCTCAAGCGCCGCAACGCCCGGACCCGGGCGCGCAGCGGGGTCTGACCCCAGCGCACGACAACGACGCGGCTCCGACCTGGTCGGGGCCGCGTCGTTTTGCGCCGGGCTCGCCGGGCGTCACAGCGCCGGACGGGTCCGCCGGATTCCGACCGGAATCCGCAGCACCATCTCGGTGCCGCCGCCGGGTGCGTCGCGCGCGGTCAACGAACCGTTGAGTTCCGCCGAGACCAGGGTGTTGACGATCTGCAGGCCGAGGCGGTCGGAGGTCTCCAGGCGGAACCCGGCGGGCAGGCCGTGGCCGTCATCGTGCACCACCACATCGAGCCAGCGCGCCGACCGTTCGGACCGGATCGTCACACCGCGTCGATCCGCATCCGCATCGAAGGCGTGCTCGATCGCGTTCTGCACCAGTTCGGTGATCACCATGACCAACGCGGTCGCGCGGTCGGCGTCGAGCGCCCCGAGCGTTCCGGTCCGGGCCACCCGGATGGGGGTGTCCACGCTGGCGACGTCGTTCATCATCGGCAGGATCCGGTCGATCACCTTGTCGAGGTTCACCACCTCGTCGACCGACAACGACAGCGCTTCGTGCACCTGGGCGATCGACGACACCCGCCGCACCGATTCCAGTAGCGCTTCGCGCCCTTCGGTGTTGGCGGTGCGCCGGGCCTGCAGGCGCAGCAGCGCCGCCACGGTCTGCAGGTTGTTCTTCACCCGGTGGTGGATCTCGCGGATCGTCGCGTCCTTGGACAGCAGTGCGCGGTCACGGCGCTTCACCTCGGTGACGTCGCGGACCAGCACAGCGGCGCCGGCCGGCCGGCCGTGCACGATCAGCGGCAACGTGCGCAGCAGCACCACCGCACCGGCCGCGTCGACCTCGAACCGCATACTCGATCCGCCGGTCAGCGAATCGCGGACATGCTCGGCCAGCTCGTGGGCCTCGAACGGATCGGAGATCAATGGCCGGGTGACGGCCACCAGGTCATGGCCGGCGAGTTCGGCGGCCAGGCCCATCCGGTGGTAGGCCGACAGCGCGTTCGGGCTGGCATAGCTGACCGTGCCGTCGACCCCGAGCCGGATGAAGCCGTCGCCGACCCGCGGACTCGAACGCGACACCGCGATGTCACCGACGTCGGGGAAGGTGCCCTCGGAGAGCATGTGCACCAAATCGGCCGCGCAGTCCAGATAGGCCGCCTCCAGCCGGCTGGATTCGCGCCGGCCGGTCAACGCGGTCTGGTGGGTCAGCACGGCCACCACCCGGTCGCCGTGCCGTACCGGGACCGCCTCCGTATTGCGTTGCCCGGCAGAACCTTCCAGGCCGGCCCGGCCGATAACGCCCGATTCGAACGCCCCGAGCACCAACGGCAGCGACTCCGCGTCGGAGACGGTTCCGACGGCGTCGGTGAGTAACACCGTGGGCGCGGTGTTGGGCCGGCATTGCGCGACGCAGACCAGTGCACCGCTGGCGTCGGAGTCGCGGCGCACCCACATCAGGTAGTCGGCGAACGACAGGTCCGCGAGCAGTTGCCACTCCCCGACCACGGCGTGCAGGTGATCTACCGCATTGCCCGGCAACACGGTGTGTTCGGCAAGCAGGTCACCGAGGGTGGACATGGGTCATGTCACGTCATGGCGATGCTGCGGTCAGCTGATCACGGCGATGAGGTCGCCGGCCTGGATGACGTCGCCGACCTTCACGGCCACCTTGCTGACGGTGCCCGCGGTCTCGGCCAGCACGGGGATCTCCATCTTCATCGACTCCAGCAACACCACGGTGTCGCCCTCGTTGATCTGTTCGCCCTCGTGGACCACGACTTCGAGCACGCTGGCCACGATCTCCGCGCGAACGTCCTCGGCCATCTTCACCTCGTTCATCACCCAGTCGACGATTCCCTGATCACCCAAAAATCTTCGTCTTATCGAACCACAACCCCGCTCCGCGGTTGAGTAGGGCGCACGCTTGGCACCCCGGCCGGCGTCACACGGTGCGGCGACTAAGCGAACTCCAAGACAATTAAGCGGATCTAGAGAGTCCGATCCGTGACCGTGTCGTGTTTCTGTTGTGACAACTGCATAGCACCGTTACTCGAGTGTTTCGAACGCGTGACGTATTCGCCGTGACGCGGGGGCCGAACCGAAGTCGAGCTGAGGAGTACGCGTTGTCTGAAAACCGTTTTGCAAGTCCACGAGTCCGGTTGCCCCTGGTGTGCGCCGGCGCGATGACACTGGCCACGCTGGGATTCGGCGTCGCCTCGGCCAAGGCCGCCCCGACGCTGGTCGACGACCCGATGCCGATCCCGGCCCCGATCGGCGCCCCGGCGCTGCCCGGCCTGCCCGGACCGGCCGCCGGAGGCTCGGCCGCCGGCGTGAACGCCGCCAACTCCTTCCTGCAGGCGCTCAACGGCATGCTCAACCGCGTGGTGCCGGGAGTGGGCTCGATCATGCCCAGCGACGTCAGTTCGCTGACCCCGCCGGCAGCAGGCGTGCCCGGGGCGCCCGCGCTCGGCACTCCGCCGGCGTTCGGTGCTCCCGCGGCAGCCGCCCCGGCCGCGCCCGTGCCCCAGACCCTGGCGGGGGCGCGCAGCTTCCACTGAGGCGCGCGCTGAGACGAACAGACCGCGGTGGCGGGGCCGGTTGTCCAAGGCCCCGCCACCGCGTCACACCCGGGGGCATGAGAGACTGTCCAGCTGGAATACCTGCTAGGAGGGTCGATCATGGCAAAGCGTGGCCGCAAGAAGCGCGATCGCAAGCACAGCAAAGCCAACCACGGCAAGCGCCCCAACGCGTAGCACGCCGTCTCAGGCCCTCCCGGCCTTTCCAAGCGTTTTGTTGGCCGCCCGCCCCTAGCCTTCGCGGTGGATGATCGTGGTGCGGCTGATCTCCAGCCGGACCCGCTCGAAGAGCTGCTGCGGTGCCTTGTCGCCGCTGCACTTGCGTGCGATCAACGCCTTGATCCGTTCCTCGACCCCGTAGTGCCGCAGGCAGCCCGGGCATTCCTCGAGGTGCCGGCGCAGCTTGGCCTTGGTCTCGGCGGTGCATTCGCCGTCCAGCAGCGTCCATACCTCGGCGATGACCTCGGAACACTCGGCGGCCGGCCCGCCGGGCTCCGGAGTGGCGCACTCACTGGTGTGCTCGCTCACGACGACACCTCCTCGGGTGCCTGGCCGTCCCGGATGAACCCGCGGTCCCTGGCGACGTCGGCCAACAGACTGCGCAACTGGCGCCTGCCGCGGTGCAGGCGCGACATCACCGTGCCGATCGGCGTATCCATGATCTCGGCGATCTCCTTGTACGGGAATCCTTCGACGTCGGCGTAGTACACCGCCATCCGGAATTCGTCGGGAAGCTGCTGCAGCGCCTCTTTGATCTCGGTGTCCGGCAGCGACTCCAGGGCCTCGACCTCCGCCGAGCGCAGACCGGTCGACGAGTGCTCGGCGGTGGCGGCCAACTGCCAGTCGGTGATCTCGTCGGTCGGGTATTCGGCGGGCTTGCGCTGCTTCTTGCGGTAGCTGTTGATGTAGGTGTTGGTCAGGATGCGGTACAACCACGCCTTGAGGTTGGTGCCCTCCCGGAATGACCGGAACCCGGCGTAGGCCTTGACCATGGTCTCTTGCAGCAGATCCTCGGCGTCGGCGGGATTGCGCGTCATCCGCAGCGCGCCGCCGTAGAGCTGATCGAGCATCGGGATCGCGTCGCGTTCGAAGCGCGCCGTCAGCTGCTCGTCGGTCTCGTCGGAACGAACAGGGGCCCTGGTCTCGGTTCCGCTATCGGTCGCACTTTCGCCGTCAGCCATCGTGATCGCTGCAGTCCCTTCTGTCGCGGTGCCCGCAACCGGCCCAGCCGATGGCTCGATTTCCAGCAGACCGATCGCCGTTGACACCCGGACTCCTTCCCGATCCTAGGACGGTGGACGACAGCTACGCGTGGTGGCCGCACACTGCCTTGCTCAACAGCGTGGGCTACGCCGCTATTTCCGGCCGTATTCTGGCCCGGTGAGTCGCGCGGCAACCCCGGCCATCGCAGCCCTGATCGCCGCGCAGGTGCCCCACGAGGTGCTGCGCTACCACCACGAACCCGACCAGCGCTCGTTCGGAGCCGAGGCCGTCGAGCGGCTCGCCACCGCCGGCCCGGCCGGTGTACGGCCCGAGCAGATCTTCAAAACGCTGATCGTGGAGCTTTCCGGGACGGTGCCGCCCGCCTTGGCGGTCGCGGTGCTGCCGGTGCCGGCGAAGCTGTCGTTGAAGGCCGTCGCCACCGCGCTCGGCGCGTCCCGGGCGGCGATGGCCGACCCGCCGGCGGCGCAACGGGCGACCGGTTACGTACTCGGCGGGATCTCGCCGTTCGGCCAGCGCAAGGCGCTGCCGACGGTCGTGGACGCCTCGGCGGCCGACTTCGACCGCGTGCTGTGCAGCGCGGGCCGACGCGGCTGGGACGTCGCGGTGGCGCCGGCGGATCTGATCCGGCTGACCGATGCGGTGGTCGCCGATATCCGGGCCCGTTGAGCACGGTCAGGCGCTGGATCCCCGGACCGTCCCGGTATCTGCACCCGGTGTGTCGCCGAGCGCGTCGTCGATGGTCGCGCAGAACGACAGCGCGCTGTCGAGGCCTACCGCGTTCACGACCCGGCCCACGATGGGTTGGCCACTGACCAGGCAGAGCCGGATGCCCCGGCGCCGACACCGGGTCGCTTCCTCGATCAAGACGCCGAACGCGCACACGGCCATGAACTCCAGCCCGCTGGTATCGACGATCAGCGGACCCGGGGCTGCGGTGATCGCCGCGGCCTCGCCGACCAGTCGCCGCCAGACGGCCACGTTGGAGGCATCCACGCTGCCGCCAGCCCGGACCACCAGCGCCGAGCCGCTGCGCTCCAGCACGACGCGCACTTCGTCGTCCGGACGTGCTACCACCCCGGCGAGCACCTCACTGAGTCGGGCGGGACGATCCTTGGCTTTCGCCGTCGCACCGGCCCCGGCCGCCCCGGCCGGGTCAGACACTTCCGCGCCGCCGCGCCATATCGCGCAGCGGCCGAGTTTACGGCGTAAACCGAACAGCATGCGAACGAAGCTACGCCAGTTCGTTTACGTTGTAAACCCAGCGGCGGCGGTGAGGAGCCCGATGCCCACCAGCGTCACCGACCAGGCGCGTCGGCCCGAAAGCGAGGACTGGCAGCGGGCGACGTAGTTGGTGTGCGGAACGCCCTGACTGGCGACCAGCACGCTGGCCACACTTTTGGCGTTCGCGTCCAAGGCGTCGGAGACATCCGTCGCCACGATGTTGCCGCAGCCGATCGAACCGCCCTCGCCGTCGGGTATCGACACCGGTGCCACCAGCGCGATCACCCCCGCACCGACAACGGCCCAACCCACCGGCCGGGTGAATCGCCGTGTCGCCATCTGCCGCTCCTTTTCCGCCCGGCACCCTGTTGTCGTCGGGCGACAGCGCCGCCCGCAGCGAGACGCGACCCCGTCCGAATCCGGACGGGGCCAGGCGTTTTCGGGTGTCAGCCCTTGAAGGCGTCTTTGATGTTCTCGCCGGCCTTCTTCAGGCTGGACTTTCCCTGATCGACCTTGCCCTCGTTCTTGAGGTCGTCATTGCCGGTGGTCTTCCCGGCGGCCTCTTTGACCTTGCCCGCGGCATCCTGCGCGGCGTTCTTCGCCTTGTCCGCCAGTCCCATGTCAAGCTCCTCCCTCATGTGCCTGTTGCGCTGTGATGTGCAACATACCCACCTTGTTTACGACGTAAACCCGTGGTCGGGAGTGAGTGGCCTCAGTGCCGGGCGAGCAGCAGTTCGAGCCGGTCGAGCATGGCTTCGAGCGCCTCTTCGAACTCGGCGCCGCTGTGGTCCTGAGACAACATCGGCTGCAAGCGCTGCAAGTGCGGGTAGCTCGACAGGTCGTGCGCCGGCCGGCAGGTCTCCTCGAGCAGCGCCTCCTCGGGGTGCAGGTCCGCGCCGTGTGCCGACACCTCCAACAGCAGGTGCCCGATCAAAAACGTGGTGTAGGAGCGGTAGGCCACCACCGCGGCGCTGTCGTCGAATCCGTAAGAGATCAGCGTGTCGAGGAAGCTCTCCATCCAGCGCAGGCTGCGCAGCGGCGGCCGAACCCACGGCGCCTCCGGAGCCTGCGTGGCGACCAGCGGGAAGACCTCCGGATGGTCGAGGGCGATCTTGCGTACTCCATGCGCCAGCCGCATCAGATAGTCCTGCCAGCCGTCTTCTTGTCGCCGCGCGGCCAGTTGGTCGGCGTAGAGCCGGTCGATGATGTGGTCGACGACGCCGGTCAGCAGGTCACCGCGGCCGTGCACGTAGCGGTAGAGCGCCATCGCTTCGACTCCGCAGGCCGCTCCCAGCGCGCGCATGGTCAGCTTCGACAGGCCGTGGCGGTCGATGAAGTCGATCGCCACCTCCAGGATCCCGTCGCGGCTCAACTGCGACGACGAGCGCAGACCGTCGACGATGTCGGCCCCCTCGGCGTGCACCGGCCGCTGCGCACCGCGATCCCCGGCATCCACCCAGACCACCCTTTTCACAGCATCGACGGCACGACGCCAGCGATCATCTGCGATCCACTTCGCGCACCGACCGCCAGTTTACGTCGTAAGCTCGCCACGATAGGCGAAAGCGGCCATAGTCCTGCCACCGGCTACCGGGTGACCGCTTTCACGTCACTGGGATGGGTCGCCAGCGGCGTCACCCGGATATCCATGTAGGCGAACAGCGGGAGCCCCGAAAGGATCTGGTGCAGTTCGTCATTCGACGCGACGTCGAAGATCGAGATGTTCGAGTACTCCCCGACGATCCGCCAGATGTGCGGCCACTTGCCGGAGCGCTGCAACTCCTGCGAGTACGCCTTTTCCGTGGCCACAATCTCGGCACGGACCTGCGGGTCGAGGTCGTGCGGGATCCGCACATCCATCCGCACGTGAAACAGCATGGCGGCCTCAGCCCTGCACCGGGTCGAGGACGAAGTTGTACGTCACCGCGAAGCTGCCGTCGGGTTGCGCCTTGGGGTCCAGCATCAGCTCCGGTTTCACCGCAGAGGCGACGTCATCGGCGTTGTGCGGGTCGCCGGGGAAGTACAGCTGGCCGGTGACCAGCTCATGACCGGGCGCTGACACCTTGAAGTGCACGTGGGCCGGCCGCCAGGCATGCCAGCCGGCTGCGGCGATGAGCTGGCCGCATGCGCCGTCGGTGGGGATCATGTACGGCTTCGGCCTGATCGTGGTGATCCGGAACTTGCCGTCCGGGCCGGTCGAAACGCTGCCCCGCAGATTCCAGACCGGCAGGCCCGGGGCGTACTGCGAGTAGAGGCCGTCGTCGTCGGCGTGCCAGACTTCGAGCTTTCCCGCCACCGGGGAGCCGTCGAGGGAGGTGATGGCGCCTTCCCACACCAGCGTGTCGCCGGGTTCGTCGTCACGCATCGGCAACGTGGCCTCCGGGCCCAACTCGGGGGCGTCGGGCACGTAATAGGGGCCCTCGATGGTGCCCTTGTTGCCCTTGCGGTGCGCGGTGGTCACCTCCTCGAGCGCATGCTCCACCCAGACATCCAAAAACAGCGGCCATTCACCGTCCTGGCCGACCTTGATCAGCCACGCCTTGAGCGCGTTGTACTCGGGGTAGGTGACCTGATGCTTGTGGATGATCTCGTGCACGGCGCCCAGTACCTCGCGGGCCAGCATGTCGACGCGTTCCTTGGGGGTGTCCTTGACCGCCTCGAAGCCGCCCTTGTCCAGGGCGAACCGATCACTGGCCGCATTACCCGAAGCGGCGGCGGTGGGCTGCGGTGCATCCAATGTGGTCATTACTTCTTCTCCTCGGTTATTCAGCGGTCGACGCGGTAGCGGGCGAGTTTGTCCGGGTCGACCTCCACCCCGTGACCGTTGCCCGGCGGTACGTGCAGGACGCCGTCGCGGATCTGCAGCGGCTCGGCGAGCAGGTCGTCGCTCATGTCGAGGAAGTTGGAGAGCTCGCCGGCGCGCCGCGCGGTCAGCTGGTAGGCCGCGCCGAAACTCACCGCACAGGCGGTGCCGAGTTGCCCGTCGATCTGGTTGCCCAGCACCACTTCCAGCCCGAGCCCCTCGGCGAGGTGGTGCACCCGCTGCGAGCCCGTGAAGCCGGTTCGCGCCGTCTTGATGGAGACGGCGGTCGCCGACCCGCCGAGAACCTCGCGGGTCACGTCCGCCGGCGTCGGGACCGATTCGTCGGCGATGAAAGGAACATCGAGGTGGCTGACCAGCCAGCGCCGTCCCAGCACATCGTCGGCCGGGCACAGTTCCTCGGCGAACAGCAGGTCCAAGTCGGCCATCTCTTTCATCGCCCGCAGCGACTCCGCGGCGGTCCAGCCGCGGTTTCCGTCGACATAGAGCTCGATGGCGTCACCGAAGCGTTCGCGCAGCGCCCGAACCACCGCGGTGTCCAGTGAGCACGGGCGGCGCCCCACCTTCACCTTGAAGGTGGTGATGCCGTAGCTGTCGCGCATCCGTTCGGCTTCGGCCACCATCACCGCGGGTTCGTCGAAGCCGAGCATGTGACTGACCCGCATCCGGTCGGTGAACCCGCCGAGCAACTCGTGGACGGGAAGGCCCAGTGTGCGGCCCAGTGCGTCCCAGATCGCCATGTCCACCGCGGCTTTGGCGGTCGGGTTGCCGACCGTGCGGGCCAGCCGGGTGACCACCGTCTCGCGCTGCAACAGCGTCAGCCCGACGAGTTGCGGAGCGAAGAGCTGTTCTATCACCGCGATGATCCCGACTTGGGTCTCGCCGTAGGTGAAGGGCCGCGGCGGCGCCTCGGCGACGCCGACGATCCCGTCGTCGGTATGTACCCGCACCAGTACATGTTGGGCGACGTGCACCTCGCCGGAGGCGAATTTCAGCGGCTTCGAATAGCGAATGTCAAATGGAATAGCTTCCAGCGCAGTGATTTTCATCGAACACCACCTGACTCCAGAACCGGGAAGGCGGTCTGGACCACGGCGCGGACGGCCTCGACGACCGGAGAGTCCTCGCCGATGCGCCAGGCCAGCGCCAGCTCGATGGTTCCGGCATCGAGCAGATCGCGGAACACCACTCCTTCCAACGGCAACCGTCGGGCGGATTCGGGCACCACGGCGACCCCGAGCCCGGCGGCCACCAGAGCCAACAGCACCGCAGTGCCCGGGGCCTGGTGTTCGCGCTGCGGCACGAAGCCGGCGTTACGACAGGCCCGCAGCACCGCATCGTTGACCGCCGATTCCCGGCTCTGGTAGGCGACGAACGGCTCGTTGCGCAAATCCGAGAGCGACACCACCGGCTCCACCGCGAGCCGGTGGTCAACCGACACCGCCAGCGCCAGCGGTTCGACGGCGATGGTCCGCACCTCCAGTCCCTCACCGACGGCTGGCGGTCGCAACACGCCCAGATCCAGTGTGCCGGAACGCAATGCGTCGCAGTGCGCAGGAGTGAGCAGGTCCGCCTGAATCTCGAGATCGACGCCGGGCAACTCGGCCTGAACCATCCGAGCGATGCGCGGCAGGTGCGACAGCGCGGCGGTCCCGGTCAGGCCCAGCCGAATCCGGCCACTGCGGCCCGCGGCGACCCGGCGCACTCCGCGCACCGCGTCGTCCACATCACCGAGAATCCGGGCCGCCTCCTCCTGCAGGTACTCGCCGGCGGCGGTGAGCGAGACCTGTCTGGTGGTCCGGTTGAACAGCGTGGTGTTCAGCTCCGCCTCCAGCTGCCGGATGGAATAGGACAGTGCGGGCTGTGCGACGTGCAACCGCTCGGCGGCCTGGCCGAAATGGCAGGTCTGGGCCACCGCGGCGAAATAACGTAGGTGACGAAGCTCCATCGCTTCAGCGTATGGCCGCGATCCATACCGAACAAGGACGTCTTTTCGGCTGATTGATCGTTAATTTTCATTAATCGATGCCCGGCCCAGGACTAGGCATTTACCTGGTGTGACGGGCACCACCCGGTGCGAGGGTTGTAGAACCAATCCCTGGAGGCACCCATGACCGCACCGAGCACCACCAAGCTGGATCGCCTGGCGAGCGTTCTCGACGACGCGGTGCTCGAGGACCATGAGGCCGGCATCTACCGCGTCAACCGCCGCATCTTCACCGACCCCGAGATCTTCGATCTCGAGATGCGCTACATCTTCGAGGGCAACTGGATCTACCTGGCCCACGAGAGCCAGGTCCCCAATCCGGGCGATTACTTCACCACCGACATCGGCCGCAGCCCGGTGGTGATCACCCGCGACAAGGACGGCGCGCTGCACTGCCTGATCAACGCCTGCGCTCACCGCGGCGCAATGCTGTGTCGGCGCAAGACCGACAACCGCATGACGTTCACCTGCCCCTTCCACGGGTGGACTTTCCGCAATGACGGCAGCCTGCTCAAGGTCAAACTGCCCGAAGGCGCCGGTTACCCGGCGAGCTTCGACACCAACGGTTCACACGACATGACCAAGGTCGCCCGCTTCGAGAACTACCGCGGCTTCCTGTTCGGCAGTCTGAATCCAGACGTGGCGCCGCTTGCCGAATACCTCGGCGACGCGACCAAGGTGATAGATCTGCTCGTCGACCAGTCGCCGGACGGCCTGGAGGTGCTGCGGGGCACCTCCACCTACACGCTGCACGCCAACTGGAAGGTCCAGATCGAGAACGGCGCCGACGGCTACCACGTCACGTCGGTGCACTGGAACTACGCCGCCACCACCTCCCGTCGCACCACCGGCGACTCCGCCTATGAGACCAAGGTGCTCGACGCGTCCAAGTGGGCCGAAGAAGGCGGCGGCTACTGGTCCTTCCCCAATGGGCACATGTGCCTGTGGACCCAGGCGGCCAACCCACAGGACCGGCCACTGTACGACCAGACCGACCGACTGCGGGCCGCACACGGAAAAGCCAAGGGCGAGTTCATGGTCGCCGGCTCCCGCAACCTCTGCCTCTTCCCGAACGTCTACCTGATGGATCAGTTCTCCACCCAGATCCGCCGCATCCGCCCGATCTCGGCCGACCGGACCGACATCACCATCTACTGCATCGCACCCAAGGGTGAGAGCCCCGAGGCCCGCGCCAACCGGATCCGCCAGTACGAGGACTTCTTCAACGCCACCGGCATGGCTACCCCCGACGATCTGGAGGAGTTCCGCTCGGTGCAGAACGGCTTCCACGCCGAGCATGCGCCCTGGAACGACGTCAGCCGTGGCGCCGAGCACTGGATCAGCGGACCCGACGCCGTCGCCGAGTCGCTCGGGATGCACAACGTCATCTCCTCGGGGATCAAGGCCGAGGACGAAGGCTTGTTCGTTGCGCAGGACCAGTATTGGCTGGAAGTCATGCGCGATGCCTTGACCACGGAGCGGGAGATCGAGGCGACCCGAGCCAATGGCGCCCACCGGACCCCCTGCGGCCACTGAACGAAAGCACCGATCATGACCCTCACCGAAGACCCCCAGACGGGTAGCAAGCACATCACCCAGAACGCGATCGAAGCCTTCCTCTATCGCGAGGCGCGATACCTCGACGACCGCGAGTTCGAGAAATGGCTGGAGTGCTACGCCGACGATGTGGTGTTCTGGATGCCGGCCTGGGATGTCGACGACCGGCTCACCGAGGATCCCCAGACCGAGGTGTCGCTGATGTACTACCCCAACAAGGGCGGCCTGCACGACCGGGTCTTCCGGATCCGCACCGAGCGTTCCTCGGCGACTTCACTTCCCGACCCGCGCACCAGCCACAACATCGCCAATGTAGAGGTCATCGAACGCCGCGGCGATGTGGTCGACATCCGCTTCAACTGGCACACCATGTACTACCGCTACGAGCAGGTCGACCCGTACTACGGGACGTCGTTCTACACCATCGACTTCTCCGGCGAACAGCCGCTGATCCGCCGAAAGACGGTGGTGCTCAAGAACGACTACATCGACCACGTCGTGGACATCTACCACATCTGAGGAAGCCGATATGACCGTCACATCGCACCCCGGAGCACCGGTGGACACTGCGAGCCCGGCGCCTGCGCACCAGGTGGCGCTGGGGTTCGAAGACGGTGTCACCCGGTTCGTCAGCTGCGCCGAAGACCAGACGATCGCCAGCGCTTCCTACCGTCAGCGGGTCAACATTCCGGTGGACTGCCTCGACGGCGTATGCGGCACCTGTAAAGCCTTCTGCGAGTCCGGGACCTACGACCGCGGCAGCTACCTGCCCGATGCGCTGTCCGAGGACGAGGCGGCGGCGGGCTACTGCCTGCCGTGTGTCATGAAACCGCGTTCGAACATCGTCCTGCAGATCCGCAGCACCTCCGAGGTCGCCAAGACCCAGGCCACCTCCTATTCGGGCACGCTGGTGGAACTCAAGCGCCTGTCGGCGACCACCATGGCGATCGCGCTGGAGATTCCGAACCGGGCGGAGCTGACGTTTCTGCCGGGCCAGTACGCCAATATCGCGGTGCCGGGCGCGTCGGCGACCGAGAAGGTGACCCGCTCGTATTCGTTCAGCAACGCCCCCAACGACGAGCGGCTGACGTTCCTGGTGAAGCTGACCCCCGGAGGTGTGATGTCGACCTACCTCACCGCGCGGGCGGCGGTCGGCGACCACCTCGAGTTCACCGGGCCGCACGGATCGTTCTTCCTGCGCGAGACCGACCGCCCCGTGCTGCTGCTGGCCGGTGGCACCGGTCTGGCGCCGGTACTGGCGATACTGCGCAAAGTCCGCGCCGACGGCAGCCGGCGGCGAGCCCACCTGATCTACGGCGTCAGCACCGACGAAGACCTGGTGGAACTCGACACGATTGCCGAACTCGCCACCGGGCTGCCGGGTTTCAGCTGGGATTACTGTGTGTCCGACCCGAACAGCTCGGCCCCCAACCGGGGGCCCGACAAGGCACACGTGATGAGCCTGATCGCACCCGAACACCTCTACGACGGTGACGTCGCCACCTACGTCTGCGGCCCGCCACCGATGGTCGAGGCGGTGCGCAAGCACCTCACCGACGCGCACGTCGCGCTGACCGGCTTCTACTACGAAAAGTTCGCCCTGGCAGTGCCCGCCGCCGCCGCGGCGGCCCCCGCCGCCGCCGAGACCAGCGAGCACGTGGCACCGGCCACGCCAGCAGCTCCGGTCGCTCCGGTCGGTCCCGTCGCACCGGTCGAAGATCTTCTCCCTGCTGCCGACGGCCGGGCCGCGATCGGCCAGGTCATGTTGCCCGCTGCGGCGATCGAGCCGACGCCGGGTGCGAAAGTGGCGACCGCCGATGGCGATACCGCCCGGCGCATCCTCGGCCAGTTGCTCACCCCGGCAGACCCGCACGCCGGTGACACGATTCCGCTCGATGAGGACGGCCCGCTGTGTGCCGACCCCGGGGCCCGGTCGGTCATCGGTCAGCAGATGTTCCCGTCCGCCACGCTGGCCGCCGTCGCGCCACCGGCTGCCCCGGCGCCGACCGTCGCCCCGGACGGCTATCAGATCGGCGAGGAGCACCCCGCGGTGCATGAGTCCGACGCGCTGTTCGAGGCCCGCGAAGCCCTCGAACTGGGCGCCGTGGAGCTGACCTTGGGGCGGCTGACCAGCCAGCAGCTCACCGGTTATCGGCTGTTGGCCGAGTCGACACTGCCCTATGTCGACGGGGACCGGCTGGTGGACGCCATCCAGTACACCGAGACCAACGCGGCCTTCCACGAATACCTGTTCACGTTGACCGGCAATAACCATCTGCTGCAGGCCTATCAGGCCCTCGGGGTCAAGGGCCGGATGGGCGACGTGCTGCGCAACGCCACCTGGTGCCACCCGTTGTGCGCCCAAGACCACGTCGACATCGTCGCCGCGTTCGAGGCCGGCGACCGCGCCGGCGCCCGGGGCCTGATCTCCGCCCACGCCGACCGGGCCAAACAGACCATGCGGCGCGCCATGGCCGATGCGCTGGCGCAGCGCCGGCCGCGCTTCGTCACGCCCGGCCGATTCGACGGCAAGGTCGTGGTGGTCACCGGAGCAGCGCAAGGCATCGGCGAGCGCACCGCCCGCCGGATCAACGCCGAGGGCGGGACGCTGGTGCTGGCCGACCGCTCCGAGTTGGTCGTCGGGCTGGCCCGGGAACTCGCCGAAGGGCCGGTTGCCGGCGATCCGCAGGCCCTGGCGGTCACCGTTGACCTCGAGCAGCCCGAGGGCGCGAGCTCGCTGGTCCAGCAAGCGCTTTCGCGTTTCGGTCAGATCGACGTACTGATCAACAATGTGGGCGGGGCGATCAACTTCAAGCCGTTCACCGAATTCAGCGGTGCCGAGATCCGCGCCGAGGTGGACCGTTCACTGCTCACCACGCTGTTCGCCTGCCGCGCCGCATTGCCGTCGATGGTGGCTCGCGGGCGGGGCGTGATCGTCAATGTCTCATCGGCAGCGACCCGGGGGGTCAACCGGATTCCGTATTCGGCGGCCAAGGGCGGTATCAACGCGATCACCGCGTCGCTGGCGATGGAGTACGCCGACGCCGGCATCCGGGTCTGCGCCACCGCGCCCGGCGGTACGCAGGCGCCACCGCGCCGGATCTCCCGCGGCACACCCGAACCCGTCAGCGATACCGAGCGCGGATGGTTCCAGACCCACATCGACCAGACCATCGACTCGTCGCTGCTCAAGCGCTACGGCACCCTCGACGAACAGGCCGCCGCGATCTGCTTCCTGGCCTCCGACGAGGCCTCGTACATCACCGGCACGGTGCTGCCGGTCGCCGGCGGCGATCAGGGCTGAGAAAAGCGGCAAGCCCGGTCGCGTCCGGAACGGCGGTAACGTCCCGCCGTGGTTTTACGAAAAACCTGCTTTACTTCTAGTGATGGTCCCCGCGGTGTGCATCGGGCGTGATCAGCAGCTGGCCGAGCTGGCCGAGCGGATCAACGGCGCGGCAGCCGGCGGCGCCGCGATAGTACGTCTCGTCGGTCCGGCCGGAATCGGTAAAACCACGCTGCTGCGACACCTCGCCGACGTCCACCAGGGTCCGGCCTACCGGGCGCAGGCCATGGCGTGGGAGACCGACACGCCCGCAGGGGTACTGCGTCAGCTGTTGCAGGACTCGCCGCCGATCGAACCGGTCGCCGCCGCGGCTTGGCTGATCGGCAGGGTCAGCGGCGACGGCCCGGTGCTGGTCATCGTCGACGACGCCGAATATGCCGATCCGATCTCACTGCAGGCGCTCAGCACCGCCGTTCGGCACCATCGCGGGGCGTCACTGCTGGTGCTGCTCGCCGAGGCGACACCTACTCCCCTGCTGACCGGGCTCGACACCGACGAAATGCGCCTCGGCGGACTGGATTCCGCGGCGGTGGCCGAACTGGCTCGGTTGCGCGGCAGGATGCTGCACCCGGTGATGGCCCAACTGCTGACCCGCCATACCGGCGGCAATCCGCGTGATGTTCTCGCCCTGCTCGACGAACTGCCGGCGTCGGTATGGACCCATCCGGATGCCCCACTGCCCGCCCCGGCGCACGTCACCGCCGACGTGCGCGCCCGGCTGGACAGTTGCACCCCGGCTACCCGCCACCTCATCGAAGCGCTGGCCGTTCTCGCGACGGACGAATCACTGGACACCGCAGCGCAGTTGGCCTGCTCGGAGGATCCGCTCACCGCTATCGACAACGGCGTCACCGTCGGCCTGATCAGCATGACGGCAGAACACCAGCCACGCCTGGCCGATCCGCTGACCACTGCGGCCGTCATCGAGATCATGGGTGTCCGCGCGGTCGCTGCAGCCCACCGCCGGGCCGCGCAGATCGTGGTCGACCCGGCCCGCCGGCTACGCCACCTGGTTGCCGCCACACCGACTACCGACCCACAGCTGGCCGACCAGGTCGAGGAACTGGCTCACGACCAGGCCGCTGCCGGAGCGTGGGCCGAGGCGGCGAGGCTGTTTCGTGACGCCAGCCGACTCACCGCCGATCCGCTGCTGCGTGATGACCGGTTCACCCGGTCGGTGGACGCACTGGTGGCCGCCGGCGACTGTGCGGGCGCAGCCGCGCTGGTTCCGGTGGTGGAGAGCCTGCGCGAGACCCCGCTTCGCAATGCCGTGCTGGCCTATCTGGCCATACTTCGTGGCCGGGCGGCGGAGGCGGAGGTCCGGCTGCGCCGCGCATCTGACATCGTCAACGCCGAACGTGATCCGGCGACGGCCGCCCAGATCGCTCAGCGTTACGTGCTGAATTCGCTGATGCGTTGCCGCGGAGAGGAACTCGTCGGCTGGGCGGATCGTGCAATAGCGCTCGCCGGCGACGACTCGCCCGCCGGGATCGAGGCTGCCGCCATCCGCGGGCTGGGGCTGGCGTCGTCGGGACGATCCCGCGAAGCGGCCGCCGCCTACGACGAGCTCGGCGCGCGCATCGGCTACGGGGCGCAGGCTCAACGCGTCGCAATGGGACGCGGCTGGTTGCTGCTCAGCATGGACGACGTCGACGGCGCCCGCAGCAACCTGGAGAGCGCGGTGGCGATGGCGGAGCTGGGTGGCTCAGCGCGAATCACGCTGTGGGCGACTGCCTGGCTGGCGCGGGTACAGTTCACCGTCGGCGACTGGGACCGGGCGTTGCACAGCGCCCAACAGGGCCGCGAGCTGGCTGCGAGCACGGGCATCGTGCTGGCCACGCCGCTGCTGGCGTGGACCGAGGCTCAGGTGCATGCGCTGCGGGGGTCCTGGCCGGCCGCGGCGGCGGCGGTTTCGGCGGCGGACGCGCCTACCGGCGACTACGAACTGATGCGACTGCCCGCGCTGATGGCACGGGCTGTGGTCGCCGAAGCCGAGGCCGATCACCCCACCGTACGGCGGGTGCTCGAACCATTGACCAGGGCGCCGTGGGATCCCGCGCTGCACCAGCCGGCGTTGTGGCCGTGGGTCGACGTCCTGGCCGGTGCGCTGGTCAGCGACGGGCAACTCGATGCCGCCGACGCACTGCTGCGGTCGCACGAACGGTCTTGCGGCGCGCATCGTTCCGCGAAGGCACGGCTGTACAGCGCACGCGGCAGGCTGCTCGGGGCGGCCGGCGATCTCGCCGCAGCGCGGCGGTCCTTCGACGCCGCCCTCACCTTGCTGGACGGCCTGCCGCTGCGCTATGACCTGGCCCGGGTCAACTTCGCCTACGGGCAGACGCTGCGCCGTGCCGGGAAGCGACGCGACGCCGATACGGTGATCAGCACCGCGCGCGAGTTGTATCTGTCTTTGGGGGCGCGCACTTTCGTGGACCGGTGCGACCGTGAGCTCAAAGCCGGTGGGGTACACCAGCTGCGCGGCGCGCGCCGATTCACCGAGCTGACCCCGCAGGAGGAGTCGGTGGCATCCCTGGTGGCCCAAGGCCACTCCAATCGCGAGGTAGCCGCCGAGCTCTATATCTCACCGAAGACGGTGCAGTATCACCTGACTCGGATCTACACCAAGCTCGGAGTGCGGTCCCGATCCGAATTGGCGGCACTGCGCCGCTGAAACTACCGTCCCGCAGACCCGGCGGCGTTGCGCCGCGGGGAGGCCGCCGCCCGACACGCGTGGTACAGCCGATCCTCACGCGCTGACCCCGACAGCTCCGTGAGCAGCCCCGACGCGTTCAGATCGACCCCTATCGCCAGGGATCAACCTACGACGCCGGCCGGTTGCCCAACTGCCCGTCGATCAAGCACCGGCGCCCCGGTTTTCGCGACCACCTCGTCATAGCTGACCCCGGGAGCCAATTCCACCAAGGCGAAACCGTCCCCGACGACGTCGAGCACCCCGAGGTCGGTGATCACCCGGCTGACCACGCCGCGGCCGGTCAGCGGCAGATCGCAGGCGGCGACCAGCTTGGCGGCGCCGGCCTTGGTGCTGTGATCCATCAGCACGATCACCCGGCGCACGCCGCTGACCAGATCCATCGCACCGCCCATGCCCTTGACCATGGCGCCCGGCACCATCCAGTTGGCCAGGTCACCGTTGGTCGCTACCTGCATGCCGCCCAGCACGGCCACATCGACATGGCCGCCGCGGATCATCGCGAAGCTGGTCGCGGAGTCGAAATACGATGCCCCGGGCAACACCGTGACGGTCTGCTTTCCGGCGTTGATCAGATCCGGGTCGACTTCGTGGTCGTAGGGGAAAGGCCCGACGCCGAGGATGCCGTTCTCGGCGTGCAGCGTGATGCTGGAGTCGTCGGGCAGGTGACCGGGAATCAGTGTGGGCAGACCGATGCCGAGGTTGACGTAGTCACCGTCGTGCAGTTCCCGGGCCGCTCTGGCGGCCATCTGGTCGCGGGTCCAGCTCATCGCGTCGCCTCCTGTCCTCGGGGCCTGGTGGTGCGCTTCTCGATGTCCTTGCGCGCGGCCTGCTCCGGAGTGAGTGCCAGGATTCGCTTGACGAAGATTCCCGGCAGGTGAACCGCATCGGGGTGAAGTTCCCCGACCTCGACGACCCGCTCGGCTTCGACGATGGTGGTCCGTCCAGACATTGCCGCCGGGGGGTTGAAATTGCGTGCCGCAGCATGGAATTGACAGTTGCCGGCCTTATCGGCGACCGCTGCGCGCACCAGCGCATAGTCGGTGACGATACCCTCCTCGAGCACCATGTCGGTGCCGCGGAAGTTGCGTACCTCTTTGGGCGGTGAGGCGATGGCGATGCTGCCGTCGGGGTGATACCGCCAGGGCAGTCCCCCGTCGGCGACGGCGGTCCCGACCCCGGTGGGGGTGAAGAAGGCGCCGATTCCGCTGCCGCCGGCGCGCATCCGTTCGGCCAGGGTGCCCTGGGGGGTGAGCTCGACGGTCAGTTCACCGCTGAGGTACTGGCGGGCGAATTCCTTGTTCTCCCCGACATAAGAGGCGATGACCCGGCTGATCCGCCGCGCGTCGAGCAGCAGCCCCAGCCCGGCGCCGTCGACCCCGCAGTTGTTGGACACGATGGTCAGGTCGGTGGCGCCCTGCTCCAGCAGGGCCTCGATGAGAAACCACGGGATACCGGCCAGCCCGAAGCCGCCTACGGCCAGGCTCGAACGGTCGGGTATGTCGGCGACCGCCGCGGCGGCCGATTCGACCACTTTGTTCAGTGCCATGTGCGCCTCTCCTCCTCGTCGCTGCGCTCCGCATCCTCGGCGGCGCGTCTCACGGTTGCTCCAGGTGTTCGATGAGGGCGGGCGTGATGACCTCGGGTTGCTCGGCGTTGGCCAGGTGCGCAGCGTGCGAAACGACCAGCAGCCGACCGTGTTTGACGCCGGCGGCGATCTCGTCGAGCTTGGCCGGCGGGGTGGCGGGGTCGTCGGCACCGGCAATCGCCAGGGTCGGGGCGGTGATCGCCGCCAGGTCGCCGCGGACGTCCAGGGCGGCGATCGCCTCGCAGCAGCCGGCGTAGCCCTGCGCGGGTGTTGCCGCGACCATCGCTTCGCTCTCGGCACGCACGCCGGGGTGCGCCGCAAGGTATTGCGGGGTGTACCACCGCTGAACCACCGCGGCGGCGACCGCGCCGGCACCTTGAGCGCGGACCATCGCGGCCCGTTCCTCCCAGGCGGTGGCCGGTGGCAGATGCGCTGCCGTGCACAACACGGCCAGCCGGTCGACCCGCTCGGGGTTGCGGGCCGCGACTCGCATCGCGGTCATCCCGCCCAGCGAGAGTCCGACCAGGTGTGCCCGCTCGACACCGAGCCGGTCGAGCAGTGCGATCACGTCGTCGGCCAGGTCGTCGATGGTGTACGGCCCGCCTGGAACCGGGGAGTGGCCGTGCCCACGAGTGTCGTAGCGCACCACCTGGAACCGATCCGCCAGCGCGCCGATCTGGGCGTCCCACATCCGGTGGGTGGATCCCAGCGAGTTGGACAGCACAACGACCGGGCCGCCTTCGCGGCCGGTGATAACGGCGTGCACCGCGACGGGATCGCGCATGGGCTGACCGCTGGCGATGTCGGCGGAAGTCGTCACGTTTCAACAGTAATGACCAGTATTGATATTCTGAAATACTTGTATTTCATTCATTGATATATCTAATTCATCAATCTTCGCGAGTCGGCCCGCCCAGGTTCGGTCGGACTGATCCTGTCGGACTGATCCTGTCGGGCCCGGCGGGAGATTTGAGCGGTCGACGGCTGGAAAGGCGGTGGCCGCCGAGATCGCTGCGGCGCAGGGCATCAGCCGGGGCCGGGCGGCCGGGCAGTTGCGGATAGGTCTGGCCCTGGCCGACCGACTGCCCCGCTTCGGCGCCTTGTTCGCCGCCGGGGTGGTGGATTTCCAGCTGGTCTCGGCCGTGGTGCATCGCAGCGAGGTGATGCTCGATCCCGGCGCCATTCCACGGCTGGATCGCTGGTTGGAGCGCAATGCGCCGAGGTGGGGCACATGGTCGCGCAGTCGCATCGTCGAGGCGGTCGACTACTGGGTGCAGGTCTTGGAGCCGGCCGCGGCCCGCGAAGCCCGCAGCATCGATGAGACCCGCCACATCAGACCACGGATCAGATCCAACCGCGGCAGGGTCGGGATCGAACATAGGTTCGATTGTATAAGGGGGTCCGACAGGATCAGTGTGATGTCTCGGGACATCGGTGACAGTTCTGTATCAGGACATCGGTGACGGTTGGTGTGTCAGGACATCGGTGACGTTTCATCGGTCTTGACGGGGGCCTCGGGATCTTCCGTTGCCGACGTATCGGACTCCCGGTGCGGGTCGGGTGTGCTCGATGAGGACTTCGCCGTCGAGGTCAGTCACGGTGATCGTGTCGCCAGCGATGAGGATCAACACCTGTTCGAATCCGCGCCGGCCGTCGACTTGGTAGCGGACTCCGGCAACGGTGAATGCGCCACCGCTGGTCAGGGTCGTGACGTAAGTGCCGGCGGGCAGGTCTTGTGGTGGTGGCTGCGGCTGGAAGCGCTTGGATGCAGCGCGGACGAACAAGGGCGGGTCGGTCTTGGGGTGAGGGGCCTGGGCTTTCGGGGTGGCCTCCCATGCGGTGCGCGGTGTGACGCGGCCAGGCAGCCCTTGATGAGGACGTTCGTTGTTGTAGATGTCGTCGAAGGCGTCGATCTGGGCCTGCAGCTCAGCCAGCGTGCTCGCCAGCGGTTGTTTGTCCAGGTAGCGGAACAAGGTCTGATGGAAGCGTTCATTTTTGCCCTGGGTGGTCGGCTTGTATGGCTTGCCGGTGATCGCCTCCACGCCCAGTCGGGAGAGGTGTTTGACGAGCCGGCCCTGGTATCCACGCCGCGCCGGGTTCAGCGCAATCCCATTGTCCGACAACAGGCGTTGGGGAACACCGTGGGCGGCAACGGCCTTGTTAAAGACCGCGATCGCTGCCTCGGAGGTCTCACCCCAGGCGGCGTGGGAGGCGACCGCGTAGCGGGAGTGGTCATCGATGAGTTGGAAGATCACACATTGACGCCCACGGGTGAGCACGTACCCGGTGGCGTCGAGTTGCCAGCACGCATTCGGCGCCGGATAGACGAACCGCCGCCAGGCCGAGCGGGGCTTTTTCCTCGGCTCAGCTTTGGACACGCCGGCCTGGCGGAAGATCCGGGCCAGCGAGGCGACCGAGGGCACCGATTCGAGCCCGATGGCGTGCATCTTGTCGAAAACGCTGATCGGCCCGTGGTCCAAGCCGCACGACTCCAGCGCAGCGCGAACGCCCAAGGCTTGCTGCTTGGTCTCGTCGCTGAGTTGGGTCGGACTGTTCCTCGGGCGTCGACTGCGCGGCTCCAGGGCCGCGGTCGCGCCGTCGGTGCGGGTCCTGGCCCGGATCGCATAGAACGTCTTGCGGGAGATCTGATGCTCGACACAGAACGTCGTCACCGCTCCACGTGGCGCGTCATCAGGCCACTGCACGATCGCGAGACGGACACGAGGATCAACGGGTTCATTAACGGCAGCCACCGCTCAAACAAGCCAGAAGTGTCACCACCAAACACCCCGATCGTGTCACCGATGTCCTGATACAGAACTGTCACCGATGTCTTGAGGGATGACATCCGACAGGATCAGTCCGCCATGACATCGACCAGCCCCGCGTCGGGTGGCGATCGCAGCCTGATGATGCCGACCCGGGTCCGAACCCGCGCCCAGGACCGGGCCGACCGCATCCGCTGAGAGCGCAACCACAACCAGGCCCGGCTCGACGCCCAAGCCGCCGCTGCGGCGAAGCGCCGCGCGGCCCGCGACGATCCCCCGCCCTTCTAACCCTGACCATCCGGCGATGTGCGACGGCGTCGGCGGCATAGGGTGACCAGCATGGCCAACACAGGACCCCTCTCCGGCAAGACCATGTTCATCTCGGGTGCCAGCCGCGGCATCGGCCTGGCAATCGCCAAGCGGGCCGCCGCCGACGGCGCCAACATCGCGCTGATCGCCAAAACCGCCGAACCCCACCCAAAGCTGGACGGCACCGTCTACACCGCGGCCGCCGAGATCGAGGACGCCGGCGGGCAGGCGCTGCCGATCGTCGGCGACATCCGCGACGGGGACTCGGTGACAAAGGCCGTCGCGGCGACCGTCGAGCGGTTCGGCGGGATCGACATCTGCGTCAACAACGCCTCGGCGATCAACCTCGGATCGATCCTCGAGGTACCGCTGAAACGCTTCGACCTGATGAACGAAATCGAGGTGCGCGGCACCTACGCGGTGTCGCAGGCCTGCATCCCGCACATGATCGGCCGGGACAACCCGCACATCCTCACCCTGTCCCCGCCGATCCGGCTGGAACCCAAGTGGCTCAAGCCGACCGCCTACATGATGGCCAAATTCGGGATGACACTGTGCGCCCTGGGTATGGCCGAAGAGCTGCGTCCGCACGGAATCGCGTCCAACACCCTGTGGCCGCGCACCCTGATCGCCACCGCCGCGGTGCAGAACCTGCTCGGCGGCGACGAGGCGATGGCCCGGGCCCGCACGCCCGATGTCTACGCCGACGCCGCCTACGCCATCGTGACCCGGCCGGCCGGCTCCTATACCGGTAACTCACTGCTGTGCGAGGACGTACTGTTGGAGTCCGGCGTCTCCGACCTGTCGGTCTATGACTGCGTGCCCGGCAGCGACCTGGGCGTGGATCTGTGGGTGGACACCGTCAACCCGCCGGGCTATCGGCAACCGTGAGTTCGGCCCTGACGCACCGATCAGAACGCCGCGGCCATGCCCGCCGACGTCGAGTTCCCCACCGGTACGACGGCGGTGCCCGGCATGAAGCGCTCCACCAGTGAGGTGGCGATGGCGGCGACGTCGTCGCCGAGCGGGTACATGTGGCGGTACTGCAGCACCTGTTTGCCGATCAGCCCGAGCCGTTCGCCGAATGTCGGCAGCCGGCCCGGGTCCAGCAGCGGACTGTTTAACGCCGGCCGGTCGGCACGCTGGAATTCGAACGCCGCACTGATCCGCGGGGCGTCCCCGAGCCGGCTGGCCCGCCCGCCCCAGTGCAGGATCGCCTGATTCCAGGCCATCACGCTGCCGGCGGTGGCCGGCACCGCGCGGATGTTCTGCGGGTTGTAGACGACGGTGTTGTCGGCGCCGTCCCAGCGCCGCTGCTGGAACCGATCATCGAGATGGGCGGGCAGGAAGTACATGCAGCCGTTGAGCGGGGTGGCATCAGTGAACGGCAGCCACACCGTCAGCGTGTGCGGCGAGTTGTCGGCATCCAATGTCGGGATCACCCGGTCGCGGTGCGGCCCCCAACCGGTTGCGTTGTCGTCGGGGTTGACGTGCCAGACCCAGAAGTCGGGCAACGCCCGATAACCGTCGCCGAGCACCGCCGTCAGAAACGCCGAAAGTCCCTGAAACGCAAGCCACAATTGGTCGTAGACGAACGCGAACGGCAGCGGAATGCCCAGCCGGAACAGTGTCGACACCGCGTCGCGGATCGGTGCGACCGCCGCTTCCGGCAGAGCGTCGGGCACCCGGATGTAGCCCTCGCGTTTGAGGGTCACCAGCAGCGGGTCGGTCTCGCCGACGGCCGCGGGCAGGGCGTCGGCATCGCCGTCGATCGACAGCTGCGGACACAGCGCGGCCCAGAAGTCGCGGCACTGCGCGTCATGCGCGGTGAGGGACCCGGTCATCGCGTCACCGTATTCCCGTCGGATTCGGCCGGCTTGCGGTAAACCAGCCAGCGCATGTCGATCGGGCAGGCCTGCGGTTCGACATCGAACAC
Organism: Mycolicibacter terrae; assembly: GCF_010727125.1. Lineage (NCBI taxonomy): Bacteria > Bacillati > Actinomycetota > Actinomycetes > Mycobacteriales > Mycobacteriaceae > Mycobacterium > Mycobacterium terrae. The sequence continues at coordinate 1,188,410 of NZ_AP022564.1, read as the reverse complement.
ATCAAGGCCGCGAGTCCACTCGGCGTACCACCCGGTGGGTGGCCAGGCACCCTCGGGCAGATGGGCCTTCTCGTAGTCGTGCACCGAATCGTCGGCGACCAGCTGCAGACCCGATCCGGCTGCGGCATCGGCTATCTCGTCGGGGGTGAAGAACATGTTGTAGCACTGCTGGCTGAGTTCCCGGGCGGCCGGGTCGGGCAGATAGCCGTCACGAGCCACGAACACGTTGAACACCAGACGCCCACCCGGGGCCAGCCGCTGGGCGGCCAGGCCGAACATGTCTCGCAGCTGCTCGGCGATCCGGAAATCCGGCGTGACCTCCGAGAGCACGATCAGTTGGTAGTCGCTGCGCAGGTCCTCACCGGCGGCGAAGACATCACGGGGAATGACGCGGATATCCAGTGCCTCGCGGTAGGCATCGGCGCGGATGTTGTCGGCGAACGCCGGCGTCATCTCGACCGCGTCCACCGGGTGCCCGCGCCGGGCCAGGGCCAGGCTGTTGCGTCCGGTCCCGGCACCGATGTCCAGCACCCGGCAGGCCCGCGGATCGGTGGCCTCGCCGGCCAGTGACCAGACCCGTGCATCGGGTTCGGTGCCGAACAGCGGCGGTTCCCTGGTGGCGACCCAGCTCTCGTACGCTCCCGCGATCGAGTGCCATTCGGCGCGGATCACGTAATTGAGCACCTCGCCGACCGGGGCGTCATAGGTGATGATGATGTTCGACCGCGCCGAGGCCTCGAAGGCGGCCGTCAACTCCTTGTGCAGGTTCGCCCTCAGCAGTTCCAGTTGGTCGGGGGTGAACGGCGCCCCCAAACCACCGAACACCGTGTCGCACATCTTGACGTACTCCTCGAGCATGCCCGGAACAGCCGGCAGTTTGATCTGTCCGGTCGCCACCGACCTGCGATATAGCCGCCGCGCCATCGCGGCGTGCAACATCGGCGGGCCGGCCGACGTGTGCGACGAACCTTCCATCGCACCGTTGTACCCAATCGGCGGGCCGTCTGCCAGCGATCAGCCGGAATCATCCGGACGGCCCGGCTCAACCGCCCGCAGTGGAATGACCAGCCGGAAGCAGGCGCCACCGGAGTGCGGGACGCAGGTCAACCGGCCGCCGTGCGCGTCGGCCAGCGCACGCGCGATCGGCAGGCCCAGCCCGGCGCCCCCGTGGTCCCGGCCACGGGCACTGTCCAGGCGCACCAGCCGATCGAAGATGCGCTCGGTGTCCTCGGCGCGGATGCCGATCCCGGTGTCGGTGGCGATCACTTCGGCGGCGCCATCGATGCGATTCACCTCGACGGTGATGTGTCCGCCGGGCGGGGTGTAGCGGCGGGAGTTGTCCAGCAGATTCGACAGGATCTGCGCCAGCCGGGTGGGATCGGCCCGGACGGTCAGGGTGTCCAGGCCGGTGCGGGCCAGGTGCAGTTGCGGGGCCAGCAGCGCCGCCCGCTCGAGCTGGGTGTCGACGATCCCGATCAGGTCGATGTCCTTGAGCTCCAGCGGCAGTCCGGCGTCGATGTAGCTCAGGTCGAGCATGTCGGTGACCAGCCGGGTGGCCCGACGGGCCTCGGTGAGCAGCATGGAGGCGCGGCGGTGCTGGCGGAGCACTTCGGGCTCGACGATGTCCTGGCCGTCGGACTGGCCGACATCCTGGCCGACCTTGCCGGCGATCTGTTCGGCGGCGGCCTGGATTCCGGCGATCGGGGTGCGCAATTCGTGGGCGGCGTCGGCGAGGAATCGCCGGACCGCGGCCTCGGCCCGCTGCGCTTGGTCGGCGGCCCGCTGGGCGCGCTTCTCGGAGTCCTCCAGCTCATCGAGCATGTCGTCGAAAGCGCTTGCAGCTCGGCCGAGTTCGGTTTTCGGCCGGTCGGGTCGCAGGCGACTCCCCCGGTCCCCGGTGGTGATGTCGCGGGCCAGATCGGTGAGCCGGTCCAGCGGCGCGAGCATGGCCCGGCTCACCCCGGCCAGCAGGATCGCCGTGATGAGCAGAATCCCGAGCCCGGCGCCGATCATCAGGCGCCGTAATCGGCTCAGCGTCTCGGCGGCTTCGGTGGTATCGGCGACCAGGATCACCCGTCCGCCGTCGGCCAGGGGATGCACCAGGACCGTCGCGGTCTCATCGGGTTCCAGCGGCGGGGGCGCAATTCTCGATCCGGTGGTCGTGTCGGGTTCGATCGAAGGGTCACCGAAACTGGACCCGTCCGCGGCGACGACGAGTGCGCTGATGATGCCGCCGTTGAGTTGCTCGGCCAGTTGTTCAGGTGAAATCCCCAGTGCTACCAGGGAATCCGCGCGCTGCGTGGCCAACGCCAATCGCTCGTGCAGGCTGTGGTTCTCCAGCGCGGTCAAGGAGGCGTTGATCACCAGCCCCATGGTCAGCATCAACACCGCCAGCAGCGCCAGCACCATGACCGTCAAACGCCGGCGCAGCGACGGCGTGGCGGTCATGAGGCCGACAGTTGCAGCCGGTAGCCGATCCCGCGCACGGTGTGCAGGATCCGCGGCCCGTGCGCCTCCAGCTTCTGTCGCAGGCCGCTGATATGGACCTGAACCAGGTTGGGGTCGTAGGCCTCATACCCCCACACCGCGTTGAGGATCTGGGCGCTGCTGACGATGCGGCCACGCTGCTCCACCAGGTAGACCAGTACCCGCAGCTCGGTGGCGGTCAGGCCCAACGGGGTCCCCGAACGCGAGGCCACCCCGGCGTCGACGTCGACCATCAAATCGCCGAACTGCACTGCCGCCGGCAACCGGCCTCGCCGGCGCAGCACCGCACCGACCCGCGACACCAGTTCGGCGAGCTCGAACGGCTTGACCACGTAGTCGTCGGCGCCGCCGTCGAGGCCGCGCAGCCGGTCGGGCAGGCCGTCGCGCGCGGTCAGCAGCACTACGCCGACCTCGCCCCAGCGCAGGATCACATCCATCAGCGCGAAGCCGTCGCGGCCGGGCAGCATCACGTCGAGCACCACCAGATCCGGCCGGAACCCGTCGAGCACCTCCTCCAGCCCGCTGCCGTCGGCCTGAGCATCGGTCAGATAGCCGGCGTCGGCCAACGCTTCGCTGACCATCTCGCGGATGGTCTCGGAATCCTCCACCACCAGCACCCGCGGAGTTCCCACGCTGAAGCTCTCGGCGCCACGCGCCGAGGGATTGCCGCCTCGCCGCTCGGCGGACCGGGAATCGGCCATGTCCATTGATAACACCGCCGCGCCCGGTTGGGGAGCACCCGGCGGCCGGTTTTCGTCGGTCGCCGGATTCTTCAGGTTCACTTCAAGTTCACCGTTTACCGTCGCCACCGACGACTGCGGACAGTGGTGCGCCCAGCGGCGCCTCGACCGGCGCGACCTTGGGGGAATTCAGGAGAGACCATGATCCCTACCGCCAACAGAATGGTCTAGCAATGGATTTCGCGATGCTGCCGCCGGAGGTCAACTCGGCCCGAATGTATTCCGGCGCCGGCGCCGGACCGTTGCTTGCCGCTGCCACAGCCTGGAGCTCACTGGCGGCCGAACTGAACGCCGCCGGCCTGGCCTACGACTCGGTGATCGACGAATTGTCCAGCGGCTGGGCCGGACCCAGCTCCGCGGCGATGGCGGCCGCCGCCGCGCCCTATGCCCAGTGGATGCATGCCACCGCGGCCCAGGCCGAGCACACGGCGGCACAGGCCAGAACCGCCGCCGCAGCCTACGACGCCGCGTTCGGGATGACCGTGCCACCGCCGGTCGTCACCGCCAACCGCGCTCAACTGATGACCCTGCTGGCCACCAACTACCTGGGCCAGAACACCGCGGCCATTGCGGCCACCGACGCCCACTACTACGAGATGTGGGCCCAGGACGCCACCGCGATGTACGGCTACGCCGGCAGTTCGGCCGCCGCCAGCACGCTGAGCCCGTTCACCCCGCCGCCCAAGACCACCAACCCCGCGGGGGCGGCCAACCAGGCGGGCGCTGTCGGACAGGCGGCTGCCACCGCGACCGGCAGCCACGCCGACACCGTGGCCGCGGCGATCACCCAGGCGCTGCAGGGCCTGACCACGCCCGGTTCGGCGGCGGCCGGATCGAACGCGTCCCTGTTGAGTTCGGTCGGGTCGGCGGCGGCGCTCGAGCCCGGCCTGGCGGCGTCCTACGCGGCGCTGGCGGCCAGCCTGTTCGGCACTTTCGTCATCGACTCGGCCGGCACCTTCGGTGTCGACGCGGCCGGCTCCTTCGGTATCGACCTGATCGGTGTCGGCGAGATCGAGAGCGAACTGCTGCCGGAGATGGCGCTGGCCAGTGCGGTGACACCGGTGAGCGCCGAGATGGGCGAAGCAGCCACCCTCAGCGGCTTGTCGGTGCCGCAGACCTGGGCGACCGCGGCCCCGACCACCACGGTGATCCAGCAGATCGGCGGGGCGTTGCCGACGGCCGCCGAGAGCGCCATCCCCACCGCGGCAGGGGCCACCGCGCTGCCGCTGGCCGCGATGGCCGCCGCCGGTCTGGCCGGCCGCGCCACCGCCGGCGTCGGGCGCGGCCGCGGTGGCGGCGCCGCGACCACGAAGGCGAAGGCAACAGCTCCCCCGCGCGTGCCGCGCCCGGTCGTCAAACAACATGACCCGAAGCCGGAGCCACCGCCGGTACGTCCGTTGAACGGTCCGATCACCCGAATCTCCGGCGAGCTGCGGGAGCTGGCCGACCTCCGCGATGCCGGGATCCTCACCGAAGAAGAGTTCGCGCAGGAGAAGCGGCGCCTACTCGGCCGGTAACACCATGGATTTTGCGTTTTTACCGCCGGAGATCAACTCGGGCCGGATGTATTCCGGTGCGGGCGCGGGCCCGTTGCTGGCGGCCGCGTCGTCCTGGGATGCGCTGGGCGCCGAACTGAACACCGCGGGCCTCGCCTACGAATCGGTGCTCACCGAGCTGTCATCCGGCTGGGCCGGACCCAGCGCCGCGGCCATGGCCGCGGCCGCCGCACCGTACGCCCAGTGGCTGCGCGCGATCGCGGTCCAGGCCGAAGAGACCGCCATCCAGGCCAGGGCCGCCACCGCGGCCTATGAGACCGCATTCGCCATGACCGTGCCGCCCCCGGTCATCGCAGCCAACCGCAGCCTGCTGATGGCGCTGGTCGCGACCAATTTCCTGGGTCAGAACACGGCCGCGATCGCGGCCACCGAAGCCCACTATGCGCAGATGTGGGCCCAGGACGCCACCGCCATGTCCGGCTACGCCGCCGGGGCCGCCGCGGCCAGCAAGCTCGTCCCCTTCACCCAACCGCCGCGTACCACCAGCTCGGCCGGGGCGGCCGCCCAGGCCTCCGCAGCCGGGCAAGCGGTGGGACAGGCCGCCGCCACCGCCGCCCAGGGGCAGGGCGAGGGCCTTCTCGCCGGGCTCACCCAGGCGCTGCAGGGCTCCACGCTCCCGACCGCTGCCGGTTCGTCGACGGGGGTGTCGGCGCTGGCCGGTCTGATCGGGCCGCTCACGGCCGCGGCCTCGGCCAGCGCCCCCACCATCGAGCTCTCCAACGCCGGCCTGGAACTGATCGTCGACTCGATGGGCACGTTCGGCATCGACGCGCTCGGCACTTTCCTCATCGATCCGCTCGGCGTCTTCGGGGTGGTCGAGGAAGTGGCTCGGGCCGCATTGGCCGGTGCGTTACCGATGACGGCCAGCATGGCCTCGGCAACCTCGATCAGCGGCTTGTCCGTGCCGCTGGCCTGGGCTTCTGCGGTGCCCTCGGCGATCGGTCAGGTCGGCGTGTCCTTGGCGGCCGCCGGCACGTCGGCGGCCGGAGCCGTGGCCGCCGGCGAGACGATGGTGCCGGCGGTGGGAATGGCCGCGGCAGGCCTGGCGGGTCGGGCCAGCGCGGGTGCCGCCCCGGGCCGCCGGGTTCCGACCACCGGTAGCACTGCCGCCCCCGGGCCACCGTCACGGCGGCCCAACGAGCTGCCGGAGTTCACGCCGGAGTCTGCCTTCGGCCTGCTGATGGGTGCCGATGTCGAACTGCGCGAGCTGGCCGAGTTGCGCAGCGCCGGGATCCTCACCGACGAGGAGTACGCCGCGGAGAAGCGGGCCTTGGTCGGCCGCTAGCTGTACTCGGCAGTCACGTTGGTGACAGTCGGCTGATTGGGGGTTGGCCTCCGATGGCTGAGTGGCGGCGTTGATTGTTGTAGTACTCGAGCCAGGGAGCAAGAGCTGCGCTTCGTGCGGCGTTGGTGGTGAAGACCTGGCGGTAGGCCCACTCGGTCTGCAGGGTGCGATTGAAGCGCTCCACTTTTCCGTTCTGCCATGGGCAGTAGGGCTTGATGAAGACGTGTTTGGCGCCGATCGCGGTGATGGTGGCGGCGACGTCGTTGGAGCGGCGATAGCTGAAGTGGTTGTCGGTGATGACGCGCTCGATAGTGATGCCGTGGGTGGTGAAGTATTGAGCTGCGCGCGCGAAACGCTCCGCAAGTGGCGCCCTTCTCGTCGGGCAGGATCTCCGAGTACGCCAGCCGAGAGTGATCGTCGATGGCCGAGTGCACGTAGTCGAACCCGATCCGGGCCTTCTTGCGTGTGGCGGTGTCACCGGCCTGGCGGCCATGGGCTTTCCATCCTCCGCCGTCGGGAATGCGTCCGATCTTCTTGACGTCCATGTGAATCAGCTCGCCGGGCCGGGCCCGTTCGTAGCGCACCGTGGTGGCTTTCGACGAGCGAATGAGCGCTCCGGTCAACGGGTCGCAGTCGCGTAGGTAGGCCACCTCGTGGCGGCGCAGGATCGCCGAGACCGTGCGTGCCGGCACCGCGAGTTCGGTACCGATCCAATCCTGGCCTCGACGGGAGGAACGACGCAGTTCGACCACGGCGGTCTCCACCGATGCGGCGGTGCGTCGCGGGCACCGGTGCGGTCGTGAGGACCGGTCGACGAGACCGGCCGATCCTTCGGTGAGATAGCGGTGGACCCATCGATAGGCGCATTGCCGTGATACACCGAGTTCAGCGGCGACATGCGCGGGTTTGCGCCCGCCGGTCAGGATTCGATCGACCAGCAGTTGACGACCATGAACGGTCAAGCGGGCATTAGCGTGAGACACGAGGACCTCCGAGTGTGTGAAGACGTCAGACATCTCCACTAAGCCCGGAGGTCCTCCCTTCTCGCACCGAAATCGTCAACAACGTCCCTGCCGAGTACAGCTAGCACCTACAGCAGGGTCGTCTGCTCGGGCTGCGGGGCGGCCTCCGCGATCAGCTCCGGACCGTTGTTACGCACGCTGTTGACCAGCGTTGAAACCTCGCGCAGGACGACCCCCCGCGCTTCCGGCGGGCGAGCCAGCAGCTCGGTGTCGACCGGCGCGTCCGGGTCCAGCCAACTGTCCCAACTGGTTTCGGGTAGGAGCAGCGGCATCCGATCGTGAATGCCTGTGAGTTCCCCGACCGCCGCGGTGGTGACGATCGTGACGCTCAACAACGGGTCACGCCGCCTATCGGGACGCCATGCCGACCACAGACCGGCCGCGAACAGCATCACGCCGTCACCGTGGATGTAAAACGGTGTCTTACGAACCTTGCTTCCGCCGGGTTCGGCACGCCATTCGTAGAAGCCGTCCATCGGCACCAGACAGCGCCGCCTTTCGGCGGCCGAGCGGTAGGCCGGCGAGGTGGTGACCTTGTCGGCCCGGGCGTTGATCAGCATCGGGCCACCGGCGGCCGGTGCACCGTCGGGACCGGCTTTGGTCCAGGGCGGCACCAGCCCCCACCGCATCAGCCGAACCCGACGGGTCGGCACGTCGCCGGGGTCGGTGTGGCGGCTGACCACGGTCGCGACGGTGTCGGTCGGCGCCACGTTGTAGCTCGGACCCGAATCAGCGTCCGCCGGAACCTCGTTGACCGCGTCGATCCGCTCGGCCAGCAGCGCCGGGTCGATGGTTACCGCGAAACGCCCGCACATGCCTCCATGGTGACAGCTAATCGAGCCGAGTGGCGGTGACGGCCCAGAACGGCATGTGCACCAGGTTGTCTTCGAGCAGGGGCTGCAGGATCGCGAACCGCTCCGCCAGCGCGCGGACGCCCGCCGTCAGGTCCTCCCGGCCGAGCGCCTCCATCACCGCGATCATCTCGGTGAACGCGTTGGGGTCGAAGGTGCCCTGATAGGTGGTGGTCCCGATGTGGTCGATACGCCACCCCGCCTCGGTGAGCAGCGGCCCGAAGCGCTCCGGTGACAAGCCGTCCAGTTGCCAGCCGTTGACGTTGTGGCGGCCGGCCTCGAACATGAACAGCCGCGCCTGCGGCTTGGTGGCCCGATGCAGAGCACGCGCGTAACGCAGCTGGGTTTCCTCATCGTCCTGGAACACGTGGTAGAACGCACTGTCGACGACGGTGTCGAAACGGCCGTCGAACCCGGCGAGCTCGACCGCGTCAGCCACCTGGAAGTCGACCGCCACCCCGGCCGCCGCGGCGTTGCGCTGCGCCTGCGCGATCGCAGCCGGGGAATGGTCGACTCCTGTTGTCGAATAGCCGTGTGCCGCATAGTAAATCGCGTGATGTCCGGGACCGGTGCCGGGATCGAGGACCTCGCCGCGCAGCGCCCCGTAAGCCACCAGCTGCTGCACCGCCGGCTGCGGGCGGCCGATGTCCCAGGGCTCGGGCGGATCCGCGGGCGCTACGAACTCGGTATCGCTGCTCATCGCTGACCACTGTGCGTGACGCCGGTGAACGACAACAGAACGGGCGGTGTACGAACGGCGATGACCGGCCCGGTGATGGCAAGATCGCCGCTGTGCGCCTCTCAGTGCTCGACCTCGCGCCGGTACGCACCGACCAGTCCAGTGCGGACGCGCTGGCGGCCACCCTGCGCCTCGCGAAGCTGGCGGACCGGCTCGGCTACCGCCGGTACTGGGTCGCCGAGCACCACAACATCCCGTCGGTCGCGGCGACCAGCCCCGCGGTGCTGATCGCGATGCTGGCGGCCGCCACCTCGCGGATGCGGGTCGGCTCGGGCGGGGTGATGCTGCCCAACCACGCGCCCCTGGCGGTGGCCGAGCAGTTTGCGCTGCTCGAGGCCGCCTACCCCGACCGCATCGACCTGGGCATCGGACGAGCACCGGGCGCCGACCCGGTGGCGTCGATGGTGTTGCGCGGTCCGGCCGGCCGAAGCGGTTCTGCCGACCAGAACGTCGTCGACTTCCCCGACCACCTCGACGACCTGATCGCCCTGTTGGGCCCCGCCGGCGTGTCGGTAGAGCTGCCCGACGGCAGCTATGTCCTCCGGGCGACCCCGCACGCGCTGACGTCGCCGCGCGTCTTCCTGCTGGGGTCATCGATGGAGTCGGCCCGCATCGCCGCCGCCAAAGGTCTTCCCTACGTGTTCGGCCATCACCTGTTCGGCGAGCACACCGCCGAGGCCCTGGCGCTCTACCGGTCGGATTTCGTGCCCAGCGAGGTCGCCGCAGAGCCGATCACCTTCCTGACCGTCAACACTGTTGTCGCCGAAACACACTCGGAGGCAACCGCTTTGATACTTCCCCACCTGCACCTGCAGGCGCGAACGGCGACCGGCCAGCCGCCGGGCCGCCTGGAACTGGTCGAAGAAGCCCAGCAGGCGACGCTCACCCCGCAGCAGCACCGCGTCGCCGGCGGCGAGCTCGATCGCGCCGTGCTGGGAACGCCTACCGAGGCGCTGGCACAGTTGCGGGAGCTCGCCCGCCGGTTCGGAGTCGACGAGGTGATGCTCAATCCGGTCGCCTCGGCCCGGCGAGGTAGCGACCCGGCCACCGCGCCGGGACGCGAATCCACGCTGGCGCTGCTGGCCGACGGGTTGAACTGAAGGTGAACCGCCGGTGACGGTTGCCCGACTTCGGAGTGCTGATCGGTGAATGAATCGAGTCGGTTCCGAACGGTCGGTGAACAACTGCTGACAGTCTCCGAAAAGCCCCCTTCACGGGTGGGTCGCCGCGTTCAGATCGCCTAGCGTCGGCGGTGTACCCAAACAGGTGCGCGATCCGCATCTCGACGATCGCAGACCACGAAGGACTCGACGAGGAGCGTTATGTCGTTCGTAACAACGCAACCCGAGGCACTGATGGCCGCGGTTGCAAACCTGCGGACAATCGGGTCGGCGATGACCGCCCACAGTGCCGCAGCAGCGGCACCGACCACCGGCGTGGTTCCGGCCGCCGCCGACGAGGTCTCCGCGCTGACCGCGGCACAATTCGCCGCGCACGCCCAGGCCTACCAGGCCGTCAGCGCCCAGGCCGCGGCCGTCCACGAGATGTTCGTCAACGCCTTGAGCAGCGGGGCCGGCGCGTACGCCGCCACCGAGGCGGCCAACGCCGCCGCGGCCGGTTAGGCCACGGCGATGGATTACTTGTCGTCGCCACCGGAGGTGACTTCCACCAAGATCTATTCCGGTCCGGGCTCGGAACCGATGACGGTGGCGTCGTCGGCATGGAGCGCCCTGGCCGCCGAACTGAAATCCGTTGCGGCCTCGTATCGTGCGGTGATCAACCAGCTGACTTCCGAGGAATGGCTGGGGCCGGCCTCGGCGACGATGGCCACCGCGGCGGCGCCCTACATCAACTGGATGGAGCTCACCGCTGCGCAGGCCGAGCAGGCCGCCGGGCAGGGCCGTGCCGCCGCAGCCGCCTACGAGACGGCGCGCGCGACGATCGTGCCGCCGATGGCGGTCACGGCCAACCGCCAACAGTTGCAGCAGTTGGTCGCCACCAACATCCTCGGGCAGAACACCCCGTCGATCGCGGCCACCGAAGCCGAGCACGGCGAGATGTGGGCGCAGGACACGATGGCGATGTACGGCTATCACGCCCAGTCCAGCGCAGCGACCACGTTGAATGAGTTCACCGCGCCGCCGAACCCGACCAACCCCGGCGGGGAGGCCGCCACCGGCAACGCGGTCGCCCAGGCGGTCGGCAGTGCCTCGACGACCCAGGCCACCAAGGCATCCGGCACGTTGCAGAGCCTGGTGAACTCGCTGACGGCGCAGTCGGCCGACAGCACCGGCAACCCCGCCCAGGACATCCTCAACGACCCGAACTACAACCTGAGCAACCAACTGATGACCCAGCTGGTGACCGGCTCGAACCTGCAGTCGAACAACATCTGCGCGGTCTGGCGTGGCGTCAGCGGTGTGCTCGGCCTGCAGAAGTTGGGGGCTGACGCGATGAAGGGCGCCTCCAGTGCTGCCTCGGGTGCCGCCGGTGCTGCAGCATCGGGTGCCGCCAACGCCGCCTCGGGCGCGGCCGGCTCGATCGGCGGCCTCTCGGTGCCGCCCGCCTGGGTCCCGCCCGCACCGCCGATGAGCGCACTGGGACCGGTTTCCGGCGGCTCCTGGGTGCCGGTCGGTCCTGCGGCTGCAGCACCGGTCCCCTCAGCCGGCGGAATCCTCGGTACGACGCCGATGGCGCCCCCGACCGGCATGCCCGGTATGCCCGGCGTTCCGGCGGCCGCGGCCGGCGCTGCCGGTGCCGGATACCGCGGGTTCGGCGCGCCTCGCTACGGGACGGCGTTGACCGTCATGCCACGGCGTCCCTTCGGCGGATAGCACCAAGAGGCCAAGTGATCGACTACGGGGCATTGCCACCGGAGATCAATTCCGCACGGATGTACGCGGGAGCCGGCTCCGGCCCGATGCTGGCAGCTGCGACGGCCTGGGATGTGCTGGCCGAAGAGTTGAGCCTGACCGCGGCCGCGGTGGACATGACGATCGCGGATCTGACCAGCGGCCCGTGGCGCGGGCCCTCGGCCACCGCCATGGCGGCCGCGGCACTGCCGTTCACCACCTGGTTCAAGACCACCGCAGCCCAAGCCGAGCTGGCTGCCAGCCAGGCCAAAGCCGCCGCGGCCGCCTTCGAGGCCGCGTACGCGATGACCGTTCCGCCTCCGGTGGTGCTGGCCAACCGGGTTCAGCTGATGACGCTCGTCGCCACCAACTTCTTCGGCCAGAACACCCCGGCCATCGCGGCGACCGAAGCACACTACGCGGCGATGTGGGCGCAGGACGCCGCGGCGATGTACGGCTATGCCGGCGGTTCCGCCGCGGCCTCACAGCTTTCGGAGTTCACCTCGCCACCACAGACCACCAATCCGGCCGCACCCGCCGGGCAGGCCGTCGCGACCACCCAGGCCGCCGGCAACTCCGCCGCAACGCAGGCGTCGTCGCAGGCGCTGACCACGGCGCAGTCGCTCGCCCAGGCGGGCACCGCAACCGGGTCACCAGCCGCACCGGGGAGCGGCACCGTGCCGCCTACCACGGCAGCCCTGCAACAGATGGTCAATCAGCTGACGACCTACACCCGCCTCGCCAACTCGTCCATGGGTCTCTTCCGGATCGGCGACTCCGTCGGCCAGGGGCTCAACGGCTGGGAGGTTTCCGGACCGGCCGTCGCGGACTCCAAGGCATTCTTGGCGACCCTGGCGCCGGCCGTAGAGGCGACCAAGAGCGTGGGGACCGCCGCCGCCCACACACCGGGTTTCGGCGCCGCTACGCCGTCGGCCGCGCTGGGGCGCGGCATCCAAATCGGAGCCCTTTCGGTGCCGCAGAGTTGGCCCGTCGCGCCTGCTTCGGCCAACCCGTCCGCGGCTACGCTGGTGTCCAGCCGGATCGCAACGACTGCCGCGGCGGAGGCCGGCGTGATGCCCCGGGCCGGCATGGCCGGTATCCCCGGAATGGCCGGCATGCCCGGGGCCGGTGCTGCTGCTGCCGGCGGGGCCACCGGCTTCCGGTTCGTGCCGCGCTACGGCTACCGCCACCGCGTGATGAACCGGCCGCCCAGCGCCGGATAACGGTCGCTGCCCGCCGCCATGCCCGAGGCCGGGCGACGCCGGTATCAGGCCGGTCTGGCGGGCTTCGTCTCGACGTCACCGATGATCTCTGCCGGCGCATCACCGAAACGACTGGCGACCACCGGGACCCAGATCTGGGCCCCACGCTGACCGCACTCGTTGGTGTCGACGGTGGCGACCATCGCGCCGTGCAGCACACCCGGGATGGTCGGCTCCAGTGTCAGCACCTGCGTGGTGGATTGGTTGCCCAGCCGCCCGTCGGCGCCCACGCATGGCGCCTGCAGCTGCTGCGGCCGAGACCGCCAGGTGCCGCCGTCGTATTCGAGAACCATCTCGGTGCCGCCGTCGGGCAGTGCGGCCACCTTGTGGTGGTCCTTCTGGTCGAGCATCGTCGCCGTGGCGGTGCACAGTTTGGTGTCGCAAGACGACCGGACGGCCCACCAGGTGCTCACGTTGGGCGGCCGCGGGTTGGGGACACCGTTGTACTTCTCCCCCGCCCGGTTCGCATCGACACGGTAGGTCCCCTCGAACGCCGGCGCCTGGACCGGCGGCGCCACCACGCCGGCCGGTGCCTGATCGGCCGCGGTCGCCGTCTCCGCCGGCTCGTCGGCCAGCATCCGCGGAACGACGGTCGCCACCGATCCCACCAGCACCAGGGCCAGCGGCAGCACGACGGCCGGGCGAGCCAGTGCCGCCAGCCGGCCTCGCGGCACCGCGGCGGGCCCCACCGCCCGGGGGATGCCCCGAACGACGGTGCTGGCGGCGTCGGAGGCCTCGTCGGCGCCCGAGTCGTCCAGCTGCTCAGCGAGCGCAGCGACGAAATCCGAACAGTTCCGGAATCTCTCGGCCGGGTCTTTGGCCAGCGCGGCAGCGAGCACGTCGTCGAACGGTTGCAGCTCGGGACGATGTTCGCTGACCAGCGGCGGTGGCGTATTCAGATGGTGACTGATGACGGTCACCGGGTTGTCGTGCTGGAACGGCGGCGTCCCGGCGAGCATCTGGAACGTGGTGGCGGCCAGCGCGTACTGGTCGGCGTATTCCAGCCCCTCCGAACCCATCAGCTGCTCCGGCGCGGCGTAGGCGATAGTGCCGATCGCCAGGTTGCTCGCGGTCAGCCCGCTGGGACCGCTCAGTTGCCGGGCGATGCCGAAATCGGCCAGCACGGCACTCAGCTCGCCGTCGTCTTGCTCGGTCACCAGGATGTTGCTGGGTTTGACGTCGCGGTGCACCACACCTTTGCGGTGGGCATAGTCGAGCGCATCGGCGATGGACGCCACGATCGGGATGACGGACGCGGCGGGCATGCCGGCCGGAAACCTGCGGCAGACCAGCTCGCCGAGCGTCTCGCCGTCGACGTACTCCATGGCGATCCACAGCCGACCGCGATGTTCGCCGCGATCGTGCACCCGCACGATGTTGGGGTGATCGAGCACCGCGGCGGCCTCGGCCTCCCGCCGGAAGCGCTCCTCATACTCGTCGTCGGCACTCAACGACCGGCGAAGAACCTTCAACGCATCACGGCGCGGCAGGCGCGGATGCTGCGCGAGATACACCTTGCCCATCCCGCCGGCGCCCAGCAGTTTGAGGATGGTGTACTCAGCAAAAATCGAGCCCGCTGCCAGAGCCATGCCGCCGATCGTAACGATCCCGGGTGAACGGCCGGGTGATGCAAAGCGGCCAACCGGCAAAGAAGGCCCCACGTGCGCCGGATACCGGCGCCGGCGAAACGCTGGCAGGATGAAACCGTGACGACTTGGCCGGCACCGACCCTCAGCACCCCTATCGACGCGACGGTCACCGTGCCCGGCTCGAAGTCCCAGACCAATCGGGCTCTGATTCTGGCGGCGCTGGCCGCGGCGCGCGGCGGCGAAGTCTCCACCCTCTCCGGTGCCCTGCGCAGCCGCGACACCGACCTGATGCTCGACGCGCTGAGGGCTCTGGGATTGCGGGTCGAGGCGGTGGCCCACCAGGTCACGGTCAGCGGCGAGATCGACCCCGAGCCGGACACCCGGCTGAACTGCGGCCTGGCCGGCACCGTGTTGCGGTTCGTGCCGCCGCTGGCGGCGTTGAGCACCGGCACGGTGATCTTCGACGGTGACGAGCAGGCCCGGACCCGGCCGATCGCGCCGCTGTTGGACGCGATGCGCGGCCTGGGTATCGCGGTCGAGGGTGACACACTGCCGTTCGCGATCAAGGGCACCGGGTCGGTCGCCGGTGGCACCGTTGAGATCGATGCGTCGGCGTCCTCGCAGTTCGTCTCCGGCCTGCTGCTGGTCGGCGCCGCGTTCGACGACGGACTGACCGTGGTGCACACCGGCACGTCCCTGCCGTCGGCGCCGCACATCGCGATGACGGTGGCGATGCTGCGCCAGGCCGGAATCGATGTCGACGACTCCACCGGCAACCGCTGGCGGGTGCGAGCGGCGACTCCGGCGGCTCGGCACTGGGAGATCGAGCCGGACCTGTCCAACGCCACCCCGTTCCTGGCAGCCGCCGTGGTCACCGGGGGTGAGGTGCGCATCACCGACTGGCCGGCCCTCGGCGTTCAACCGGCCGATTCGATCATCGACATCATCGGCAGGACGGGTGCGCTGGTACGCCAGACCGATTCCCAGCTGCAGGTGACGGGACCGGGCAGCTATGCCGGCTTCGACGTCGACCTGCGCGCGGTCGGCGAACTCACCCCCACGGTGGCGGCCCTGGCGGCCCTGGCGGCGCCCGGATCGGTGTCGCACCTGCGCGGTATCGCGCATCTGCGTGGGCACGAGACCGACCGGTTGGCGGCGTTGACCACCGAGCTCAACCGGCTCGGCGGCGACAGCGTCGAGATGGCCGACGGCCTGGTGATCACCGCGACACCGCTGCACGGCGGAACCTGGCACTCCTATGCCGATCACCGGATGGCCACCGCCGGCGCCATCATCGGATTGCGGGTCCCCGAGGTCGAGGTGGAGGACATCGAGACGACCGCCAAGACGCTGCCCGCGTTCCCCCGGATGTGGGCGGAGATGCTGGCCGATTCGGGTTCGAGCGCTTGAAGCCCGGCGACTACGACGAGTCCGACGTCAAGGTCCGTTCCGGCCGTGGCTCCCGCCCGCGCACCAAAATCCGCCCCGAGCACGCCGACGCGCAATCGGCGATGGTGGTCAGCGTCGACCGCGGCCGTTGGGGTTGTGTGCTCGACGATGACCCGGACTGCCAGGTCACCGCGATGCGCGCCCGCGAGCTGGGCCGCACTCCGATCGTCGTCGGCGATCATGTCGACGTGGTCGGGGACCTGTCCGGCCGGCCCGACACGCTGGCCCGCATCGTGCGGCGCGGGCCGCGGCGAACGGTGTTGCGGCGCACCGCCGATGACACCGATCCGACCGAGCGGGTGGTGGTCGCCAACGCCGATCAGCTGCTGATCGTGGTGGCCCTGGCCGATCCACCGCCGCGCACCGGCTTGGTCGAGCGGGCCCTGATCGCCGCCTACGCCGGTGGCCTGGCACCGATTCTGTGCCTGACCAAGACGGACCTGGCCGAGCCCGAGCCGTTCGCCGGTCAGTTCGCCGATCTGGACCTCACGGTGGTCACCGCGGGCCGTGACGACCCGCTCGAGGCGGTCGCCGAGCTGCTGGTCGGCCGGATCACGGTGCTGCTGGGCCATTCCGGTGTCGGCAAATCAACGCTGGTGAATCGTCTTGTCCCACAAGCTGACCGAGCTGTCGGTCAAGTCACCGACTTCGGGCGCGGGCGGCACACCTCCACCCAGTCGGTGGCGCTGCGGCTGGTCGGATCCGGCTGGGTGATCGACACCCCGGGCATCCGATCGTTCGGGCTGGCCCACATCGCCCCCGACGACGTACTGATGGCGTTCTCCGACCTCGCCGAGACGATCATCGAATGTCCGCGCGGCTGTGGGCATCTGGGGCCCCCCGCCGATCCCGAGTGCGCCCTGGACACCCTCATCGGGCCGGCCGCACGGCGGGTCACCGCGGCACGGCAGCTGTTGGCGACGCTCCGCGAGGCTTAGCGGCCTGCGGCAGGCCGCGCTCAGGCCGCCAGTCGGTCGATCCGCTTGTCCCGGCGCCAGCCCCGCACGGCCGAGATCGCGGTCTTGAGTCCGCGGCGCCGCCCGGTCACCGGGTCGGTTCCGGAGTAGCCGGGCTCCAGTTCGGCGAACATCTTCTCGCTGCGGGTCTCCGGGGCGTCGTCGGCGGTGTCGCGCAGGAACCGGTCCGGCAGCGACAGTTTGACGATGGTGCGCCAGGTCTTGCCGTACTGCACCAGAAACGGCCCGGAGGTGTAGGGCAGGTCGTACTTCTCGCACACCTGTCGCACCCGCACCGCGATCTCGGGGTAACGATTGCTGGGCAGGTCCGGGTACAGGTGGTGTTCGATCTGATGCGACAGGCTGCCGCTGAAGAACCGCATCGGCTGCCCGGCGTCGATGTTGGCGCTGCCCAGCAGCTGCCGCAGATACCAGTGGCCCCGTGACTCGCCGACCATGTCGGTCTTGGTGAATTTCTCGGCACCGTCAGGGAAGTGGCCGCAGAAGATGATCGCATTGGACCACACGTTGCGGATCACGTTGGCGATCGCGTTGGACTTCACCGTCGAGGCGAACGTCGCGCCGGGTGACAGCGCAGTCAAAGCCGGGAAGGCGACGTAATCCTTGAACAGCTGCCGGCCGGCCTTGGCGGAGAATTCCCGCAGCCGCACCAGGCTCGCCGCACGGTCGCTGCGCCCCATGAAGATCTTGCCGACCTCCAAGTGCTGCAACGCGACTCCCCACTCGAAGCCGATCGCCAACATGGCGTTGTAGAACACGTTGAACAGGTTGAAGCGTTTCCAGGGCACGTCGCGGGTGACCCGCAGCAGGCCGTAGCCGACATCGTCGTCCATCCCGAGGATGTTGGTGTACTTGTGGTGGGCGAAGTTGTGGGTGAAGCGCCAGTGCTTGGACGACCCGGCCATGTCCCACTCCCAGCCGCTGGAGTGGATCTCCGGGTCGTTCATCCAGTCCCACTGGCCGTGCATGACGTTGTGGCCGATCTCCATGTTCTCGATGATCTTGGCCACCCCCAGGGTCGCGGTGCCGGCCCAGCGGGCCGAGCGGCGGGTGCCGGCGGCGAGCAGCACCCGGCCGGTCACCTCGAGCACGCGCTGGGCGGCGATGGTCCGGCGGATGTAGCGGGCGTCGCGCTCGCCGCGGGAGGCCTCGATGTCGCGGCGGATGGCGTCGAGCTCAGCGGCGAGGTTCTCCACATCGGCGTCGCTCAGGTGCGCGAACACCTCGACGTCGGTTACCGCCATCAGACCGCCTTCCACAGAATTGTGTTGGTTCTTGACCTACTCAATCGTAACCTACGTTCCCGTAGGTTACCAACCGGTAACTGTCAGACGTCCAGCTCGCAGTCGCCGGCGGCCGTCGAGACACACGTCTGAATGCGGGTCCCCGGTTCATGGTCGGCACCGCTGCGCAGGTCACGGACCTGACCACCCACCAGCTCCACCACGCAGGACTGACAGATGCCCATCCGGCAGCCGAACGGCATCTGGACCCCGACGCTCTCCCCCGCCTCGAGCAGGGTCGTCGCCGCATCGGTGACGACGCTTCTGCCGCTGGCCGCGAAGGTGACGGTCCCCCCGCCCTGCGCCGCTGCGGTACGCGCGACCGTGAATCGCTCGATGTGCAGCTGCTCGGCGATCCCGGCTGCCGCCCAGATGCGCTCGGCATCACCCAACAGCGCCGCCGGCCCGCACGCCCAGGCCTGCCGGCCGCGCCAGTCGGGAACCTCGGCGTCGAGCGCATCGGGCCCGGAGAGGTCCAGCCGGCCCGCGGAGCGGGTGGCGCGAAACAGCAGCCGGTAGCCGGGGTGCTCACGCGCCAGGGCGTCCAACTCCTCAGCGAACAGCAGATCGGCGGCGGTGGGCGCCGAGTGCAGGTGCACCACGTCGGTGATGTCGTCCCGGCGGGCCAGGGTGCGCAGCATCGACATGACCGGCGTGATCCCGGACCCGGCGGTCAGGAACAGCACCGTGGCCGGGGCCGGGTCGGGCAGCACGAATTCGCCCTGGGGAGCGGCCAGCCGCACCACGGTGCCCGGCGTGACGCCGTCCACCAGGTGGCTGGATAAAAAGCCTTCCGGCATCGCCTTGACGGTGATGGCGATGGTGCGCGCCCCGCTCACCGGGGCCGACGTCAACGAGTAGGACCGCCAGCGCCAGCGCCCATCGACCAGCAGGCCGATGCCGATGTACTGCCCGGCGGAGTAGTCGAAGTGAAATCCCCAACCGGGTTTGATGACCAGCGTCGCCGAATCGGCGGTCTCCCGCCGCACCTCCAGCACCCGCCCGCGCAGTTCGCGGGCCGACCACAGCGGGTTGGCCAGCCGCAGATAGTCGTCCGGCAGCAGCGGCGTGGTGATCCGGGTGGCGATGCGGCGCAGCGCATTCCAACCCGGATGACGGTCCGCCCCGGCGACGGTCGGCCGCCTGGTGTCCCCCACGTTGGCGGTGATCGACGAATGCTTCTTGCTCACTGATTGCCCCTGCTCGCTAACCCGAAGGTCGATAAACCTACGGTAGCGTAGCTTGTCCCGGCCGGCATCAGAGCAGGTCAAGCAGGAACGGCAGCTCCTGGGTGGCATACCAGGCCAGGTCGTGATCCTGGGCGTCGCCGACGGTCAGCTCGGCATCCTCGTCGCCGAGGTCGGCGTGGTCGATCACGGCCACCGCCGCGCGCACCGCCGGTTCGGCGGCCGCGTTGTCCACATACGCCGCGACCACGTCGCCGATCTCGACCGGCCCGTCCAGCCGCACCACGGCGGTATCCAGGTCGGGACGGGCGGTGACCGGCTCGACCTCGGCGACCAGCACCGCCCTGCGAGTGGGCAGGCTCGCCTCGGCCGACGCCACGGTGCTCGCCTGGGCAGCACCGAGCAGCCGCAGTGATGCCAATGCCGCTTCGCCGAGTGCCACCTCGGCCAGTTCGTCGTCGTCGCCGTGCGCGTAGGACTCCCGCAGGGCCGGTGTCACCGCGAACGCGGTCCCGCTGACCGGACGTAGTGAACCGTCGGCGACCAGCTGGGTGAGCATGTCCAGCGTCGCCGGGATGTAGACCCGCATGAGCCAGACCCTAACTCGCCGTGCCGCGGCTGCTCACGCCTCGCCCATCAGTGTGGCGGCGTAATCGTCGACGTAGTGGTAGTTGTCGCGATCGGGGCGCTGATAGTCCCCGGTGACGGCGGGCCGCTCCGGCAGGTCCACCGGCTGGAGCACCACCTCGGTATAGGGAATCGTCGACAGCAGGTGCGCCATCATGTTCAGTCGCGCGTTCTTCTTGATTTCCGACTCGACCACGTACCAGGGGCTTCCCGCGACGTCGGTGTGCGCCATCATCTCGTCGCGGGCCCGGGAGTAGTCGTCCCAGCGGTTCACCGCCTCGAGGTCCATCGTGGATAACTTCCACTGCCGCAGCGGATCGTTGCGCCGCTTGCGAAACCGACGCAGCTGCTCTCCCTGCGAGACCGAGAACCAGTACTTGCGCAACAGGATTCCGTCGTCGATCAACAGCTGCTCGAAGACCGGTGCCTGCGCCAGGAACCGCGCGTGCTCGTCCGGCGTGCAGAACCCCATCACCTTCTCGACGCCGGCGCGGTTGTACCAGGACCGGTCGAACAGCGTGATCTCGCCGCGAGCGGGCAATGCCGCGACGTAGCGCTGGAAGTACCACTGCCCGCGTTCGCGTTCGGTAGGCGCCGGAAGCGCCGCCACGTGCACCACCCGCGGGTTGAGGCCTTCGGTGATGCGTTTGATGGCACCGCCTTTTCCGGCCGCGTCGCGGCCTTCGAAAATCACCACGACCCGGGCGCCGGTACCGCGTACCCACTCCTGAAGCTTGACGAATTCGATCTGCAGGCGCTGCAATGCGGCGTTGTACACGTCGTCGGCGATCGGGCGCTCGGCGGGCTCGCCGGTCATGTGGCCGCCTCCAGCAGTTCTGCGAGCGCCTCGTCCAACAGCGCCGAGACCAGCCCCACGTCACTCATCGACTTGCGGTCGGCGTTGACCCCGTAGTACAGGGTGCCGTTGTAGGACGTGACCCCGATGGTGAACGCCTTGTTGGGCAGCAGCGGGGGCACGCTGTAGGTCTCGAGCAGTTTGGCGCCGCAGACGTAGAGCTGACGCTGGGCGCCGGGCGCATTGGTGATCAACAGGTTGAACACCCGCCCGGAGAACCCGGCGAAGGCGGTCGCGACCCGAACGCCCATCGCGTGCAGAGTCGGCGGCGCGAACCCCGACACGGTCAGGATGGTGCGAGCGTCCACCAATCCGGTCGAGGTGGGATGCGATTCGGTGGCGTAGGCGATCTGGGAGAGCCGGACCACCGGATTGGGTTCTCCGACCGGCAGATCCACCAGGAACGGGGTGACCGCACCGATGGGCTGACCCGCGGTGTCGTATTCATGGTCCGGGTACACCGACAGTGGGGCCATGGCCCGCACCTTCCGGGTCGATCCGACCGGCTCGCCGCGGGACAGCAGCCAATTTCGCAAGGCCCCGGTGATCACGGCGAGCACCACGTCGTTGATGGCGCAGTCGTAGCGGGCCCGTACCGTGCGGTAGTCCTCCAGTGCGCCCTGCGCCACCGTGAAGAGTCGGTTCTGCGACACCTGGGTGTTGAGCGGAGTGTTCGGCGCCGTTCCGCGTGCGATCGTCCGTGCCGTGTCGAATGCCTTGCGGCCCAGCCAGGTCAGCGGGCTGCCGACCGTCGATCCCACCGCCTGCAGCTGGGTTCGCGGCGCCGCCACCCAATCCCCGACCGCGCCGAGGACCAGTTCGGCGGCGCCGGGCTCGCGCCGCGGCACCCAGATGTCCTCGTCGAACGGCGGCGGGCGCTGCGTCCGGTCGACCAGGACGTGCCCGAGGGCCGGCGCCGCCATTCCGTTGACCAGCACCTGATGCGACTTGATGTACAGCGCGATCCGGTTGTCGGCCAGGCCCTCGATCAGATACATCTCCCACAGCGGCCGAAGCCGGTCCAGCGACTGCTGGCCGAGGTAGGCGGTCAGTTCGTGCAACTGCTGGTCGCTGCCGGGAGACGGTACCGCCAGATGGCGCACGTGATAGGTGATGTCGAACTCGTGGTCGTCCACCCACACCGGGCGGGCCAGGTTCATCGTGACTTCGCGGATCTTCTGCCGGTAACGCGGAATCTGCGGCAGCCGTTGCTCGACGGTGGCCAGCAACTTCTCGTAGGCCAGCCCGCCACGCGGGTTGCGCAGGATGTACAGCGACTGTACGTACATCGGCGTGGTGGTGTTGTCCAGGCGGTAGAAGGACGCATCCGTCGCCGACAACCGGTTCACCATGCGGCCCGCCCTCCCTGCTGACTCGATCCGAATGGGCGCTGAGGGCACCCCGAACCGGAGAAAAACACTGCCGCCCACGGTAGCCCGCCCCAGCCGCGCGGCGCACGCGGATACGGCCATGCCGCGATTGTGCGATGATCGCCGGACACCTGCCACTCTCCAGCGGGCCCGTCCGATCGGATCGACCGTGGAGAGCTGCAATGACCACCGACCACACCCCAGCCGTGCGCTCGACCGTCGCGCCGGTGATCGACTACGAACCCCCGGCCCGCGCGGCGTTGCCGCGCCGGCCGGTACAGCGGGCATCGGCGCCGCTGTCGCGGCCCCGCCGCGGTCATCCGCCGGGAATGCGGGCGGACCGGCCCGCGCGCGGCGGGCTGCCGGCGGCGCTGCAGTCGGCCGCGGTGTTCGCCGATGCCGCGCTGCGCCGGGTCCTGGAAGTCGTGGACCAGCGCCGCCCGGCCAAACACCTGCATCCGCTGCTCGCCGCCGGGCTGGCCGAATCGGTGCAATCGGCGCGCCCGGGCGCAGCGGCGCCGCGGGGCGAGCCGGCGACACTGCAGCGGGTGCGCGTCCAACCGGCAGGATCCTCCGAGCCGGCTACCGCCGTCGAGGCGTTCGGCACCTACCGGCGCGGCCGGCGCACGCACGCGCTGGCCTGCCGCATCGAGCGGGTGGGCGCGGCCGGCCACGGCACGGCGTGGCAGATCGTCGCGCTGCACATCGGCTGAGGGTCGGGCCAGCTCGCCCCGGCCCTGCTAGCCGGCGCCGTACTTGTCCACCAGCACGTCCTTGTACAACTTGCCCGCCTCCGAACGCGGCAACTGCGCCTCGAATGAGATCGTCCGCGGGCACTTGTAGTGAGCCAGGCGATCGCGCAGCCAAGCCAGCAACTCGTCGGCGAAACGGTCGGTCGTGTCGGTCGGATCAACAGGCTGGACAACGGCTTTCACCGACTGCCCCATCGACTCGTCGGGAATCCCGAAGACCGCCGCGTCAAGCACCTTCGGGTGGGAGATCAGCAGATCCTCGGCCTCTTGCGGGTAGATGTTGACTCCCCCGGAGATGATCATGTGATGGCGCCGATCGGTCAGGTAGAGATAGCCGTCGGAGTCCAGGTAGCCGACATCGCCGACGGTGGCCCAGCCCTGCGCGTTGAATGCCGCGGCGGTCTTCTCCTGGTCGTGCAGGTACTTGAACGACAGGCCGCCCTCGTAATAGATGTCGCCGGGTTGTCCGGGCGGCAGCTCGCGGCCGTCCGCACCGAGGATGTGCGGGATGCCGACCAGCGGCCTGCCCACCGAACCGGGATGTTCCAGCCAGTCCTCGGCGCGGATGAACGAGACACCGACGCCCTCGGACGAACCGTAGTATTCGTCGATGATGGGACCCCACCAGTCGATCATCTGCTGCTTGATGTCGAGCGGACACGGGGCTGCGGCGTGCACCACCCGCCGCAGGGTGGAGATGTCATAGCGATGACGTACCGCGGGCGGCAGTTTGAGCATCCGCACGAACATCGCGGGGACGAACTGCCCGTGGGTGACGCCGAACCGCTGGATCGCCTCGAGCGCACCCTCCGCGTCGAACTTCTCCAAGACCACCGTAGTTCCGCCGGCGGCCTGCACCGCGAGCGACCACATCGACGGCGCGGTGTGATAGAGCGGAGCGGGACTCAGATACACCGCGTGCTTTTCGATGCCCAACACGGCGAGCAGGGGCCTGAGCAGTCCAGGTGACTCGGCCGGCGAGATGTCCGGCAACTCGCGGCGGATTCCTTTGGGGCGCCCGGTGGTCCCCGACGAATACTGCAGCAGGTCGCCCTCACGCTCGTCGGCGACGAGCGCCGCGGGATGGCCGGCGACGCACTCCGGATAGCGCTGCCAGCCCTCCATGTCGTCGTCCGCAAGCATCAGCAGACCGGGCAACCCGCCGGGCAGGTGGGCGGCCAGCCCCTCGCACAGCGCGCGGGTGACGCGCGACCCGATCAGCGCCTTGGCGCCGCTGTTGTCGACGATGTAGGCGGCTTCGGCCGGCGTCAGGTGAGTATTGATCATGGTGTAGTACAGCCCGGTACGGCGGGCAGCCCACATGACCGCGTGGACGTGATGGTTGTTCTCCATGACGACGGCGACCGTGTCACCCCGGCAGAGGCCGGCCCGCCGAAAGTGGTGGGCAAGGCGGTTGGCTCGTGCCTCGAGTTCGGCGAAACTCACCGCAATGCCCGAGGGGTGCATGATGATCGCCGGGTTGGCGGCGTCGGTCCAATCGCGGATCTGCATGTCTGCACACCGCGCTAATCCGACGACGGCAACGCCTTGGGGGCGCGCATAACGAGATCGCGCGCACCGAACCGCAGCGGCCCGCGTCCGGCCTTCACGCAGAGCACTTCCAGCCCCGAGGGATCATCTGCGTACCGCTTGCCCAGCACGATGTCCGGTTGCTCATCAGACGCGACGCCGGACTTGATGTCGCACGCCATGACACCGCCGGCACAGGTCAGCGACTCGTCGGTGGCCGGTGCCCGAACGACGAGCACCTCGCAGGCTGACGTCGCCGTCCGCAGCCTCGCCCCCGGCATGAGTGGCATCAACATCCTCCTTCTAATAGGATACTGATCTAGTAAATAATCTTTGGGGCGATCTGCGCAACACCCGGACCGCGAAAGAGGAACATGCTGGGCATCACACTGCTGCTGCAGATGGCACTCTCGGGTGATCCGACCCGGGAAATCGTGGTCTGTGACGAGCTGCGCTGGACCACAGCCGAACTCGACGACCTTTCGGCGCGCGCGCACGCGGTGCTGGCCCGCCGACACGCCGCCTGCGTCGCCTACATCGGTCTCGGCGGCGCCATGCTGCCGCTGTTGATGCTGGCCTGCGCACGCGCGGGCCGCGCATTCACCCCGCTGAACTATCGGCTCAGTGCCTCGGCCCTGCAAGATCTGATCGCCCGGTTGCCCGAACCGCTGGTGGTCGTCGATCCCGAGTATCGCGCCGCCGTCGGGGACCGCTACCCGGTGATCGACACCGCAGAGTTGCTGGCGGCCACTGCACAGGCTCGGCCTGCCGAGGACACCGTGACCGAGGCCGATGACACCGCCGTCATGCTGTTCACCTCGGGGACCACATCGCAGCCCAAGGCCGTCGAGTTGTCGCACGCCAACCTGGTCAGCTACGTCACCGGCAGTGTGGAGTTCTTGTCGGCCGAACCCGAGGACGCGGCCCTGATCGCAGTTCCGCCCTATCACATCGCCGGAGTCAGCGCGGTTCTGTCGAATCTGTACGCGGGACGCACAATGGTGTACCTGCCGCGGTTCGCTGCCGAGCGATGGATTGCTCTGGTCGACCAGGAGCGGATCACCACCGCGACGGTGGTCCCGACCATGCTGGAGCGCATCATCTCGGCGCTGGAGGCCGATCCGAAACCGCTGCCGTCGCTGCGCAACCTGGCCTACGGCGGCGCCAAGGTCGCCTTGCCCCTGGTTCGGCGGGCACTGGACCTGTTGCCGGATGTGGGGTTCGTCAACGCCTACGGCCTGACCGAGACCAGCTCGACGATCGCAGTGCTGACACCGGGCGACCACCGCAGTGCGCACCGAGCATCGGATCCGGCTGCCGCGCGAAGGCTGGGCTCGGTGGGCCGGCCGGTGCCCGGGGTGCAGATCGAGATCCGCTCCGCGGACGGCACGGTACTCGGGCCGGGAGAGATCGGCGAGCTGTACGTGCGCGGCGAGCAGGTGTCGGGGCGCTACGCCGAGTCGGGTTCGGCGCTCGACGACGACGGCTGGTTTCCGACTCGCGACCGCGCGGCGGTCGACGACGACGGCTATCTGTTCATCCTGGGCCGCGCCGACGACACCATCATTCGGGGCGGGGAGAACATCGCTCCCGCCGAACTGGAGGACGTGCTCGTCGAACATCCCGCGGTGCGCGACGTGGCGGTGGTGGGCGCCGACGACGCCGAATGGGGCCAGATCATCGTCGCGGTGATCGTGCCGGAATCCCCCACCCGCCCGGACCCGGAGCAACTGCGGGCTTTCGTCCGTGAGCGGCTACGTGGCTCGCGCACCCCCGACCGCATCGTGTTCTGCGACCGCCTTCCCACCACCGCGACCGGCAAGGTGCTGCGCCGCGAGATCCTGGCGCACCTTCCCGCCTGGCAGCAGTAGCGCCTTCGCCGCTCCTGCGCCCCGAACGACTCCGCCGTGATGGTTCACAACGCCGGAGATTCGGAGAGCGCCTCGATGAGCGCGGTGCCGTAATACCCTCGCCGGCGCGGGCTGACCAGGAATCCGGGCGGGGAGAAGAAGCCGGTATCGGGCAGCCGCCGCCGAGCCGACAGCATCTCTCGCGCCTGCATCGTGTCGCCACAGACCGCCACCGCCCACAGCATGTCGTCGGTCACGTGCCGGCCCAGATTGCGGGGGTCACCGGTGGCGAACTCGGAACGGATGGCGGCGACCTCGTCGTGCCAGCCATGGCGCTCAACCAATGCGTCATAGGTTTTGACCGTGAGGTCGAACCCGATCTGCCGCTTGGCGTCGGCGATCGCGCGTTGCGGATCTGCGTCGTCGATCGCGGTGATCACCCAGCCCCAGCGCAACAGTGACGCCGGGTCCCGGCCGGCCTGCCGCGCGCCGATCTGCAGCTGCGGATCCACCACCTCGTCCCACCAGCGGTCGGTGAACAGGCCGTGTCCCAGTACGCCGTCGGCGACACGGCCGGCGGTGCGCAGCATATGGATATTGAATGCCCCCACCAGGATCGGCACCGCGATCCGGCCCAACACCGGTGCCCGCACCCGTGCGTCGAGGTGGTAGAAGTCGCCGTGGAAGGTCACCGTCTCGTCGTTCTCGGCGTGCAGAAACGCTTGGACACAATGGATCAGTTCCGCCATGCGCGCGGCGGGGCGGGAAGAATCCACCCCGAACCAGTCCCGATTCATCCGTGCCGTTCCCGCACCCAGGCCCAGAAACACCCGCCCTGGCGCGACCCGGTTCAGCTGCCGCAGCGACGCGGCATGCACAAACGGCGAGCGGGCGAAGGCATAGGCGATGCCGGGACCGACGTGCGCCGAGGAAGTGGTGTGCGCCATCTCCGCCGCCGTCACATAGGCGCTGGTGTCGGCGAACTCGCCCGCGCAAAACGCCACCGCGCCGGCCGCTTCCGCTGCCCGTGCCTGCTCGGCGCCCGGCCAGGGCAGACCCCACCGCATCGCCGGCTCAGAACTTCAGGCTGGCGCCCGCATCAACCTTGAGCTGAAGTCCGGTGACATAGCGTGATTCATCGGATGCCAGGTAGCAGATCGCGTGCGAGACGTCCTCGGGCTCGACGTAGGGAATCGGCATGCCTTGCATCATCGGGAAAGCCAGCATCGCATCCTCGCGCCCAGGGTGCTCGAGATCGGGCCGGAACATCTTGTACATGGGCTCGTTGTGCAGCATCGCGGTGTTGACGTTGGTCGGGTGCACCACGTTGGCGCGGATCGACAGCGGCGCCAACTGCGCCGCCAGCGCGATGGTGTAGCGGTCGATGAACTGCTTGGCGAGGTTGTATCCGGAGCCGCCCGCTCCGGTGGGGCCGGCCCCGGCGCCCGGGCCGGCCTTCTCCGCCAGCAGCCCGGCCACCGATCCGACCGTCACGATCGATGCGCCCGCGCCCAGGTGGGGCAGCCCGGCATGGACGGTGTTGACGACGCCGACGAAGTCGACGTCGAAGGCGTTGGTGAACGCCCCGATCGGCTGACCGGCACCCAGCGGGCAGATGCCGGCGTTGGCCACGATGACGTCCAGCTTGCCCAACTCGCCGACCGCCCGGGCCAGCGCGTCCGTCAGCGCGCCGCGGTCACGGACGTCCACCGCCGCCGAAACCGCCCGGCGTCCGGTCTTCTCGACCTGCAGGCGTGCTTCCTCCAGATCCTGTTCGGTGGCCAGCGGGTAGTCGTTGTGTTCGACGTCGCAGCAGATGTCGAACAGGATGATGTCGGCGCCTTCTTCGGCCAACCGCACCGCATGGCCGCGGCCCTGTCCGCGCGCGCCGCCGGTGACGAGCACTACCTTGTTTTCCACCCTGCCCATATCCGTGCCTCTCAGTCGGGAATCGATGATTCGAGTTGTCTTCTCAGCAGGTGCTTCTGCACTTTTCCGCTCGCTGTCCGGGGTAGTTCGCCGACCACCACGATTCGCTCCGGTGTCTTCTGCCGGGCCAGGCCGCACTGTGCGAAATGATCTGCGGCCTCGGCGATCCCGAACGGCTGACCATCGTTGAGGACGACGAACGCGCAGACCCGTTCGCCGTATTTCTCGTCGGGCATCCCCACCGCCGCCGCCTCGGCGACCGCCGGGTGGTCACCGAGTACATCCTCGACCTCCTTGGAGGAGATGTTCTCCCCGCCGCGGACGATGATGTCCTTCTTCCGGTCTGTGATCCGCAGATAGCCGTCGGCGTCGAGGCAACCGACGTCACCGGTGCGAAACCAGCCGTCGACCATGGCATCGCGGTTGTGAACGGCGTCGGTGTAGCCGCAGAACAGTTCCGGCCCGCGGGTCCAGATCTCGCCGTGGCCGCCGGCGTCGACGTCGCATCCGTCATCGTCGACCAGCCTGATTCGGGTGCCCGGTGTGATGCGCCCGTCGGTGTCGGCGCGCTTGTCCAGCGGATCCTCCGGTACTCCGGAACTGATGGTGGGATGTTCGGAGGACCCGTAACAGCGGAACGCTCCCACACCGAAGCGGTCGGCGCGGCGGATCAGCGCACCGGCCACGCCCGCGGCACCGGTGGTGTATTCGCGCAGACATGACAGGTCGAGCCCGTCTCGTTCAGCGACGTCCAGAAGCCCGCTCAGGTGAATGGGCGCGCCTCCGGAGGAGCCGACACCGTGCTCGGCGATGAGCCGCGCGGCCCGCTCCGGGTTCCAGGTGTCGAGGGCGATGGTGGTATTGGCCCGGCACAACGTCCGCAGGAAGCCCAGGGTGCCGGCGATGTGTCCGGACGGAAACGCCGACAGCACAGTCAGATCGGGTCCTGACGCACGCGTCTCGTCCATTGCGCGGATCTCGCCCAGCAGACTGTTGTGGCTGTGCTGCACGCCTTTGGGCTCCGCGGTGGTGCCCGAGGTATAGACCAGCAGCGCACGGCTGGCACCCCCGGGCGGTTGGATCGGGGTGAATCCCGTTGCGTCGCCGCCGGCCAACGCCTCGTAGGGGGTGGTATCCGGCAGCGGTGTCCCGACCATGACACAGTGCTGCAGGCCGGGAAGTTCCCTGACGGCTTCCACGGTTGCCACCGTGTCGCGATTGCGGAGCTCGCGGGCGATGATGAGCGCCCGGGCTTTGGACCGGGCGGCAATGAAGGCGACTTCGCGGGGCCCGTAGATCGGCACGATGGGCACCAGCACCGCGCCGCACAGCCACACCGCCGCATGGGTGGTGAAACATTCCCGCCAGTTCGGCAGCTGCGCGGCGACGACGTGACCGGGCCGGATACCCAGTGCCACCAGGGAGGCGGCTACCCGGCGACTCTCGTCGAAGAGTTCACCGAGAGTAGTCGAGTCTGGCCGGACATCGCTGTCCACCACGACGGCGGTTTCGGGGTATCGGCTTGCCGCAGCCGCGATCTCATCGGGGATGCTGCACGGCGCGCCAGCTGATGTGGTCAGCATGACAGCACCAGGCATCCGGCGATCGGCCCGCCGCCGGCGGAGACGACAGCGACCTCGGGCCGTTTCGCCAGCGCGGTCGGTCCGGCCAGTCCGCGCAACTGCTGGCAGGCCTCGTGCAGCACCCAGTAACCGTGCATTCGACCGGCCGATAGTTGACCGCCGTAGGTGTTCAGCGGCAGCGGCCCGTCCGGCGCGATGCGCCGGCCGCCCTCCACAAAGGCACCGCCTTCGCCTTCACCGCAGAAGCCGAGCGCCTCCAGCCACGCCAGCGCCAGAAAGCTGAACCCGTCATAGAGTTCGGCCACGTCGATATCTGCGGGCTTCAGTGTGGTCTGCGACCACATGTCGGCCGCCGCGTCGGTGGCGGCCATGTTCGGGTAGTCGGGCCGGCCGGTCCAGCCACCGGCGCCGGAGGCGCCACCGGCGGCCTCGATGGTCACCGCCCCGTTCGGCGCGTCGGCCCGATACCCTGCCGCCGACACCACCACCGCTATGGAGCCGTCCACCGGCACATCACAGTCGAGTAATCCGAGCGGATCGGATATCGGCCGCGCGTTCAGGTACTGCGCCATGTCGATCGGCTCGCGGTACACCGCCAGCGGATTGCGAGCCGCGTTGCGGCGGGCATTGATCGCGATCCACCCCAGCTGTTCTTTGGT
Source organism: Mycolicibacter terrae (assembly GCF_010727125.1). Classification (NCBI taxonomy): domain Bacteria; kingdom Bacillati; phylum Actinomycetota; class Actinomycetes; order Mycobacteriales; family Mycobacteriaceae; genus Mycobacterium; species Mycobacterium terrae. The sequence continues at coordinate 1,157,975 of NZ_AP022564.1, read as the reverse complement.
GGTGCCGTAGCGGTCCATGTGCTTGCGGCAGTGCATCGCCAGCCAGTTGACGGCTGAATAGGCATGGGCGGCCAACAGATACGGGATGTCGTTGCCGGCCATCGCTTCACGCTTCGAACGCTTGGCCGTCCCCGGAGCGGATGAGGTCTCGATCGTGCCGCCCATCATCTGTACGGTGCGATAGACCAGCACGTGACGGGCCCGACCGGCGGCAACGGCGTCGCGGGCCGCCACGACCGGTGTGAGCAACCCATAGTGACCGTAGGCCGGCCCGAAGTCGTCGGCCCCGGCGATACCGAGGGCGGCAGCGGCAACCTCCGGTGGTGTATCGCCGAGAGTGATGATGCCGTCGATGTCAGCCGGCACCAAGCCGGCGTCGGCGATGGCCGCCCGCGCGGCGTTCACGGTCAATTCCCCGGCAGGGATGCCGGTGCGCCGACCGATCTGGGAGATTCCGGTACCCGAGATCACCGGGGCCTGCCTGCCGGCTGCGACCATAGCCCCTGCACCCCTATAATCCATATCGCTTAATCAGTGTACTGTTCTATTGTGACCGCTCTGACCTCGCTTGCGCAAGCCCCCCGGACGCTGCCCCACCTCGACGACGTTTCGGGGCCGTATTGGACCGGTGGGGCGGCCGCGGAACTCCGCATCGCGCAGTGCGTCTCCTGCCGGCGCTACACCCATCCGCCGCAATCAGCCTGCCCGGAATGCGGGGGCGCCATGGAGTTCGTGGCGGTGTCGGGCCACGGCGTGTTGTTCACCTATACGGTCAGCTATCAGCAGTTTCATCCGGACGTCCCAACCCCGTTCGCGATCGGGCTGGTCGAATTGGACGAACAGCCGGGCCTGCGCGTCGCCGCCAACATCGTGGACTGCGGCATCGAAGCCCTGACGTGCGGCATGCCGGTGCGGGTCAAGTTCGAACAACACGGCTCGGCGTTCGTCCCCGTGTTCGCCCCTACCCGCTCTGAGGCGGCGCACCGTATCGACTGACCGCCCGCGGGCGTGGCGGCGAGGGGCGGCCTCCGCTGCACGGGCTGGCCTCAGGGAATCTGGGCACCCGGGACGCGGTAGGCGTAGGACTTCTTCTGCCGCTCGGCCATCTTGGACAGGCACTGGTGGTGCTTGCGCGCGTGATAGGCCAGCGGGAAGTAGGTGAGTCGATCCGGAAGAATGCGGTAGGCGACGCGGATCACCTTGTAGATGCGCATGAGTTGGCGTTCCTCGGCGGCGCTCCAGCTCACGCCGAGCCGCTCGCGCAGGCGGGGGTCGAGCAGGCCCACGATGGACAGATAGTTGAACCGCAGCGCCGGCCGCAACGCCAACCGGATCAGGGGGTAGACCGCCTTGGGCACCGACGGCGACAACTCCAGCTGCCCGGTGATCAGATCGTCCATCAGCTTGAGCGCCTGCGGAGTGGCCTCCACGGTGTCGATCATGGACTCGAAGTAGTCCGCCATCTCCTGATCCGTGGCGCGGGATAGCCGCGCATCGGGACGTGCAGCAGCCGCGCCAGCCGACGGTTGTCGCGCAGCAACTCGACCTTCTCCGCGTCCGTGAATTCGCGCCCCATCAGCAACCTGCCGCCCCGGACGTTGACGAGGTAGGCGGTAGCCATGACCCATTGGTAGGCCTGCGGATCTAGTGCGCTGATGCGCTTGCCGGTCGCGGCACTGGTCATGGTCAGCGGCTTGTGCAGGTCGCGGACCCGCTTGCCTTCCGCGGCGGCCGCGGTGCCCCCGTAGGTCCACCGCAGCACCGAGTCGATGGAACGGATCGCGCGGCCCGCCGAATCCCCCTGAAAGGACGCCGAGTAGCGACCGGTGACCTCGGCGATCACCGGGTGCATCGCCTGCATGATGAACGCCGCTCCTTCGACGATCAGGAACGTCCACCGCCCGGTGTGCTCGGCGGTCAGTGAATCCATCGGTACCAGTTCAGCCGCCCCCGCGTCCCAGGAGTCCCCGGAGTCCTCAGTCGACGAAGGGATTTCGCGGTCCGACGTAACGGTCACGACTGTTCCTCCTGCTCAAACGGCAATGCCCAAAATGCTAATGTGACCGTCAGGTCGCATTCAAGTCGCGTTAGGAACCTCGTTGAACACACAAAACCCCAGGCCAAAGCGCCGCAAAATGCCCAAGCAGGACCGCTCCCGTGAGATGGTCGCAAAAATCGTGGCTACCACCGCGACGCTGTTGCGGGACAGCACCACCCCCGCCGAAGTGACGACCAACCTGATCGCCGAGCGGGCCGGCGTCAGCAAAGGGTCGATCTACCAATACTTCTCCGACAAGGACGAGATCCTCGCCGCGGCGATCGAACACCTTGCCGCAGCACAGGCGCCCGCCGTCGAGGAGATGCTGCGGGGGGTCGCCCTCGACGAGCCGGCCGCGGCGATGGCGGCCTCGATCGACATCCTGATCGACTTGACGCTGGCCAACCGCAGCCTCATTCGCTACCTTGCCGAACACCCCGACCACGTCCGCACCTTCGAGAACATCTCGGCGCTGAACGCCACGCTGGTGACCATGTCCACGCTGCACATGAATCATTACCACGAGCAGTACCGCGATGAGCTCTCCCCGAAAGCGTTGGCCTGGTTGTTCTTCAACATGGCCGTGGCGACCACACTGCGCTACGTCGAGGCCGACGATCCGATCCGCCTCGAAGAACTTCGCAGCGGACTCAAGTTCGCCTCGTCCGGGCTGCTGGCCGGGGCGCGGCCCTGAGCCGGGGTCGTACCCCGCTCACTTGATCAGCGGGTCACGCGGCAGGCCCAGGATGCGCTCGGCGATCTGGTTGCGGGTGATCTCCGAGGTTCCGCCCGCGATCGTCATGCCACGCGCCCCCAGCGCCAGCAGCCCGATCGCCTTGGCCGGCGGCGCCACCAGCGCGACGTCCGGACCGGCGAGTTCGGCCGACAGCGCAGCCCGCGCACCGACGTGTTCGGCGATCAGCAGCTTGGTCACGTTGCCCTCCGGACCGGGCTCGGCCCCGGCCACACTGCGGGCCGCGCGCCGCAGGTTGAGCAGCCGCAGCGCATGCTCGCCGGCCAGGAATTCCCCGGCCCGTTCCGGAGCACCGGCGACCCGGTCGTCGTAGCGCTGCACCAGGTCGACTATGGCGTTCACAGCGCCCTGAGCCCCCGCCACACCACCGCCGATACTGACCCGTTCGTTGCCGAGCGTGGCGCGTGCCACCCGCCATCCGTCGTTGGGTGCACCGACGACGTCGCGATCCGGAACGAGCACATCGGAGAAGAACACCTCGTTGAACTCCGAGCCACCGGTGATCTGACGTAGCGGGCGCACCTCGACACCCGGGGCGGACATGTCGATGATCACGGTGGTGATGCCCGCGTGCTTGGCCGCGTCGGGATCGGTGCGCACCGTCGCCAAACCGTACTGGCAGTGCTGGGCACCGCTGGTCCACACCTTCTGACCGGTGATCCGCCAGCCCCCGTCGACCCGGGTGGCCTTGGTGCCCACCGCGGCGGCGTCCGACCCGGCACCGGGTTCGGAGAACAGCTGGCACCACACCTGTTCGCCGCGCAGCGCCGGCTCCACCAGGCGTTCTATCTGCTCAGGCGTGCCGTGCTGGATCAGGGTCAGCACCACCCAACCGGTGATGCTGAAGTCGGGTCGCTTGATCCCGGCGGTTCGCATCTCCTCATCGATCACCAGTTGCTCGACCGCATCGGCGGCGCGCCCCCACGGCTTGGGCCAGTGCGGCATCAGATACCCGGTCCGAATCATCTTCTCGCGCAACTGCTGCGGATCCAGCTCGGTCCAACTCGCCAGCTCGGCGCGGATGTCGGCGCGCAGCTGCTCGGCATCGGGGGGCAGGTCGATCGAGTTCGGCCGCACCACGCCCTTGGCGGTCAGCGTATAGACGTCGGCCGCCGGCTGACGCCCGCCGAGAAGACCGCGCGTGGTTATCGCCCGGCGCAGGTGCAGGTGGGCGTCGTGCTCCCAGGTGAACCCGATGCCACCGTGAACCTGAATGTTCAGTTCCGCGTTGCGCACGTATGCCGGCAGCGCCAGCGTCGCCGCACAGGCCGCCATCAGCGCGAACTCCTCATCGCCGGCGTCGGCGGCACGGGCGGCGTCCCAGACGGTGGCCGTCGCGGATTCGGCGGCGACCAGCATGTTGGCCAGGTGGTGTTTGACCGCCTGGAAGGTCCCGATGGTGCGGCCGAACTGTTCGCGGACCTTGGCGTAATCGACGGCCGCCTCGACGCAGTCCTGCGCTCCCCCAACGGCTTCGGCGGCCACCAGGGTGCGGGCCAGCGCCAGCGCGGATCCCGCCGCGCCGGGCAGGATGTGGGCGGGCTCGACGTCGGCCAGCGTGACCCGGCCGGACCGGCGGGTGGGGTCCAGATTGTCCGGAACGTCGACGCTCACCCCGGTACCGCCGGCATCGATGATCACCACGTCCTCGCCGACCACCAGTACCAACAGGTCGGCCAGGCCGGCGCCCAGCACCACGCCGGCGTCACCGGATAACCGGGGTCCGGTGACGGTCACGTCGGGCTGCAGGCCGATTCCCGCGGTCCGGGTCCCATCGACCAGGCCGGGCAGCAGCTGCGCGCGCTGATCCTCGGTGCCGGCCGCCGAGATCACAGCGCTGGCGATCACCGTCGGGATGAACGGCCCGGGAGCCACCGCACGGCCGAACTCCTCTGCCACCACGACCAACTCGGGTAGCCCGCAGCCGGCTCCACCGTATTCTTCCGGGATGTGCAGGCCCAGCCAACCCAGCCCCGCAAGCTCGGCCCAGAACGACGGTCGCCGCTCATCTTCGGCGTCCAGCAGCGCTCTCGCCGCCGGGCGCGCACCACGCGCTTGCAGGAAGGAACGGGCGACACCGGCTAGTTCGCGGTGATCTTCGGTGATGGCGATACCCAACGGTCCTGCTCTCCTCGTTCGATGGAATGGGTCAGGGGTGGCCAGGTCCGTTGGCGCAGGGCCCCGGAGGCCGCCCGGGTCAGGTAGTCGTCACGTTTGATGCCGCGCCAGAGCTGGGCGACATAGTCGCGCTCACTGACCTCGCCGCGGACGGCCAACTCGGCCAGTGCCGCCCGCCCCTGCGAGACCGATTCGGGTGCGGCACCCAAGAAACCGGCCAGCTCGGCGATCTCCTGCGCGTCGATCACCGCGCCGATCCGATCCACCTCGGCCAGATACTTCACCAACCGGGCCGCGCCTTTGATGTAGCGCGTAGCCAGGCCATCGGTGGATCTGGCCACCGCACCGGACAGGGCCGATGCTGTCGCTTCATAGACCGGGGACCGCTCGGAACCATGCTCGTCGTCGGGAAATTCGACCTCCACATCCGGGATGCCGACCACGTGAGCCAATGCCTCGACGAGCAGGCGGCGGTGCAGCATACCGTAGATCAGGCTGTTACCGGCGTCCGGCGAGCCGGCCGGCGCGGAGGCGCGGATGTCCACGCTGCCGGGGTTCATCGAGGCCAATCGGGTTTCGGCGAACAGCCGGTAGTACCAGACCCGGTCGGCGTCGATGGAATGCCCGGACAGCTGTTCGTATTCGGCGAGGCGGTCCGGGAAGTCGGTGAAGGTGTCCTGGACCGTCCGCAGTGACAGCCACGCGATGTCGTCCATCGGGTCACCGAAATGCGCCAGTTCCCAGTCGACGATCGCGGTGACCCGGCCCTGCGCATACATGAAGTTGCCCGGGCCGGTGTCACCCTGAACCAGAACGGTGGGGCCGTCGTAGTCGGGGACGTGGCTCTCCAGCCAGTCGATGCAGAACCGTAACAGCGGAGCCGGGCCGCGATGCCGGTCCAGTCGCCGACGCATCGCGGTGATCTCGTCGCGCACGTGCGCGTCGACCGAACGAGCAGGACCGAGTCCGGAGATATCCAGCGTGCGTGCATCGACGCGGTGCAGCTGGGCCAGCTTGGTGATGAAATCACTAGCGACGCTGACTTGTTCGTTCTCATCCCGGATCAACCGGAACCACGTCTCCCCGCCGACGCGCTCCATCAGTACCGCCTGTCGATCCGGGTGCGAAGCGATCACCCGGGGAACCGTGATGCCGTTGCGGTGCAGTTCGGTCAGAATTTCTGCTTCGACCTGCAGTGGGTGAAACGCACTGTGCGGGTCCGGCTGGCGCGGGTCGTAACGCAGGAACAGCTCCTGAGGACCCGAGGCGTGCTGGGCGTCGACGAACCAGGCCTGTCGGCTTGCGCCACCGGACACTTGCGTGACGTCGATTCGATCCGCGCCGGTCGTCTCGGTGATCCAGCCGAGCAGGTCTTCGGGGATCTGCGGGCTCGCTTTGCTCATAGTCGTGAACCCGCCTTGGCCGCCGCGGCCGCCAACCAGGCCTTGACCGCGTCGCGGTGCTCCTCGGTCATCCCGCTGCGCACCATGCGTTCGCTTTCCCGCGGCAACGCCTCCTCGAGCGACAGCTGTTGGGCGTCGAGAACATTCGCCTTCGTGCCCGCGAACGCCATCGACGGACCCGCGGCTATCTCGGTGGCCCAACGAAGCGCCGCCGCACGCAATTCGGCGTCGTCGACCACCCGGTTGAACAACCCGGTCCGCAGTGCGGTTTCGGCGTCGATCGGTTCGTCGGCGATCAGGAGTTCCAGCGCCTTGGCCGGCCCGACCAAGCGGGTCAGAAACCAGGCCCCACCGAAATCGCCGGAGAACGCCAACTTCGCCCAACCGGGGATCAGCCGGGCCGAGCGGGCGCCGATACGTAGGTCGGTGGACAGCGCGATGCTCATCCCGGCGCCGACCGCGGCGCCGGGCAGCGCCGCGATCGTCACCTTGGGCATGGCGTGCAGCAGTGTCACCATCCGGGCATTACCGGCCAACATTGCACTGCGCGCTGCGATCTGCTCATCCCGGTCGCCGGGTGGCACGGCTTTGGCGGAGCCGCCGTCGCGCACGTCACCGCCGGCGCAGAACGCGTTGCCGGCACCGGTGAGCAGTACGCAGCCGACCTCGTCGTCGGCGGCGAACCGGTCCAGCAGCGCAGGCACCGCCTCATACATCTCCGGGTGCAAGGCGTTGCGACGCTGCGGCCGGTGCAGCGTGACGATCCCGACGCGGTCGGTGATCTCGGCCAGCACGGTGTCGGTACCGGTGTCGATCCTCAAGGTGTCGGCAGAGGTCACCGGCTTGAGCCTCGCGATAACTCGTTGTGCCGCATCATCATCGCCACCGCTTTGCGACGCAGTTCGTCATCGGGTTGCGGCAGCGCCACCGGTCCGAGTTCCCGGCTGGGCAGCGCCACCGTCGCGGTGGCCGGAGCGGTGACCTCGCCGCGTTGACTGGTGGCCCGGAACTCGATGTCGACGACACCGTTGCCGTTCTCGACTCTCTTGCCGACGACCTCACCGGTGATGACCTGGGTGTCGCCGATGAAGTTGAACTTGCGCATCTCGTCGTGCTGGCGTACCAGCCAGCCGTCATCGCCCATCCAGTCGGTGAGGTAATGGGTCAGCCAGCATTCCCGCATCACCCCGTAGTCGTAGGCCATCGGATTGCCGATGGACTGCGACCACTCGTTCTCCCAGTGCAGCCGCTGCGCGACGTCGGGGATCCCGGCGGCGTTGTTGATGTAGAACTTCGGCGCCCGCTGCCGGTTCTTGTACCCGACCCGGCCGGGTCCGATGCCGTAGGGCGCCAGCCCGTAGCCGCCGGAGTGGAAGCAGATCATGTCGGTCAGCGTGAACGGGCCCTTGACCATCTTCGGCAACGCGTCGCCCACGGCGACGTCCTCGTAGTAGCGCGGTTCAGCGCCGCGCGGGCCCTCGGCGGCGTAGATCTCGTCGATCTCGGCGATCTGCTCCTCGGTGTAGGTCGCCGGCTTGAGATCCATGTACTTGCCGCGCTCGCGCGATTTCTTGCGTTCGGTGGCGATCAGGATCATCCGGGTCACCGCCACGACCTCGGCCCGCTGGTTCACCCGTACCGACCGGATGATCCGGATGATCGACCGCCCCGCGTACTCGCTGGCCTTCTCCTCGATGGATTCCAGCCCGCCGAAACCGAAGAGCTGGTCGCCGGGGTAGACCGGCGCGTACCACTCGGTGTCCTGACCGGAGACAAACATATGGACCCCGGAGAACAGGCCCTTGGTGGCCTTGCGGAGGTCCTCGGGGATCGGGTCACCGAGCATCTTGCGTGCCATCGCGATGTGGATCATCGGCGGGGCGATCGGGCCGCCCCAGCGGGTGCTCGCCGCGTACTTCGGGTCGGCGTACAACGGGTTGTCGTCTCCGTAGGCGCGGGCGAAGTTGCGGATCCCGTCGGCGCTGAGTTCACGGTAGTACTCGTCGATACTGGTCGGGGCATCGACGCCGAGCAGCAACTTGGCGCGCTCGATGTCCTCGTCTTTGATGGCGTGGTCGAAGTCCTGCGCCTGTGCGGTCTGGGTCACGTCAGTACATCCTTACCGGCAGTTTGACTGGTCCTCGAAGTGACACTGTGGATTTGAAGCGCACCCGGTCGCGCGGCACGGTCAGCTCCCAGTTCGGGAGGCGCTGCAGCAGTGTCGTGAGCGCGATACGTCCCTCCAGCCGGGCCAGGTGGGTGCCCAGGCAGTAGTGCATGCCGTAAGCGAACGACACATGCTTGTTCGGCTTGCGGTGCAGATCGAGTGCGTCCGGATTCTCGAACACCGCGTCGTCGCGGTTGGCGGCGGTGAGCATGCCGACGACCTGCGCTCCGCGCGGAATCGGGACTCCGCAGATCTCGGTGTCCTGCAAGGCGATCCGGGGGGCGCCGCAGGCGACCGGGGTGGTGTAGCGCAGCAGCTCCTCGAGTGCGGTGGTCTCCAGCAGTTCCGGCTGCGCACGCAGCAGGGCCAGCTGCTCGGGGTTCTCGATCAGGGTCAGCACGCTGCTGCTGATCAGGCTGGCGGTGGTGTCGTGGCCGGCCAACAACAGCAGGAACACCATCGCGACGGTCTCTTTGTGGCTCAGGCGCTCACCCTCCACCTCGGCGCGGATCAACTCCGAGACCAGACCGTCGTCGGGGTTACGCCGGCGGTCCTCGATGAGGTCCTCGAACAGCTGCGCCAGCTGCCGCGCGGTCTGCAGCCCGCGCAGCCTGCTGTCGCGGCGGCCGGAGTTCCCACCCAGCGTCTCCACCAGCTGGTGAAACCTGTCCCGGTCCGCGTCGGCCACCCCGAGCAGGGTGGCGATGACCGACAGCGGGAGCCGCACCGCGAACTGGTGAACCAGGTCCACCTCACGGTTGGCTTCGATCTCGTCGGCGAGTTGGCCGGCGATCTTGGCGATGTCGGGTGCCAGGCCGGCGACGCGCTTGGGCGTGAACGCCTTGTGCACCACCAGCGTCCGCAGCCTCTTGTGATCCGGGTCGTCTTTGAACACCATCGTCTGCATCAGCATCCGGATGGTCGGGGGCAATACCCAGGCGAACTTTCCGAACAGCGTGTGTTTGAGCAAGTCGGTCGAGTACAGGTCGTCACCGCCGTGCAGCGCGAGCACATCCTCGTAGCGGGTCAGCATGTAGCCACCCGACCCGCGCAGGTGCTCCCGGGACTTGGCCCACGACACCGGTTCCGACGCACGCAGCCGCGCCAGGCGCGGATACGGATTGTCGAGCATCTCCCGGGAATCGAGATCGGTAACCGACAACGTGCCGGGATTCTTGGGCATTCTCATCTTCATTGCTACCCCAATCGCGTTTTCGCCGAGCCCGCCGGCACGGCTTGCCCACGCGGGTCGACGGTCGTGTACTCGACGATCCGGGTCCGGCTTAACCCCTCGACGAGCCGGGCCTCCCGACGGTCACGTACCGACGTTGTCATTGCTGTCATTGGGGCGCGCCGCAAGTCTCTGCGTACTCGACGTCTGCCGGCTGCGGTCACCACGACGACGCGCCTGTCAAGGCTTCCCATCCCGCGTCCCCTCTTTCGTGTGTCCATTCCCGATTTATTAGTACACTGATTTCTATGATTTTGGCTACCCCCTCGGACGATCAGTCCTCCGACTCCCCCGATCTGATCCCGTTGCACGACATCGAGTTCACCGTGAACGACGAGCATGTGGCAACGATCACGCTCAATCGGCCGGACGCCCTGAACGCGGTCTCCGGCCGGATGGCCGCCGAGCTGTCCTGGGCCTGGCGTCGGGTTCGTGACTCCGACGACATCCATGCCGCGGTGCTGCGGGCCGCCGGCGAACGCGCATTCTGCACCGGTGTGGACGTCAAGGGCGATTCGGGTTGGTTCCTCAAATCCAACGTCTGGAACACCTTCGACCCCGGCGTGCTGATCGCGCCGAAGATCGGCCATCGATGCTGGAAGCCGGTGATCACCGCGGTACACGGACTGGCCGCCGGGGGCGCGCAGTACCTGTTGAACGAATCCGACATCATCATTTGCTCGGATGACGCGGCATTTTTCGACCCGCACGCCAACGCCTCGATCGTCTCCGCGCTGGAGCCGATCGGCATGCTGCACCGCGGCGTCCCCCTCGGCGAGGTTCTGCGGTGGGCACTGATGGGAACGGAGGAGCGCATCACGGCCGAGACCGCGCTGCGGATCGGCCTGGTGTCCGAAGTGGTAAGCCGCGAGCAACTCTGGACCCGCGCACACGACATCGCGACGGCGATAGCGGCGCGCAACCCGACAGCGATACAGGGAACCATCCGCGCGATATGGGAGTCTCTAGATATGACCCGGTCCACCGCGCTGCAGAACGGCATGGCCTACACCCACATCGGCAACCCGCCGCTGGCCGAACGGCGCGCCGCGCCGCGCCGCAACGGTCCGCCCGTGTCCCGGTGACGCCGTTGAATCCGGAGCTGATAGCGCCGCCGATCGATTCTCGCCGGGCCAAACTCGCCAGCCGGGCGGCTGAACAGATTCTCGCCGACGTGATGCAGCTGGGCTGGCCGGTGGGCCATGTGCTGGGTTCGGAGTCCGAGCTGCTGGAACGCTACGGCGTCAGCCGCGCGGTACTGCGGGAAGCCATTCGGCTGGTCGAGCACCAACACATCGCGCGGATGCGCCGGGGCACCGGGGGCGGGCTCGTCATCGACGAGCCTGACGTCGACGCGGTGATCGGTCCGACGATCATTTATCTACTGCGTACCGACGCGACCCTCGACGAGATCTTCGACACCAGGATCGTGCTCGAGGAATTGGTGGCCGAGCTCGTCGCCGACCGCGCCACCGAGACCGACATCGCCGCAATCCGCGAGACGCTGGACTACGAGGCCCACGGCAACGTCGCCGACTACCGATTGCTGCACACCCAGCTTGCCGCCTCGACGGGCAATCCGGTGCTGAAGCTGTTCGTCGAGACGTTCAGCCGGGTGATCAACTTTCATTTCAACGACACCGCCGCGTTGCCAGCCGATTTCGAGCAGGAGGTGTGCCGGGCCCACGACCAGCTCGCTCGGGCCATCCTGACCCACGACGCCGGGCTGGCACGTGAACGGATGCGGCGCCACCTGAGCGCAGAAGCCGATTTCGTGCGTAGCCAGCCCAGCACGGTCCAACGGCTCGATCCGTCAGATGCCTTGGCCGGCAGCGACAGCGACAAACGCGGCGAGGCCCTGGCCCGCCAGATCGTCGCCGATATTCTCGGCAATCCACCGGGCACCTTTATCGGATCCGAGGCGACGTTGATGGACAAATACCAGGCCAGCCGGGCGGTGCTGCGCGAGGCGATCCGGATCCTGGAATACCAGCAGATCGCACTGACCCGCCGGGGTCCCGGCGGCGGTCTGTTTGTCACGGCTCCCGATATCGTCGCCCTTACCGACATCATCGCGATCTACCTACGGCGCCACGGCGTCAATACGCGCCACCTCGAAGAAGTTCGAACCTGGCTGGAACTGGCAGTCGTCGAACGAGTGGCGGCCAACCTGAAAGCCGACGGCGCCGAGGCTATTCGCCATGCGCTGGACACCGAGTCCGGCCAGGGTTTCGCGCTGGCCTTCAACAAGCGGGAGGATTTCCACTCCGTGCTCGGGGGGCTCACCGGCAACCGCGCCCTGGAGTTGGTCCACCGCGTCACGATGCGACTCGGTTGGCAGTTCTTCGCAGAGTTCGCGACCAGCGACCCCCGCTCGGGCGAGTTCGCGCGGGCCGACGTGATCGAACCCGCCCACCGCGGTATCGCTGAGGCCCTCATCGCCGGCGATACCGAAGTCGCGATCATGCGCATGCGCGCCCACATGACCGCTACTTCGCCCACCCGGTAGCACGCGCCGCCTTCGGCGGACTTTCACTATCGCCTAAATGAGTATACTGTTCTAGGCGATGGATGGGCAGGAGGCGCGAATGCGGGGACCATGGGACCAGCGTCTGGGCGTGTGGTGGATCGCCGAGGACCACCCCGACGCCCCGGCCGTCATCGCCTCTCCGAGTGGGCGCAGCCTGACCTTCGCCGAACTCACCGGGGCGGCCCATCGCCTGGCCCATGCGCTGCGCGCCCACGGCCTCGTCGCCGGCGATGTGGTGGCCTACGCGCTGCCCAACGACGTCGACGCCGTGATCTGGCAGTTGGCCACGACCGAGATCGGCCTGCGCTACCTCACGCTCAATCCCGCCCTGTCGGCCGACGAGTTCGCCGTGATCCTGCAACATTCCGGCGCCACCGCGGTGGTGACCCACGTCGACTATCTCGACAGGTTCACCGACACCACGACCCACGCGGCGCTGCGGGTCGTGGTGGCCGGGGCGGGATCGCCGCTCCCGACCGGCTTCATAGCCGAGTCCGAGCTGGTTTGCGGGCAACCCCACACGCCGCCCGGGGACCGCATTCAGGGCGACTCGATCCGATACTCCTCGGGCACGACCGGAAAGCCGAAGGGCATCGTGCACCCACTGGACGGGCGCGACCCGTCGGAGGCGGCGAACGCGATGGCGGTGTTCGGCCGCGCCTTCAGCTTCCTGCCCTTCGACGGGGCTCATCTGGTCTCCACCGGGATGCACCACGGCGGTTGCCAGAGCTTCTACCTCGGCGCGCTCAATGTCGGCCAGCCACTGGTGATCCTGGGCCGCTTTGACGCCGAGCAGACCCTGGCCGCCATCGACGAGCATTCGGTGACCACCGCGTACATGGTCCCCACCCAATTCGTGCGGATGCTCAAGCTTCCCGCCGACGTTCGCGCTCGCTACGACGTGTCCAGCTTGAGATCGGTGGTCCACTCGGCCGCACCGTGCCCACTTCAGGTGAAGAAGGACATGCTGGCCTGGTGGGGTCCGGTGATATGGGAGACGTACGGGGGAACCGAGGGTGCGGCCACCATCGCAAAACCGCATCGCTGGCTCGAGAAACCCGGGACCGTGGGCCGAGCGATCCGCGGAATGCACGTCAAGATTCTCGACGACGAGGGAAAGACGCTGCCGCCCAACGCTATCGGCAACGTCTTTATCGAGCGCGCCGACGGAAAGCGGTTTGAGTACCGCAATGACGCCGAACTCACGGCATCAGTGCACCGCGGCGCAGCATTTACCATCGGGGATGTCGGCTATCTCGACGATGACGGATATCTGTTCATCTGTGACCGCGCCAAGGACATGATCATCAGCGGCGGTGTCAACATCTATCCCGCCGAGGTCGAAGGGGTGCTGTCCGGCCATCCGGCGATCGCTGACGTCGCGGTGATCGGCATCCCGGACCCGGAGTGGGGTGAGCAGGTCAAAGCCGTCGTCGAACTGATCGGCGACTTTGAGCCTTCCGACGAGTTGGCAGCGGAGATCATCGCCTACTGCAGAGACAGGCTGGCCGGTTTCAAATGCCCGCGGTCAGTGGACTTCACCCCCGCCCTGCCCCGTACCGAGGCCGGCAAGCTCATCAAGCGCGATGTCCGGCAGTCCTACTGGGCCGACGCGGGCCGCCAGGTCTGATCCGAGGAAGGAGCCACCCACCATGACAACAAGCACGCAGGCGACGGTCCCCATCGTCGGCTACCTCACGCTCACCGATCCCCCGCACCTCACCGTGACCGTCTGCACGGACTGCGACGCCTACTACTTCGACCGGCGCGACGGCTGCGCGTCCTGCTTCGGGACGTCATTTTCCACCCGGGCGGTCTCACCCACCGGCACGTTGGAGACGTTCACCGTGGTCGAAGTCGCCGCACCCGGAACGCCGGTGCCCTACATCGCCGGCGTCGTCGACTGTGACGGGATTTCGGTGCGCGCCAACATCGTCAATGTCGAGGCGAGCGTCGATTCGGTCCAGCTCGGGATGCAGTTGCGTCTCACCAGTTTTCCCATTGGTGAAGACGATGAAGGAACGATGGCGATCGGTTTCGGATTCGAACCGATTCCGGACGGGGAGGACGGCCGATGAACGGTGACATCTGGATCCTGGGCATTGCGATGACCAAATTCGGCAAACGCCCCGACCGTGACGCCGTCGGGCTCGGCTTCGACGCGGCTCATGCCGCACTTGCCGACGCGGGGATCAGCGTCGCCGATGTCGATGTCATGGCCGCCGGGAATCTGTTGGGCAACCCCGGTTTCGGGCAGGCGGTCCAGAAGCAACTCGGCCAGACGGGCATCCCGGTGTTCAACGTGGCCAACGCCTGTGCCACCGGCGCGACCGCGTTGCGCACGGCGATTTTGGCCATCAAGGCCGGTGAGGCCGACCTCGGGCTCGCGGTCGGCGCCGAGAAGCTGGCCGGTGCAGGCATGTTGGGTGCCGCAGCCAAGCAGCGCGGCGGTCCCAAAACCTGGCAACCCGGTGGTCGCCTGGACGCCGTCACCGGCGTGGAAGGCCGGATCGGCACCGATCTGATGCCCGGCGTCTTCGCCCAGATCGGGATGCAGTATCTGCGTCGGCACGACTATGGCGGCGTGCCGCTGGACCTGTTCGCCCGGATCAGCGAGAAGAACCACAGCCATTCGACGCGCAATCCGCTGGCCGCGCATACCAAGGCGATGTCTGCCGAGCAGATCATGAACGACGTCATGATCGCCTACCCCAACACCCGGCCGATGTGCTCGGCCAACTGTGACGGCGCCGCCGCGGCGGTGCTGGTCAGCGACGAACGGCTGCAACGGCTCTCGCCCGAACAGCGCCGGCGTGCGGTGAAGATCAGCGCGTCGGTGCTGACCACCGATCCGTGGGAAGAGGCCTGCCAGGTGCTGCCCAACGTCAACACCGTGACCCGCAATGCCGCGACGCAGGCTTATGAGCAGGCCGGGCTCGGCCCCGCCGATCTGGACCTGGTCGAGCTGCACGACTGCTTCGCCACCGCCGAGCTGGTGCACTACGACAACCTGGGACTGTGCGAGCCCGGCGGGGCCGTGGAGTTCTTCGACAGCGGAGCCACCTGGCGCGACGGGAGGCTGCCGGTGAACGTCTCCGGTGGCCTGCAATCCAAAGGCCATCCGATCGCGGCCACCGGTATCGCCAACGTCTGGGAGATCTGCCAGCACCTGCGCGACGAAGCCGGCGATCGGCAGATCGCGGGGGCCCGGGTCGGCCTGGCCCACGTGATCGGGCTGGGATCGACCTGCGGTATCCACATCCTGGAGAAAGCGGCATGACGGTCTCGGCCGAGCGGGCCGCCCCGGCGGCGCTGGCCGAGCGGGTCGGCCACACCATGATCATCACCATCAACCGGCCCGAGGCACGCAACGCGGTCAACAGTGCGGTCAGCACCGCGGTCGGCGACGCCCTCGCCGAAGCCCAGCACGACCCCACGGTGCGGGCGGTGGTGCTGACCGGCGCCGGCGACCGGTCGTTTTGCGCGGGCGCCGATCTCAAGGCGATATCCCGCGGCGAGAACCTCTACCACCCCGACCACAGCGAGTGGGGCTTCGCCGGATACGCCCGGCACTTCATCGACAAACCGACCATCGCCGCCGTCAACGGGACCGCACTCGGCGGCGGGACCGAGTTGGTGCTGGCCAGCGACCTGGCCGTCGCCGCGCCGACGGCGACCTTCGGTCTACCCGAGGTGAAACGCGGCTTGTTGGCCGCGGCCGGCGGGGTGTTCCGCATCGTCGAGCAGCTTCCGCGCAAACGCGCGATGGAGCTGATCTTCACCGGCGAGGCGATCACGGCCGCCGACGCCGCCGAACTCGGCCTACTCAACGCGGTCGCACCCGACCCGCTGCGGGCCGCTCTCGAGCTCGCCGAACGGATCGTGGGCAACGCACCACTGTCGGTGCAGGCGAGCAAGCGGGTGGCGCTGGGCGCCGACGACGGAATCGTCGCCGGCGAGAACAGTTGTTGGGAGCGCACCGCCCGGGAGTACGCGGCGCTCAAATGCTCCGACGACGCCAAGGAGGGCCCGCGCGCGTTCGCCGAGAAACGGCCGCCGGTCTGGACCGCGCGGTGACCGGCGCCGCCGGAGTCGTTCCCTCGATTCGCCGCTGATCAATCCGGCAGGACATCCCTGCCCAGGGTGCGGGCGAGTTCGTCGTAGACGGCCCGCAGGGCGGCGGGATCGAAGGGGCGCTGGGTCACCTGCATCCCCGCCAGCGTCGCAAGCGCGATGGTGGCGTAGACGTCGGCTTTCTCCTGCGGGATTCCGTGTCGCCGCAGCGATTCCGCGAGGCCGCCGTGCCGCAGGCGGTCGACCCGCTGCTGGGCGGCGGCCACCCGCGGGTTGATGGTGCCCCAGGCACGAAAAGCGGCTTCGGCGCCGTGCGGCAGGCTGATCGCGAACTCCGCCTGTTTGTTGATCTGGGACCGCAGATCGTGCGACAGGGACTTTGCGATGAGGTCTCGACTGTAGTGCTGTTCCCAGTAGGCCAAGAGCTGAGCGACGAAATCATCGAAGCTTTCGAAGTGGTGGTAAAAGGATCCCCGCGTCACACCCATCCGACTGCAGAGGCCGGCAGCGGTCAGAGCGGGAAACCCGGACTCCTGCAGCACGGTCATCGCCTCCCGGAAGTAATCCGAGGCGGTGTGCCTGTTCGACACGGCAGGCAGCCCGGGAACCGCTATTGCGCCGTCACCAGTCCCGCGCACACGGCGGGTTGTCACCGAGTCCGCACATTCCGTTGTGCAGGTAGCTCGGTACCTCTGGTTGGGTGGTGTCGGCGTGCATGTTCACCACCGCAAAGCCGAGGAACAGCACCACCATCGCCACATTGAAGACAGCCCCTAGCGCCAGCACACGGATGAAGGTGCGCCCCCTGGTGATCTTCAGACGGTCGAGGCCACGATCGGTGAAGAAGTGGTCGTTCGCATCGCGGAAGCAGTACACGACCGCGATCAGCCCGACCACGCCGCAGCCGAAGGCGACCCCTTCGTAGAGCGGGAACTGATAGTTGGCGCCGGCGAACAGCGAGAAAGTTCCGTCGACCCACATGTAGCGGTCCACTCCCTGCGACAGGGTGATCAACTCACCGCCGACGTCCTGGGCGAACATCAGAATCATCAGGATGGCGATCAGCCCGGCGCGGTTGATCCGCGGCATCCGTCGGCGAACCCACTTCAGGCAGGCGTCGATGGCGAGCATGTTGGCCGGTACAAAGAGCATGTAGGTCCCGAGCGTCCAGAAGACCGGTTGCGGGTTCACCCCGCCGTTGTCGATCCAGCCGGGGATGAACTCACCCCAGCTGCCGAAGTTCCAGAAGTGAGAGTTGTAGGAGAAGACCGGGCGAATCGCGTTGACCAGCGGATCCTGCCAGGCCGTCAGGACGAAGGCCAGCGCCACGATTGCCACCGGTGGAAGCTTGCCGTCGCGTAGCCGCTTGCGGACCACCCAGGTGACGAAAATGATGCTGCCACCGATGCTCAGCACATCCCAGAACCGGACCCACAGCATGTTGGTTCCGTCGTCCGGGCCCGGCATCGCGCGATGAAAGCTGTCGGAGGTGACCCACCGCCCGAAGACGTAGACCTCGAGCAGCAAGAACAGTGCTCCGAGCCGGGCCAGCCACACCACCCGCGGCGAATCCGAACCGGCATCGCCCAGGCCCCGGTTCGCCTCGCCCTCGCTGAGGGCGTCCGGAGCATTCGTCGTCGTCATCGCGCAATCGTTCCTTCCATACAGGGGTGTATGGTCTAGAACAGTAGCCTTAATTACGAATGCCGACAAGGCTTCTGGGAAAGAAAGATCCCGTCGCGGGCGGTACTGCGAAACTCCTGGCACGACGGCCGGGTTGGCGACCCGGACCTCATCAGCGCGGCGCCATGCGCAGGGCGCCGTCCAGCCGAATCGTCTCCCCGTTGACGAACGGGTTCTCGATCAGGCTCACCGCCAGGTGCGCGTAGTCCGCGGCGTCGCCAAGGCGCTTGGGGTGGGGAATCGCCTCGGCGAGGCCCTGCCGGATGTCATCGCGGAGTCGCGAGAGCATGGCGGTGTCGAAAGTTCCGGGCGCGATGGTGTTGACCCTGATCTGGTGCGATGCCAGGTCGCGCGCTGCCACCAACGTGATGCCGTGCACGCCGGCCTTGGCGGCGGCATACGACGTCTGCCCGATCTGCCCGTCGAACGCCGCCACCGATGCCGTCATCACGATCGCGCCCCGGTCGCCATCGAGCAGCTCGTTGCCGGCCATCCGGGCCGCTGCCAGCCGCAGAACATTGTAGGTGCCAACGAGGTTCACTCGGATCACTTCGGCGAAGCTGTCGACGTCGGCCGGCGTGCGCTCCTTGTCCAGGATGCGCAACCGGTCCCCGCCCCGTCCGGCGCAGTGCACCACCGCGCGCAGCGGCCCGGCCTGCACTGCCGCGTCCAGCGCCGCGTTGACCGCGTCGGTGTCGGTGATGTCGGCCGGCACGAACCGGGTTGCGCCACCGATCTGCTCGGCCCGGCACGCCCCTTCCGAGGACGGCAGGTCGACCATCACCACCGTGGCACCCTTGTCGGCCAGCCGGGCGGCGGTCGCCAGCCCCAACCCGGACGCCGCCCCGGTCACCAGCGTGGATATCCCCTCGATGTGCATGTTGTCTCCTCAGAGTCCGAGCGACTTGGCGATGATTGATTTCATGACTTCACTGGTCCCGCCATAGATGCGGGACACTCGCGCGTCGGCGTAGAGCCGCGCAATGGGCAGATCGGTGATGTAGCCGTACCCGCCGAAGAGCTGCAGGCAGCGGTCGGCCACCCGGCCCTGCATCTCGGTGACGAACAACTTGACCCGAGCAGCGTCGGCTCCGCTCAACTGCCCGTCGACCAGATCGAGTACCGCGCGGTCGATCATCGCCTGCGCGGCTTCCAGTTCTGCGCTCATCCCGGCCAGCTCGAATTTCGTGTTCTGGAAACTGGCAACAGTTGTCCCGAAGACCTCGCGGCCGCGCACGTAGTCCAAGGTCAGCTCAACCGCGGCGCCGGCCTGCGCCATGGCACCGACCGCGATGGCCAGCCGCTCTTGAGCAAGGTTGTGCCCCAGGTAGCCGAATGCCCTGCCTTCCTCGCCGAGTAGGTTGGCCACCGGCACGCGGGTGTCGTGGAACGACAACTCGACGGTGTCCTGCACGTGCAAACCAAGTTTCGGCAGCCGGCGTCCCTTGGCGAATCCGGGCGTGTCCGCCTCGACGACGATCAGGCTGAGCCCGGCCCGGCGGTCGGCGTCGTCGACGGAGGTACGGGCCAGCACGATCACCAGGTCGGCCAGCCCGCCACCGGTGATGAAGGTCTTGGCGCCGTTGATGATGTAGTGGTCCCCGTCGCGGACCGCACGGGCGCTCACCCCGGCCAGGTCCGAACCCGTGCCCGGCTCGGTCATGGCGATGGCGGTGAGCAGCCGACCGGACGCGATGCCCGGAAACCATCTGTCGCGCTGTTCATCGTTGCTGTAGGTGAGGAAATACGGTGCGATCACGTCGGTCTGGGTGCGCAGCGTGCCCAGCGTCACGTGGGCGCGCGCGGCCTCCTCCTGCACCACCATGTTGTAGCGGTAGTCCGCGATCCCGGCTCCACCGTAGGCAGGGTCGAAAGCCATTCCCTGCACTCCGATCCCGGCGATCTCAGCGAAGAATTCGCGCGGCACCGACTCCTCGGCCAGCCAGCGGGGGTACTCCGGAACCACCTTGCGCGCCAGGAATTCCCGCACCACGGCCCGGAACTGGTCATGCTCGGACTCGAACAATGTCCGCCGCATCGCCTAGCCGATCAACTCGACGACGGTCGCGTTGGCGGTACCCCCGCCTTCGCACATGGTCTGCAGGCCGTAACGCAGGCCCCGGTCGCGCATGTGATGGATCAAACGGGTCATCAGGATTGCACCGGACGCCCCCAGCGGGTGGCCCACTGCGATCGCCCCGCCCAGGGGGTTGATACGCTCCGGCTCCACGCCAAGCTCCATCGCCCATGCCAGCGGCACCGACGCGAACGCCTCGTTGACCTCGAACACACCGATCTCATCGAGCCGGATCCCCGTGCGGCGCAACACGGCTTGGGTCGCCGGAATGGGCGCGGTGAGCATCAGCACGGGATCAGCCCCGGCGACGGCGCCACCGCGGTATCGCACCAACGGGACCAGGCCCAGTTCGTGGGCCTTCTGCGGAGTGGTCACCAATAACGCCGCGGCACCATCGGAGATCTGCGACGAGTTGCCGGCGTGGATCACCCCGTCGTCGGTGAACGACGGTTTGAGTTTGGCCAAGGATGCCGGGGTGGTACCGCGGCGCAGGCCTTCGTCGACGGAGAACACTCCCGCCGGCGTGGTGATCGCGACGGTCTGGCTGTCGAACGCCGCGGTATCGATGGCACGGGCGGCGTGCTCATGGGACTGCGAAGCAAAGCGATCCAGGTCTGTGCGGGTCAGGCCCCACTTGGCCGCCACGGCTTCGGCGCTGAGTCCTTGATTGAACGAGAAGTCGTCGAACCGTTTCATCACCCGCGGACCGTAGGGAAATCCGCTTTGTCGGGTCACGCCCAACGGCAGCCGGCTCATCGACTCCACCCCGCCGGCCACCACGACGTCGCAGGCACCGGCGGCGACGGAATGCGCGGCGAAGTCGAGAGCCTGCTGACTCGATCCGCAGGCCCGATTGACCGTAGTGCCGGGAATGCCGACGGGCCAGCCCGCCGCCAGTACGGCGAAGCGGGCGATATTGCTCGACTGGTCCCCGACCTGCGAAACGCAGCCCCAGATGACGTCGTCGACGAGTGCGGGATCGAGGCCGGTGCGGGTGGCCAACGCGGTCAGCACATCGGCGGAAAGATCCACCGGATGCACCTCGGCCAGTGCGCCGCCCCGCTTACCGATCGCGGTCCGCACCGCGTCGACGATCACTACTTCACGCATGACACCCTGTCTTAATCATTTAGTACTTGACTCCGCTTGCACCGCACTGACCATGTGGTTGACCGGGCGCAGCTTGCCATGTTCCTGACCATGCTATCTAATCGTACAAAACAGTATACGATTTGGAGCATCAGGTGATGGACTCAACAGCAGCCCGGGACGCGGTCATCGTCGGCGCGGTGCGGTCACCGATCGGCCGCCGCAACGGGGCGCTGGCGGCCATAGCCGCTGGTGAACTGTCCGCCCATGTACTGCGCGCGTTGGCCGACCGCACCGGCCTCGATCCCGCACTCGTCGACGACGTCATCTGGGGCTGCGTCGGCCAGGTCGGCGAACAGACCGGCAACATCGGCCGGCACGCCGTGCTGGCGGCCGGCTGGCCCGAGGCGGTTCCGGCCACCACGGTCGACCGCCAGTGCGGGTCGTCCCAACAGGCCGTGCACTTCGCCGCGGCCGGGCTCATATCAGGCCAGTACGACATGGCGGTGGCCGGCGGCGTAGAGATGATGAGCCGGGTGCCGATGGGGGCGTCGCGCGGCGTCGATGTCGGTGACCCGATGACCGAGTCGGAGCGCAAACGCTATCGCGTCGATCAGTTCCACCAGGGTCTCGGCGCCGAGATGATCGCGCAGCGGTGGTCGTTGGCCCGAGGCCGCCTCGATGAATTCGGGGCCGAGAGTCACCGCCGGGCCGCCCAGGCCATCGACGACGGGGCCTTCACCGACGAGATCGTTCCGGTCGTGCTGCCGGACGGGAGCCGGGCCGACACCGACGGTGGGGTGCGCCGCGACACCAGCGTGGCCAAACTCGGCACCCTGAAACCGGCGTTTCGCCCCGACGGCGTCATCACCGCGGGAACGTCGTCTCAGATCAGCGACGGCGCGGCAGCGCTGCTGCTGACCACCTCCGAGAAGGCCCGGCAGCTGGGCCTGCGACCCTGGGCGCGCATCCACACCGCGGTGGTCGCCGGTGACGATCCGGTGTCGATGCTCACGGCCCCGATCCCGGCAACCGCCAAAGCGCTGGCGCGTAGCGGCCTTTCACTTTCCGACATCGGCACCTTCGAGGTCAACGAGGCTTTCGCGTCGGTGGTGCTGGCATGGTTGACCGAGACCGGCGCGGCCGAGAAGCTGACCAACCCCGACGGCGGCGCGATCGCGCTGGGGCACCCGCTGGGCTGCTCCGGGGCCCGGCTGATGACCACGATGGTGCACCGGATGCGCCGCGACGGAACCAGATTCGGGCTGCAGACGATGTGTGAGGGCGGCGGAATGGCCAACGCGACGATACTCGAACTGCTGTGAGTCTCCAATCACGCGAGGTATTCGACGCCAGCCAAACCATGCCCACCACCGTCAATGAGGTGCTGCAGCTGAAACCCCTTCCGCACGACCGCTTTTCCGCGGAACCGGTCAGCAGCACCGGACGCCGCACCATCTACGGCGGGCAAGTCGCCGCCCAAGCGCTGCGGGCGGCAAGCCTCACCGTGGCAGACGGCCGGGTTGCTCACTCGATGCACGCCTACTTCCTGCGGGCCGGCGACGCCAGCCGGCCGATCGAACTGCGGGTCGAACGCGACCGCGACGGAGGCCGATACTCCGGTCGCCGGGTATCGGCGCTACAGGACGATGCGGTGATCCTGTCGCTGGCGTGTTCGTTCGCCCGTCCGAAGCAGGGCGCCGAATTCCAAGCGGTACAGCTGCCGAAGGTTCAGCCCCCCGGTGAGCTCACGACGTATCAGTTGAACGCCTCGCGCACCTTCGACCTGGAAGCCCGGGTCCCGCAGGATCCCGATCCGTGGTACCGCTGGCCGGCCCGGCTGTGGCTGCGGATCCGCAACACGTTGCCGGAGGACCCCAACGTGCGCGCCTGCGGCGTGGTGTTCCTGTCGGATCTGTGCACCGGGCTGTCCCGGGCCCCACAGGTGGAAAAGGCCGGACTGATGCCCAGCCTCGACCATGCGGTGTGGCTGCACCGCGCCGGAAATCCGAATGACTGGTTATTGGTGGACCTCAACCCGCTCGGCACCTCCGGGGGCCGTGGCATCTATTCCGGGCATATCTTCGACGAAGGTGGTGCGCTGCTGGCCAGCCTGACCCAGGAGTCGTTGTTCGACGTCCCCCACGACGCCTCCGATCAGCGTTGAATCATGGAAGCGCCACTGAAAGGCATTCGCACCGTGGAACTCTCGGGTATCGGCCCCAGCCGGTACTGCGGGATGCTACTGGCCGAGCTGGGCGCCGACGTCGTCCTGGTCACCCGGCCCGGTGAGGCCCCGCGCCGCGCCGATTCGGTCGTCGGGCGCGGCCGGCGGTCGGTCGTGGCCGATCTCAAGACCACCGAGGGACGCGAGGCCGTACTGGCTCTGATCGACGACGCCGATCTGCTCATCGAGCCATACCGGCCCGGTGTCGCCGAACGGCTCGGGATCGGACCGGACGTGTGCCTGGGGCGCAATCCCGGTCTCATCTACGGACGGATCACCGGGTGGGGCCAGGACGGGCCCCTGGCGGCCACCGCCGGCCACGACATCAACTACATCGCCATCACCGGGGTGCTGCACTCCATCGGACGCGCCGGCGGCCCGCCACAACCGCCGCTGAACCTGGTGGGCGATTTCGGCGCCGGCACCATGTTCCTGCTCACAGGGATGCTGGCCGCGCTGCACCAGCGGGATCGGACCGGCGCCGGCTCGGTGATCGACGCCTCGATCACCGACGGCACGCTGTCCCTGGCGGGATTCATCCTGGGGCTGCGCAACGAAGGCAAATGGTCCGACGACCGCGGGTCCAACCTGCTCGACACCGGTGCGCCGTACTACGACGTGTATCAGACGGCCGACGAGCTGTGGATGGCCGTCGGGGCGATCGAACCGCAGTTCTTCTCGGAACTCTTGCGGCTGCTGGCAATCGACGACGCGCCACCCCAGGATGATCGAGCACAGTGGCCTCGGCTGCGCACTCTGATCGCGGACAGGTTCCGGCAACGCACCCGCGACCAGTGGACCCTGGTCTTCGCCGGTACCAACGCCTGCGTCGCCCCGGTCCTCACGTTCGCCGAGGCCGCCGGGCACCCGCACATCCGCGCGCGGGGCTCGCTCATCGAATCGGACGGCCGGCTGTTTCCCGCGCCGACGCCACGCATCACCGGATGACCGCGCCCGTCCTGTTCCGACAACTCCCCAATTGAATCCCTAAATCAGTATCCTTTAGGATACGATCATGCGATGGGACGTAGCCCGAGCGCTCCGGCCATGACAGCGGATGTCACCGTGGACAGTCCGTTTCTGCCGGCTGATGACAACTTCCACGACCCGCCCGACGCCGACCCGTATTGGGCCGAGACGACCTGGTGGTCCTTCAACATCCCCGAGCGCGCACTCGGGGGCTGGCTGCACGCGACGTTCAACACCAACCGCGGCACCGTGACCTGGCGGGTGTACGTGTGGGATCCCACCGGTGCGCGCCCCGAGGACCTGCGTTACTTCCGGATGGCCACCGAGGTACCGATGAGCGATCCGGCTCCCGACCTCCGCGACATCACCATTCCCGACGGCGGTTTCAGCGTCCGGGTGCTGCGCCCGATGCGCGACTACCGGATCGAATACGCCGATCCGACGGCTGATTTCGCGGTCACCCTGACCTTCGAAGGCATCCACGATCCGCGGCGTTGCACTCCGGGCGAGCCACCGTTCATGGAACACACCCACTTCGACCAGGTCGGCCACGTCACCGGCGAGCTTGTCCTGGGCGGCGAGCCAGTGGCAATCGACTGTTACTCGGTCCGCGACCGCTCGTGGGCGCCGCGCGGCGGGCCACCACGGGCCAGACCGGCCAATGCTTCCGGCGACACCAGCCGGGTGCGTGATCCCGGAGGGCCGATGTGGCGTCAGATCGAGCGGGAAAAAGGGCGGGGCCGTATCCAATACATCTTCGGCCATGCCGATGACCAGACCGGCTTCCTGGCGTTCGTCCGGGTCCCGGACGGCGACGCCGCCGGCTGGTCACCGCTCAACCACGGGTGGTTGCTGCGGGATGGACGGTTCGAATTGCTCGACAAGACCGCCAGCCGGATGAGGAACTACCGGGATCCGGTCACCGGCTGGAGCGCGCAGATGGACGTACAGCTCACCGATACGGCAGGTCGCACCATGACCGCCGAGGGTTTCTCGGTCAGTCACATCTGTGAGCGCGGCGGCGGCAGCACAGCGCTGATGCGCTGGGAGTTCGACGGCCGGATCGGCTGGGGGGAAGACCAGGACATCTGGAACCCCAAACATTTCGCCCGAATGCTCGCAGCGCTGCACGCTGTGCGCTGAGGGTCTGAGATCCCCAGGAGAGGCACGTGACTGGACCATTCGACGGTGTTCGCGTCATCGAGGTCGCCTCGTGGACATTCGTGCCGGGCGCGGGTGCCATCATGGCCGACCTGGGTGCCGACGTGATCAAGGTCGAGCCGCCCACCGGCGATCCACAACGTGGACTGCGCAACGGACTCAACGCCGACGAGTCCGCCCCGAACCCATTCCTGCAGGTGCCCAATCGCGGCAAGCGCAGCATCACACTCGACCTCAGCGCCCCGGCGGGGCTGGCCATACTGCGGCGGCTGACCAAATCCTCCGACGTGCTGCTCACCAGCTATCTGCCCAAGGTTCGCGCCAAACTCGGTATCGACATCGCGGATCTGCGTCCGCTCAACCCCCGGCTGATCTATGTCTGCGGATCCGGTTGGGGCAGCGGCGGTCCGCTGGCTGACACCGGTGGATTCGATTCCGCCGCAGCGTGGTCGGCCGCCGGGATCCAGTACAAGCTCACCCCGCCCGGCGCCGACGAGCCGGTCCCGCAACCGGCCGCGTTCTTCGATCTGCAGGGATCCAGCGCGATCGCCGGGGCGGTCGCGATGGCCCTGTTCCGCCGCGAACGCACCGGAACAGGCGGAACCGTCGACGTCTCGTTGCTTGCCACCGGAATGTGGACCATGAGCCCCGATCTGACAGCTAGCGCCGCCGGGTCGGGCGAGCTGCCCCGGCCGAACCGGCGTGACGCACCCAACCCGATAGTGAACACCTATCGCACTCAAGACGACCGGTGGATCAACCTGGTGTGCCTGCAGGCGGACCGGTTCTGGCCCGAGCTGTGCGAACTGCTGAACCGGCCGGAACTGGCTGTCGATCCCCGATTCCGTGACACCCCTGCCCGGTTCGCCAATCGGGTGGCATGCATCGCCGAGCTGGATCGCGCCTTTTTCGCCCGACCGCTCGCCGAATGGCGAGGCGTGCTCGCCGGCTTCTCCGGGGTATGGTCAGCGGCAGCGACCTTCGAGGAGGTCTGCCAGAGCGAGCAAGTCGCCGACAACGGGTACCTGCCGGAGATCACCGGCGCCGACGGTCGCCCCTTCCGCGTGGTAGCCCCGCCCTATCAATTCGACGGTGTGCCGACGGCGCCGGCCGGCCCGGCACCCGAAATCGGCCAGCACACTGAGGAAGTGCTGCTCGAATTCGGCATGGACTGGGATGAGATCAGCGACCTCCGCGACGGCGGAGCGCTGGGTTGACGGCCATGTCAGACAAAGAGGTCGATCACCGTCTCCCGGGCGAGGTCGCCCCACAGCATCTTGCGGCCGGCGCGGTCCATATGAGCGCTCCAGAACGTCCGCGCCTGGGCGGCCTCGCCGGCCTCGATCAGATTGGTCAACTTGGTGAACACCCGAATCGTCTGCTTGAACTGCTTTTCGATCTCAGCGGCGTCGGTCGACGTCGTCACCGCACGCGCCATGTGGCGGGTGATCACCTCGCGCAGCACCGCACCGAACAACGCCAGCGTGGTGTTTCCGGACCGCTCCAGGATGAGGTCGTGAAACCGGAATGCGGCCGCCGACCACTCATTGAAGTCGGCCTGTTCCACCCCGTCGTTGACCAGCACCGCCAGCGCTCCGGCGGCTGTCCGCAGATCGTTCACGTCAGCCGGGGTCGCACGGGCGGCGAGCATTTCCACCGCCGCCGGTTCGAGCACTTTCCGCGCGTCGTACACATCGGCCAGCGTGGTGCCTGACATCTGCAGCAGCAGACCGAAATCGCGCGCCGCCACCGAGATGTCCGGCGAGGACACCAGGACGCCGCCGCGCGATCCGCGCCGCACCACGATCAACGATTCGCTCTCCAGGATGCGGAACGCTTCGCGCAGGGTCGGCCGAGAAACCCCGAACTGCTTGACCAATTCGACCTCGGTAGGCAGCGCGTCGCCTTTTTTCAGGACACCACGAACGATCCGGCTGCGCAGTTCGTCGGCGATGAGCTCGGCGGTTTTGGGAACCCGCACCAGCTTCTTCGCCTCGCCGTTCGCACCGATACCTGCAACCATTGCGCCACCGCCCACCCATCAGCCGTTATATCTAAATGATTTTACTCAATCGCTGAACAAGGAGCACCGATGACATCGACACCACTGGCAACCCGCGGGCTCTACATCGACGGCGGGTGGACCGACGGCACCGGCGACGACCCCATCACGGTGCTCAACCCGGCGACCGAAGAAGCCATCGCCGAAGTCCCCCAGGCGACCGTCGAGGACATCGACGCCGCGGTGGGTGCCGCCCGCCGAGCGTTTGACGAAGGTCCCTGGCCGGCAATGACGCCCACCGAACGCGCCCGCATCCTTGCCAAGATGGCCGACGAGCTGCAGCGCCGGCGAGCCGAACTCGTCGAGCTGAACATCACCGAAGCCGGGTGCACCCGTCTCATCTCGGAGTACCTTCAGGTCGGCACGCCGATCGACCACTTCAGCGACCTGGCCACCCGGGTGCTGCCGCAGTTCACCTTCGAAGAGCCGGTGCGCCCCATCATCGGGCATGGCATCGGTCAGGGCGTGGTGGTCCGCGAACCCTACGGAGTGGCCGGTCTCATCACCGCGTTCAACTTCCCCTTCCTGCTGAACCTCGCCAAGCTGGGCCCGGCCCTGGCCGCCGGCTGCACGGCGGTGCTGAAGTGCTCGCCCTACACCCCGTTGGAGGCGCTGATTCTCGGTGAGATCGCCGATGCCGCCGGGTTACCCCCGGGCACAGTGAATATCGTCACCGGTGATGTGGCCGCAGGCGAGGCGCTGACGCGGCATCCGGGGGTCGACATCCTCAGCTTCACCGGTTCGGACACGGTGGGGCGCAAGGTCTACGCGCAGGGGGCGGAGACCGTCAAGAAGGTGGTACTGGAGCTGGGCGGCAAGTCGGCCAACATCATTCTCGACGACACCGACCTGGACAAGGTGATGGAGAGCGTCCTCGGCGGGTTCATCACCCACGCGGGACAGGGCTGCGCGCTGCAGACCCGGATCCTGGTGCACCAGTCACTGCACGACGAGCTGGTCGCACGCATCGTGGGCGGGCTCGGCTTCATCAGCGTCGGCGATCCCGCCGATCCGGCCAATTTGATGGGCCCGCTGATCCGTGACGTTCAGCGCCGCCGTGTCGAGGAACTGATCGCCACCGGGGTTCAGGAGGGTGCCCAGATCGCCTACGGCGGCGGCCGTCCCGCGCACCTGGACCGCGGATACTTTCTCGAGCCGACCTTGTTCGTCGGCGTCGACAACGGCATGCGGATCGCCCAGGAGGAATTTTTCGGCCCGGTCGGTGTGGTGATCCCGTTCCGCGACGACGACGAGGCGGTACGGATCGCCAACGACAGTCGGTTCGGCCTGTCGGGCGGGGTGTGGTCCGCCGACCCGGTCCGCGCCGTCGGCGTTGCACGCCGGCTGCGGACCGGGATGGTCGTCATCAACGGCGGCGGCGGCGGCCTCAACCCGAACTCGCCTTTCGGCGGTTACAAGTACAGCGGCATCGGCCGCGAGTTCGGTGGACACGGCCTCTCGGAGTACCTGCAGCACAAGGCTCTTCAATGGCCGATCGGTTAGCGGTTCGACTGCGCGCGGTCGTGGTCCACCGGCGCGCCGCTGGGCACGGCCGGTGCCTAGCGACGGCACTGTCGACGGTGCCGCTCGCCATCGGGATGCTCGCTGCGGCCCCGGTTCACGCCAGGCCTCCCGATGCCCCGCAGTACATCGACCACACCGTGTGGGAGTATCACGGCGACCGGGCGACACTTCGTATCTATCCGACCCCGTGGGGGTGGTGGGCCGCCGGCATGTTCACCAATGGCGCCCAGAGTTACGACGCCTGGGCCGAATTGTTGGAGAACGCGCCCGACGCCAACACCTTGACCATGCAGAATCAGTTCTTCTGCTACTGGCAGTCGGCCACGTTCACCAATCCCGGCAAGGTCGGCACCTGGAACCTCGAGCCGTGGCGACCGGTGGTCTCCAACTCGATCATGCTGAACTCCGGGTGCAACCCGGGCGGCCCGGACGACGTGTTCAACTGGTGATCGCGGCGAACGCGGGGGCGATCAGATCGCTCACCGCCGACCACGGGATGGTGATGACGCGCAGCCCGCGACCGAATTGCCGGTCGGTGAAGTGCAATTCGATGCCGCCGTCGGTGGGGATCCAGAACTTGTAGTTGCGCTCCAGCGGTGCCAGCGACGCCCCGTACTCCGCCCACCCGCCCAGCGGCGGTGTCGGATAGGTCGCCGGGAGAATCTTCGCGGTCAGGTCCGACAACCTGGCCAGACCCGCCTGCTTGTCGACGAACAGGTTGTCCCAGACGATCTGAATGCCGCTGCGGGAATCGAACACCCGGGTGGCCACCGCGTCGACCGGCATGTTGGGAAGGTCGACGGCGTTGTACTGCCCGGTGAACAGCGCAGAGACGGTCATCGGCCGAAACAACAGCGTCCCGCGCGTGTGAAACGTCCACGGTGAGGTCTTGCTGGCACTGGCCGCATACAGCCACACCTGGCCGTTGGCCTCGTCATCGAGAATCCGATTGACCGCATCGGCGACCGCCGGATCGCCCCCGGCCAGCTTCTGGTAATCCACTGTCCATTCACCCAGCCCGTTCGGACTGCTGCCGCCCACCAGATCGGGCACGACGGCATAGGCCACTCCATTGGACACGGTGTCGGCGGTGGATACCGGCGCCATGCAGGTCGCTCCCAGTACCAGAGCGGCGCAGGCCGCAGCCAGCCACCCGAGAAATCCGTCCTTCACCGCGGGTCCTCCCCTCGTGGCCGTTCGACCTTGCCGGTGTCGGCGGCCTCCGATGTCACCCCTGCGACAGCGGTCGCAAACATCTAAGGACCGCTCGGCGGTGGCGGCAGCGGCAGATCCGGACCCCCATAGGGCAGCAAAATGCTCAGCGGCCCCCGCGGAGTCGGATCGGCGCGGCGCAGTGGATCCGCACCGGGCGGCGGCCCCGCGGTGTCGTCGTCGGGGGGACGTGGCGCATTGCGGGCGCCTCGCACCAGGTACTTCGGGTCGGGATTGGAACAGTAGGTGTACAAGTACGGTTCGGGATGGTCAGCCAGCGCCGGCGGAGTGTGCGGCACGTTGTTATCACACGAATACCGTTGGTAGAGACTGACCGCGCCCCACACACCGCCGTCACGAAAGGTGCTCGCGGCGGCGTCGAGTGCGGATCCGGCGCGATACTCGGGGAAGAAGAACTCCTCCAGGGCCGGAACTCTCAAGTAGGTCAGCTGGGAGATGGTGGCCAGGTTGCCGAGCAACTGGACCATGGTCGGCGAGTTGTCGTCGATCAGTGTGTCGATCCCCCCCATGGCAGCGGGTCCTCGATCCAGCAGCGTGCGGTAACCGGCGTCCATTCTCTGCACGCCGCTCAGGATCGACGACATGTCGGACGACGTCACTTCCATACCGGGGCTCACGTCGCGCACGGTCGAGAGCACCACCTTGCTGGTGTTGAGCAGGCTGACCGTGTGCGGCAGCACGGAATCCAGTGTCGAGACCAGGAAGGCACCGCCGTCGAGGATGGCCGCAAGTTTCTGTGGCCCCTGCGGCCCTACCCGCAGCTCGCCGAGAACGGCGCTGAGCTTGTCCGGGTCCACCTGGCGCAGCGTGCCATCCATGTCGCCTAGCATCGTCGCCAACGTGACCGGCGTTCGCGTTCTGCTGGAATCGATTTCGGCGCCATCGGTCAGGTAGGGTCCGTCGTTGCGACCGGCCCGGAAGTCTAGATACTGCTCGCCGGCCGGCGACAGGGCCGACACCCGTACCTCACTGTCGGCGGGGATCTGCGCATCGGGACGGATCGCGGCGACGGCCACCGTGCCGTCGGCAGACAAGTCGATCGAACGGACTCTTCCGACCGGCACGCCACGCAGGGTGACATCCTGCCCCGCCAGTAGGCCGCCCGTTTCGGCGAGGTGCACCCGTACGAGTTTGTCGGAGGTGGTCGGGTCGAACCGCAGCGTACCGAAAATCAGGTAGGTGACCCCCGCGACGAGCATCACCGCAAGTCCGCAGGCAGACAAGCCCAGGCGCCTGTCCCGCAGATACTCGAACTGGCGGGTGAGCCAACCGAACACGCTGGTCACGGTGTACCCCCTCCCGGGGGCGGCGGCACCGGTGTCAGCGAACCCGGCGCCGGGCCCACCAGGTTCGGCGGGGGTACCGTGCCCGGCGGCGGGGTCGGTGGGCCCCAGAACTTGTTGCGCACCTGGAGCAGCTGATAAGTGATGCTGCCCACCATGTTACGGAAGTCCTCCCTGGTGGGTCCATGGCTGCCGAGGTCACCGGGATGGTGCAGGTCTGCGAATGCTCCGACGGCCATGTCCGCCAGATCGATGTCGACGTGGGCCGAGCTTCCGTTGGTCAGCTTCAACACCGGCCCGAACAGCTGGTTGAACGAAGCCAAGGACGCGTCCGGCGCCGTCGAGGCGGCATTGAGCCCGTCCGACAATCGATTGAGGTCGGCCATCATACTGCGCGACTTCTCTCCCCGGACCGAGGGAAACTTGATCAGTTGCAGCATTATTCGATCGACGTCACCGACCAGCCCCACCACGCTGTCGGTTTGGCCGGCCAGCGTCCCCAGGGCCGGGCCGGCAGCGACGATCGCCTCGTCGATGGACTGCTGACGGGCGGACAGGATGGCGGCCACATCACCGGTCTGGGTCAACGCCTGTTTGATCGCCAGCGACCGGTCGGACAGGCTGCGAACCAGGTCGGTGGACTCATCGAGGAACCGGCCCAGATCCTCCCCCTTGCCGCCGACCGCACGACCCATTCCGTTGAGCACCTTGGTCAGGTTGCGGACCGCACCCCCGTTGACGAGCAGGGACGCCGCACTGAGCACCTCCTCGACCGAGGCCGCCGATGCGGTGGCATCCAACGGAATCACGTCGCCCGGGTTGAGCATCGGCGAGCCGCTGGCCGCCCCCGGCGGCGGCGCCAGTGCGACAAACACATCGCCCAGCGGCGTAGCCGAACGCAATTCGGCCGTGGTGCCGTGCGGGATCGCAACATCGGAGGCGATCTGCATGGTCACCACGGCCGTATAGTCGCGGACGGCCATGGTCTCCACCTCGCCGACGTCGGCGCCGGACAGCCGCACCTTGGCCTTGCCCGGAAGGTTCAGTGCATCGACGAATTCCGCGCTGATCGGGTAGGTCCGCTTCCCCTGTGACGGCGCCGGCAGCGGAAGCTCGGCCAGCCCCACCGAGCAGGAACTCAGCAATGCCACCGAGATTGCCTGCGCCAGCACCGTGACAAGCACCGAGCGGGTTCTCCTCGTCGTCATCGCTTCCCCAACTCGGCCAGATCCTCCAGCATGCTGGTCAATCCGAAATCGGGTCCGTAGTCCTCGATGGTCCCGGTCGCACAGCCCAGTTGGCGCATCCCCAGCAAGTTGCACAGCTCCTTAGTGGCCTGTCCGTTGACTTCGACCTTGTCCAGCAGCGGATGGGCCCGGATGGCCTGCTTTACCGGATCGATCATGTTGTAGACGTTGTCCGCCAGCAGCGGAATCAAGTCCAGTACCTCGGCCATTTCGCGCCGGTAGTCGGCGATCGCCCGGGTGACGGTCTGGGTTTGGCCCGCGGTGGACTTCAGCGTGTCGCGGTGGGCTTCCAGCAGATCGGCCGTGCCGGAGAGGACCTGGTTCATGCGGGTGCCGGTGGACCCGCTGCCGAGGCGCTCATTGGCCACCACCGAACTCAGTTGTCGCACCGCCGAACCGAATCCACGGATGGTCTGATCGTTGTCCGCGGCGGCCTTCGTCAAACTGTCGAGGCTGGTCACGATGGTCGTGATGGCGTCAGCGGTGGGCGCGCCACGTTCCTGGCTCATCTTCAAAGCGGTGGACAGCTCACCGAGAGCCGACCGGATCTTGCCGCCGTTCCCGTCGGTCATCGCCGCACCGATGCTGAGCAGGTCTGCGATGGGTCCGGATCCCTCGCCGTTGCCCTGCAGCTGCACGGACAGCTTGTCGACCATTGCCAATACCCGGTCGAATTCGACCGGGGTTCTGGTACGCAACAGACCGAGGGTGTCGTGGTCGGCCAGGGTCGGCCCGGATCTGTACACCGGGGTGAACTCGATATGGCGGTCGGTGAGAATCGATTTCGACACCGTCACCGCCTGGGCGTCGGCGGGAATCTTGACGCCCGCGTCGATGTGCATGATGACTTCGACGTACTGCCCCTTGGGGCTGATCTTCTCGACCTTGCCGACCGGCATCCCCAGCACGGCCACCGCGTTGCCAACGTATAGTCCGCTGGCATTGTCGAACAGCGCGGTGACGGTCATGCTCCGCCCCGCTCCGGGCAGCGGGCCTCCCGAGCAGCTGCACGCCGCCAGCACCAGGGCCACGATGCTGATCATCTTGGCGATCGCCCGGGCGGTCATTTACAGTCCTCGAAGTACTCGGGCAGGTTGAACTGCCGCGCTCGCCCACTGATTGCGCACATCCAGCTGTCGATCATGGTGCCGCCGGTCGAGGTGAAATCGAACTCGTTGCCGTTGCCGGTGGCATTGGTGAAATTCCGTAGCGGAATCGGCATGATCTGCAAGGTATTGCGCAACAGCGCATCATTGTTGCCGACCGCGGACAACAACCCGTTGAGATTGGCCAGCAGCTCGTCGATCTGAGGCCGACTGCCGATCAGAACGGGCTGCAACTGACTGACGAGCTTGGTAGTGGCGTCGATGAGCCGGATGACCAGTTCCTTGCGCGCCGCCAGGTCTCCCAAGACTTCGCGCCCCTGAGTCATCAACAGGCCCAGGCTGTGTTGCTGGTCGCCCAGCAATGCGGCTATCCGTTGAGTGCTGCGCAGTAGGGCACCGATCTCATCGCGCCGTGACGCGATCACGCCGGACAGCTGCGAGATGTTGTCCAGCGCCTGCGGCAGAATTTCCGGGCTCCCTTTCAGCTGCTGCGACAGCGTTGTCATAGACTGCGCCACTTTCTCGGCGTCGACCGCCTCGAATGTGGTGGTGGCGTCCTGCAACGCGTCCTGCAGGTCGTAGGGGACTTCGGTGTTGGACAGCGGGATTCGCCGGTTGGTCAGCGCTTGGGATCCGCCGGGTCGCAAGTCGATGTAGCGGGCGCCGAGCAGAGTGGTCAGTTTCACCGCCGCACGGGTGGCCGATCCGAGATGCAGCCCTTTCTCGATCTCCATCGTCACGACGACCCGGTCGCCGTCGAGTCGCATGCCCCTGACCGCTCCGACCCGGACTCCGGCGACGGTGACCTGATCGCCGGCGCTGAGGCCGGCCGCCTGGGCGAATTCGGCGGCGTAGGTGATCCTGCCCACCCCGAGCCGGCCCAGTCCGATCGCCCCGCCCAGCACCACCCCGATGACCAGCACGGTGATCACTCCCAGGCGCAGCTTGGCATGGGATTCGATCGGCCGTCTCAGCAGGCCTTTCAGCTTGGTCATCGCGCTCACCGGCATTTCGCACTGCGCTGGATAGCGTTGCCCGGCATAGCATTCCGGACTATCGCGTCGATCAGGCTGTCGATGCGCGGAAGCTGACTGACCGTGAGATTGCACGCATAGATGTCGAGATAGGAGCCGCTCTGGCTGAGCCGGGCCATGCCCTTGAGCAACAGCGGAACATTGAATGCCATGTAGGCGAACCCCTGCTTGTCCTCCATGAAGTGCTTGGCGAATCCCGGCTCTCGCGCCAGCCATTCCTGCAGATCGGGTTGGACGTCGGCGATCACGTTGGCCACCCGCTGCCCCACGATCGAGGCCTGGTCCAGGGAGTCGACGAACTCCGCTCGGCGCGCGGCCAGCCCACCGAACATGGTCTTGGCCGAGGCAATGGTGGAATCCAAATCGTCGCGGCGCTGTGCCAGCGAATCCATCACGGCATTGAGGTTGTCCAGCACCCCGTCGAGGATCCGGTCGGTGCCCGAATAGGCGTCCGCCAACGTGGTGGTGTCGGAGATCAAGGTGGTGATGGCGCCGGAGTCGCCCTGCATGGCCCGAACGATCGCGGTGGTGATGTTGTTCACCTGGTCGGGATCCAGCAACGCGAACAGCGGCTCGAATCCATTGAGCAGCCTGGAGATATCGAAGGAGGGTTCGGTGCGCTCCACGGGTATCACCGCGCCGGCCGGCAGTTTCTTCGGATCACCGAACTCGACCAGCGACAGGCCCAGATAGCGCTGACCGATGATGTTCTGGTAGTCGATCGACGCCTTGGTGTTCCCGTACACCTTCTGATCGGACTGGACTCGGAACCCGACCCGGGCGTGGTCGCCGTTCAGCGCGATGCTGTCGACCCGGCCGACCAGCACCCCGGCCATCCGTACCTCGTCGCCGACTTTGAGTCCCGACACGTCGGTGAATTCCGCCGAGTACGGGGTGGTCGGCCCGCTGACGTTGCGTTGCAGGGTGACGAAGACGGTCCAGGTCAGCGCGAAGCAGACCATCAAGAACGCCCCCAGCCAGACCAGCCTGCGGCGGTAGCCGATCACGGCCCGACCCCCGGGGGCAGCGTAAGGTTCCGGTCCGCACTGCCGGGCGCCGGCGGCGGATCCGGCGGGAGGGGCACCACCTGCACGGTGTTGCCCCGGGCCACGGGCCCGAGCAGCAACTCGAAGGCCGGGTTGCCCTCGGGCCCCAGGATCTCGGACAGCTGCTCGCGTTCCTGGGGGCTGGCCAGCGGGCCCGCGTGGCCTCCCGCCGCGGGGAGCGGGTAGTTGCGGGGATCCAGCATCGGCGATAGCGCCGGCGGGTCGGCGGTCAACGGCGCGGTCTGGCAGCTGGGACCCGCCATGTGGCGGTAGCGCGGGCAGTCCTGCCGGGTGTACATCCGGTTCGGTGTGATCACCAACAGGAACTTGCCCACCGCGGTGTTGCGCTCCGGCTTCCACACTTCGGTCAGGAATCGGTTTCCGACATTGTTGATTCGAGTGACCATCGGCGCGAATTCCCCTCCCCCGTCGGCTATCACGCCGAGCACCGGCGACAGTTGGGTGGTGATCACGGTCAGCTGGTCGGTGTTGTTCTCGAATGCCTCTGCCATGCTGCCGAACGTGGTTTGACCCGCGGAGAGGAAGGTCGCCAATTCCCGGCGCTTTTCGGCCACGGTGCGCATCGGCACCACCGCCCGATGTACCGCCTCGAGCAGCTCCGGCGACGAGGACTGTAGTCCCTGCAGCGCATCGGAGAGCACCCCGATCGTCGATTGGTTGTCGCCGGGGGCCATTATCGCGTTGAGTTCCTTGACGATACGGTTGGCTCCTCCCCCGGCGCGGGCCAGGGTGTCGCCGCGTCCGCTGGTCGCCTCGGCCACCGCGGCGAGAACTCCCAGCGCGTTGCCGGACCCGGGTCGGCCTGCTGCCCGCATCACATCGCGCAGCTTGGTCAACGCGGTCTGGAACTGGACGGTGGCCAGGCTCTGGTCCTGGACGATCCGGGAACCCGGCCGCAGCCCCGGTGCCGGTCCGTTGTCCACCAGCTGAATGGACGAGACCGCGAACACATTGCTGGGCACCACCCGCGCGGTCACTGTTGACGGAATGGCATGCGCGAAGTGGTGGTCCATGCGCAGCGCGATCTGGTTCGGACGACCGTCCAGTGCGGGGGTCACGCCAACGACCGTTCCCACCAGAGCACCGCGGAATTTGACGTCGGAACCGGTGGGCAGACCGTCGCCGACATCGTCGAGCACGGCCAGCACCTGGACGTGGCCGGAGAAGACGCCCTCGGATCTGGCGACCGCTACGCCCGCCAGCAGCACGGTACCGATCAGCAACGCCAGCCCACGCAACAGCAGCTGCGTCGATGACACCGCCTTGGACGCCGATTCGATTCTCTGCACGGTGATCAACCACCCAGCCTTGCAACCGATCCCATTCCCCACAGACCGATGGTGAGCAATAGGTTCGCGATGATCATCACCGAGATGGCGGCCCGCATGGCCCGGCCCGCCGCGATCCCGACGCCTTGGGGGCCGCCGCTGGCGAAATACCCGTAATAGCACTGGATGGTCGAGGTGAGGATGATGAAGACGATGACCTTGCCGACCGAGTACACGATGTCCGAACCGGTCAGTACCAGCCGGAAGTAGTGCTCGAAGGATCCCCCGGACAAGCCGCCGGCGACGGTGACGATGGTCTGCACGGCGGCGTAGTTGATCACCAGACACAAGATGTAGAGCGGGATGATCGCCACCACCGATGCCAGCAGCCGGGTGGTGACCAGATACGGAATCGGCCGGATCGCAAGAGATTCCATGGCGTCGATCTCCTCGGAGATCCGCATCGAACCCAGCTGTGCGGTGAACCGGCACCCCGCCTGGGCGGCGAAGGCCAAGGCCGCCATGATCGGCGCCAGCTCCCGGGTGGACACCGTTGAGGACAGCAGGCCCGCAGCGGGCTCCATGCCGAGCAGGTGCAGTGCTTGATACCCCTCGATGCCGACGATCGCCCCAGCGGTGGCGCCCAGCACGATGATCACCCATGCCGTGCCGCCGCCCACCACGATGGAGCCGTTGCCCCAGGTGACGTCGGACAAGACGGTGAGAAACGCTGTTCGGTAGCGAGTCAACGTCACGGGTATTCCGGCCGCCGCGTGGGCGAAGAAGGTCAGCATGTGCCCCAAGGTCATACCGGCCCGGCCTATCGAGGTCAGGGCCCGCACAATGGGCAGTACGCCCCTGGG
Source organism: Mycolicibacter terrae (assembly GCF_010727125.1). Lineage (NCBI taxonomy): Bacteria > Bacillati > Actinomycetota > Actinomycetes > Mycobacteriales > Mycobacteriaceae > Mycobacterium > Mycobacterium terrae. The sequence goes on along the minus strand of NZ_AP022564.1, from coordinate 1,119,767 downwards.
GTAGTACGGTGTCGCCGCCATTACAGCGACGCCCTTGGGAACAGCAGCACATACATCTCGGTGAAAACCACATTGGTCACCATGAGCAACAGGATGGAGGCGACCACGGTGGCGTTGACCGAGTTGGCCACACCGGCCGGCCCACCCTTGGTGGTCAAACCCTTGTCACAGGCAACGATGACGACGATGGCGGCGAACACCACCGCCTTGATCAAGGTCAAGATCATGTCCCCGACCGTCGCAAATGACGCGAAAGTGGTGACGAAGCTGCCCGGAGCACCGTTTTGCACGAATGTGTTGAACAGATAGCCGGCCAGAAAGCCGATGAAGCACACCAGCCCGGTCAGCGCGAGACCGACCACGATCGCCGCCGCCAGCCGTGGTACCACCAGCCGGCGCACCGGCGAGATCCCCAGCACCTCAAGGGCATCCACCTCCTCGCGGATGGTCCGTGAACCCAGGTCGGCGCAGACCGCCGAACCCACCGCAGAGGCCATCAACAGTGCCGCCACCAGCGGGGCGCCTTGCCTGATGACCGCGAGACCGCTGGCGGCACCCGCCAGCGACGTAGCCCCCACCTGTCCGGCGAGCAGGGCGAACTGGATCTGCAGGGTCACCCCGATCGGGATCGCCACGCACATCGTCGGCAGCACCGCGGTGGATGCCATGAACGCGGCCTGATCGACGAATTCGCCGACCGGAAACCGCCGCTTCGCGATATCGATGACCAGGTACTGCAGCGCCCGCACCCCCAAGATGCACTGACTACCGACCGTTCGCAGCGCAGCGCCCGGGTGGCGCCGGGCGTAACCCTGACTCCATTGCGCCATGCTGCCGAGCGGGGAAATTGCTACCGCAGGCGGCGTTGTCATAGTGTCCACCGGTGCTCCGCGGCCGAGATCGATCAGGTCCACCGGGGCCGGGGATCGGCCGAGGGTCGGAGCAGGGAACCGAACCTGCGCGTGAAGGTTTCGTTGCTCCGTTCCTCGCGCCGGTAGCGGTCTTTGCTGGTCTGCAGAAGCTGGATCCGTTCCTCCAGGGCCCGGATCCGGTCCGGGTCCGCGGAGTCGCCGTTGCGGGCTCGCTCCAGCTCGGCGGCCGCACTCACCAACTCCTCGGAGAGCCGGGCCGCGACCTCGCCGAACGTCAACAGGTCATAGTCGTCGGAGTCGGGCCGCTGATCGGCCGTCTGGGCGCCGGTGGCGGCGGGCTCGGCGGCCGTCATCGTGTATCCCCGAAGTGCAGCAGTTCGCGAGCGTTGAGTTCCACGATGCGGTGCGCATCGGCGTCGCTGACCTCGACCAAGTTCTCGGCGATCCGCTTGCGGCTGTTGGGCCAGTTGGAATCGGAGTGCGGGTAGTCGACCTCGATGAGGATCCGGTCGATGCCGATCAGATCTCGCGAGTTCACGCCGTGGACGTCGTCGATAAAGCAGCCCCAGATGTGGCGCCGGAACAGGTCCGACGGACGGTCGTCGCGGCTGATCTTCTGGTACCAGCGGTGCCGCTCCCAGGTGTAGTCCAGACGCTCCAGCAGGTAGGGGATCCATCCGATGCCGCCCTCGGACAGCATGAATTTCAGCTTGGGGTGGCGTTGCAGCATGCCGGAGAACACCAGATCCGCGGTGGTCCACATCAGGTTCGTCGAAAAGGTGGCGATGGCCACCGCGAACGGCGCGGTGTCCTCCGCACTGGGGGGTGCGCCCACCGAGAAGCCGGGCACGTAGCCGCCGGAGCCGAAATGCAGGCACAGCGGCATGTCGGCCGCCTCGAGCGCATCCCAGAGCACTTCCCAGTGCGTCTTGTGGTGAAAAGACGGCAGCCCCAGCGGCACCGGACTGTCCGGGAAGGACACCGCCCGGGTTCCCCGCTCGGCGATCCGCTCGACTTCGGCGGCGGCCAGGTGCGGATCCCAGGTCGGCAGAATTCCCAACGGGATCAACCGGTCCGGCGCGGTGGCGCACCACTCGTCGATCTGAAAGTCGTTCCACGCCCGCACGCATGCCAGCGCCAGATCCTTGTCCTGGGCGCGTTGGAACACGCCACCGCCGAAGCCGGGAAACGACGGGAACGACAACGCGGCCTCGACGCCGTCGATGTCCATATCCTTGACCCGCTCAACCGGGTCGTAGCAGCCCGGGATCATCTGGTCGTAGCGCACCGGCTCCATGCCGTACTCCGACGGTGGCTTGCCTGCGACCGCGTTGAGCCCGATCTGCGGGTACAGCTGACCTTCGTAACGCCAGACGTGCTGACCCGTGTCGGTCTCGATGATCTGCGGTCCCTGCTCCCGGTGGCGCTCGGGCAACCGGTCGCACCATACCCGCGGGTGCTCGATCACGTGGTCGTCGACCGAGATGATCTTCATCCAGTCCTGTAGCGGCATCACTTTCCTCCGATTGGCGGGCGTGTCATCCCCGGGGGCAGGCCCAGGGCACGTTCGGCGATCAGGTTGCGCAGCACTTCATTGGTGCCGCCGGCGATGGTGAACGCCCGTCCGTAGAGGAATGCGTCCTGCCACCAACCCTGGTCGAATACGCGGTCGTCGCCCTCGACGCGCACCCCGTCGTGGCCTTGCAACTGCATGCCGAAGTCGTGCAGCGCGAGGTTGACCTCGCTGAACAGGATTTTGGATACCGGTGCGTCGCCGACGTCCCCCGAGCGGTGCAGAGCCCGGCTTTCACCGAACGCCGAAACCAGGGCATTGACGTGCACATCGGCGACGAAGCCGCCGATCTTCTGGCGGAGGTCGTCGTGCTCGATCGCCGGCCGGCCGTCACGGACGACGTCGCCGGCCAGGCGCGCCACTCGGTCCAGCGCGCCGAACAGTGCCGCGCCGCTGCCCGCACTGGACCGCTCGTGGGCCAGGCTGGCAGTGGTCACCGCCCAGCCGCGGTCGACCTCGCCGATCACATTTGCTGCGGGGATGCGGACACCGTCGAGAAAGACCTCGTTGAAGTCGGCCGTACCCGTGATCTCCCGCAGCGGCCGCACCGATACGCCCGCCGTGGTCATGTCGAGGGCGAACGCCGTGATACCGGCATGCTTGGGTGCATCCGGATCGGTTCGTGCCAGTAGATATCCCCAGTCGGCGTGCTGGCCGTTGGTCGTCCAGACCTTCTGGCCGTCGACCACGAACTCGTCGCCGTCGCGGCGCGCACGAGTCCGCAGGCCGGCCAGGTCGCTGCCGGCCTCCGGCTCGCTGAACAGCTGGCACCAGATGTGTTCGCCGGATCGGATCCGGGGAAGGAAGAAGTCCTGCTGCGCGGCGGTGCCCGAGGCGATGATCGCCGCAGCGGCCAGCAATCCGCCGCCGACCGGTCCGGAGGCGCCGACTCGTACCAACTCGTCGGCGACCACCGATTCATGCAGAGGATGCGGATCGGGCAGTCCACCGTAGGCGACCGGCCAGTTCACCCCCAACAACTGCTCGGAGAACAGCCGTGCCGTCCAGGCGCGCAGTGCGGGGACCTCGTGGTCTTCGGGTGCCCGAACCCCGGCCCGGCCATGTCGCGCCGGCGCCTCGCGGGCTGCCAGCTCCCGGACACGGCCGCGTAACGCCTCGAGTTCAGTGTCTTGCCCGAGATGCACGCCACCCCTCCCTCTGCCATCCGCTGGCGTCTGACACTCCCGCGATTTAGCTTAATCAGTATCCTGTACCTTGAGGTGGGATTTCGCAACTCTTCCGACCCGCGCATCCGCTCAGCTAAGGAGCAGCCGATGGACTTCGAACTGACCGAGGAGCAAGCAGGGCTCGTCGACTCGACCCGGTCGCTGCTGACCGGCAAGGCGACATCGGAAGCGACCCGCCGCCTCATCGACAGCTCCGACGGGTTCGACGGCGACCTGTGGCGTCGCGGCGCCGAACTGGGCTGGCCGGCGCTGGCCATCCCCGAGAGCGACGGCGGGCTGGGCCAGCAGTCGATCGACCTGGCCCTGGTGGCCGTCGAACTGGGGCGGAGCCTGGCCGCCACGCCGTTCGTCCCGACCGTGGTGGTGGCCGACGCCGTGGCCCGGTCGGACACCGCCGAGAAGTCCAAGCTGCTGCGCGCGATGGCCGAGGGCACCCTGGTCGCGGGATGGGCCTTCGCCGAGTACGGGCAGCCCTGGTCGACGGCGGGCATCACCACCACCGCCCGCCGCCACGGCGGCGACTACGTGCTGAACGGCGCGAAAGTGTCGGTACAGGACGCCGATTCGGCGCACCTGCTGCTGGTGGACGCCGTGCTCGACGGTGCCGTCGCACGGTTTCTGGTGCCGACGGACACCGCCGGCGTGCAGATCAGGCGGCAACACACCATCGATGTCGCCCGCAGCTACTGCGACGTGATGTTGCAGGAGGTGGTGGTTCCGGCCACCGCCGTGTGTTCCGGCGCCGGACCCGCAACCGATTCCGTCGCCCGGTCGGCGCAGCTGAGCACGGTGCTGATCTGCGCTGAGATGGTCGGCATCGGGATGCGCCTACAGGACATGACCGTCGACTACGTCAAACAGCGGGTCCAGTTCGGGCGCCCGGTGGGCAGTTTCCAGGCCGTCAAACACAAATGCGCCGATATGCGCATCCGGGTGCAGGCCAGCACGGCCGCAACGTATTTCGCAGCCCTGGCGATCGACAGCCCGCACCACGACGGCTCGCACGCCGCCAGCGTCGCCAAGGCCTACGTCTCCACTGCCATCGACGAGGTGGCCGGCGAGGCCCTGCAGCTGCACGGCGGTATCGGGTTCACCTGGGAGCACGATCTGCACCTGTACCTGCGGCGCGCCCGGGCCGACGCCCTGCTGCACGGCGACGCGGTCTTTCACCGCGAGCAGCTGTGCCGGGCGCTGCAGGCGGCGAACGCCTAGCGGGCCTCGCGAAACCGCGGGCGGATCAGGCCTTGCGCGGTGTCTTGGGCTGCCGGGGCCCGCGGCCTTCGCGGCGAGCCGCCTCGCGGCGCTCACGCCGTGATGTAGAACCCGCCGGCTGCAGGTCGCGGGTGCGGCGCACCTGCGCGGAGCCGTCCTCGTCTGGACCGGTGTAGGTCAGCCCGGACGCACCGTCGGCACCGTTGGCGCCGTCGATCCCCTTGGCGCGCAATCCCATTTCCGCCAGTCCCTCGGGCGCGTCCATCGGTGCCACCGACGGCGCCGGGGCGGCCTCGACCGCGACGTTGAACAGGAAGCCCACCGATTCCTCTTTGAGCCCCTCGAGCATGCCGCTGAACATGTCGAAGCCCTCGCGCTGGTACTCCACCAGTGGGTCGCGCTGAGCCATCGCCCGCAGACCGATGCCCTCCTTGAGGTAGTCCATCTCGTAGAGGTGTTCGCGCCACTTGCGGTCCAGGACCGACAACAGCACGCCGCGTTCCAGCTCCCGCATGGCCCCGGCACCCGCCTTGCCGTCGACCTCAGCCTCGCGTGCGGCGTAGGCGTTCTCGGCGTCGGCGATCAGCGCCTCCAGCAGTTCCTCGCGGGTCAGGTCGTCGGCCTCGCCGACGTCGGCGGCGTGCAGCAGCTCGTGATAGTCGATGCCCACCGGGTACAGCGTCTTCAGCGCGGTCCACAACTGCTCCAGGTCCCAGTCCTCGGCGTAGCCCTCACCGGTGGCGCCGTTGACGTAGGCGGTGATCACGTCGACGAGCATGTCGTGGGCTTGCTCGGCCAGGTTCTCGCCGTCGAGGATGCGCCGGCGCTCTGCGTAGATCACCTTGCGCTGCTGGTTCATCACCTCGTCGTACTTCAGCACGTTCTTGCGGATCTCGAAGTTCTGCTGCTCGACTTGGGTCTGGGCGCTCTTGATCGCCCGGTTGACCATCTTGGCCTCGATCGGCACATCGTCGGGCAGGTTCAACCGGGTCAACAGTGACTCCAGCGCGGCACCGTTGAACCGTCGCATCAGCTCGTCGCCCAGCGACAGGTAGAACCGCGACTCCCCCGGGTCGCCCTGCCGGCCGGATCGGCCGCGCAGCTGGTTGTCGATGCGCCGCGACTCGTGCCGCTCGGTGCCCAGCACGTAGAGACCACCGGCCTCGATCACTTCCTTGGCCTCGGCGGCCGCCTCCGCCTTGATCGCGGTCAGCGTCTCGTCCCAGGCGGCTTCGTACTCCTCGGGGGTTTCCACCGGGTCCAGGCCCTGGCTGCGCAGCTTCTGGTCGGCCAGGAAGTCGACGTTGCCGCCGAGCACGATGTCGGTGCCGCGACCGGCCATGTTGGTCGCCACGGTGATCGCGCCGCGCCGGCCGGCCTCGGCGATGATGTGCGCCTCGCGCTCGTGCTGCTTGGCGTTGAGGACGTTGTGCGGAATGCGCCGCTTGATCAGCTGCTTGGACAGGTACTCCGAGCGCTCCACGCTGGTGGTGCCGATCAGCACCGGCTGGCCCTTCTCGTAGCGTTCGGTGATGTCGTCGACGACCGCGGCGAACTTGGCCTCCTCGGTCTTGTAGATGAGGTCGATCTGGTCGGTGCGGGCCATCGGCATGTTGGTGGGGATCGCCACCACGCCCAGCTTGTAGATCTCGTGCAGTTCGGCGGCTTCGGTCTCGGCGGTGCCGGTCATCCCGGCGAGCTTGTCGTAGAGCCGGAAGTAGTTCTGCAGGGTGATGGTGGCCAGCGTCTGGTTCTCGGCCTTGATCTCCACCTGCTCCTTGGCCTCGATGGCCTGGTGCATGCCCTCGTTGTAGCGCCGCCCGACCAGCACCCGGCCGGTGAACTCGTCGACGATGAAGACTTCGCCGTTGCGGACGATGTAGTCCTTGTCGCGGTTGAACAGCTCCTTGGCCTTCAGGGCGTTGTTGAGGTAGCTGACCAGCGGCGAGTTGGCCGCCTCGTAGAGGTTGTCGATGCCGAGCTGGTCCTCGACGAACTCGACCCCGGCCTCGTGCACCCCGATGGTGCGCTTGCGCAGGTCGACTTCGTAGTGGACGTCCTTCTCCATCATCGGCACGATCCGGGCGAACTCGGTGTACCAGTTCGAGCTGCCGTCGGCCGGCCCGGAGATGATCAGCGGGGTGCGCGCCTCGTCGATCAGGATGGAGTCCACCTCATCGACGATGGCGTAGTGGTGTGGGCGCTGCACCAGCTGTTCCAGCGAATGCGCCATGTTGTCACGCAGGTAGTCGAAGCCGAACTCGTTGTTGGTGCCGTAGGTGACGTCGGCGTTGTAGGCGACCCGCCGCTCGTCGGGGGTCATCTGGGACAGGATCACCCCGACCTCCAGGCCCAGGAAGCGGTGCACGCGCCCCATCCACTCGCTGTCGCGCTTGGCCAGGTAGTCGTTGACGGTGACGACGTGCACGCCCTTGCCGGCGATCGCGTTGAGATAGGCCGGCAGCACACAGGTCAGGGTCTTGCCCTCACCGGTCTTCATCTCGGCGACGTTGCCGTAGTGCAGCGCCGCGCCACCCATCAGCTGCACGTGGAAGGGCCGTTGGGTCAGCACCCGCCAGGCCGCCTCGCGGGCCACCGCGAACGCCTCGGGCAGCAGGTCGTCGAGGGATTCGCCGTCGGCGTGGCGGGAGCGGAACTCGTCGGTCTTGGCGCGCAGTTCGGCGTCGGTCAGACTTTCCGTGTCCCCGGCGAGGGTGTCGACGTAGTCGGCGACCTTCCTGAGCCGTTTGACCATGCGGCCTTCACCAAAACGCAGCAACTTGGACAGCACGGCTATGTCCCCTACTCAGTCTTCGGCATCACGGTCTTCGGCATTACGAGCGTCACCCATGGTAGGCGACACCGCCGAGCAGCCCGGCTTTGCCGCGGCCGAACAGCATCGGGGCGGCCCTCGGCCGCCCGGCTCAGACCAACCGGATCAGGCCGTAGTCATAGGCGTGCCGGCGATAGACCACCGACGGCTGGTCGGTCTCCTTGTCATGGAACAAGAAGAAGTCGTGGCCGACGAGCTCCATCTCATACAGCGCGTCGTCGACGGATGTCGGCGTGGCGGGATGCTCCTTGATGCGTACGATGCGACCCGGCTCGTGGTCGTGGTCGCCGGATAGCCCGCCTTCGCCGGGTCCGGCCCCGGCGCGGCGGTCCGGCTCGGCGGTGCCGTCCCGCTCGAACGCGTCGGCGAGGAACGCTGGGTCCGGCGCGGTGGCCCCGGTCGCCTCGGCCACCGAAACCGGGGTCTTGTCGCCGTAGGAGACGTTGCGGCGGCCTTTGTCGCGACGCAACCGGCTCTCCAGACGGTCGATCGCGGCCTCGAACGCGGCGTAGAAACTGTCGGCGCGGGCCTCGCCGCGGACCACCGGCCCGCGGCCGTGCGCGGTGATGTCGATCTGCTGGCAGGACTTTCGCTGCCGGCGGTTGTTGGCGTGCTTGAGCTCGACGTCGAACAGTCGAATGGAGCGGTCCAGTCGCTCCAGGCGGGCCAGTTTCTGCGCGACATAAACGCGGAAATGGTCCGGGATCTCGACGTTGCGGCCCTTGACCACGATCTCGGCGCCCCCCGGCTGATCGGGGCTCTCGTCGGCGTCGACCTGCGTACGGCTGGTTTCCACGAATTGACTTACCATGCTCGACACTCTTCTTCCGTCGTCTCGACCACGTACTCCCACGGTTCCCGTCCTTGATGACGACCGTAGCCATGCCGCCGGATACGTGCCACCGGTTTGACACACCCGTTGCCAGTTGGTGGCCGCCCCGGCATCAAGCGGCCGCGATCACCAGCGCGGCGAGCACCGGAACCCCGCCGCAACGCAGGACTCGCACCGATTCGGCCAGGGTGGCGCCGGTGGTGACGACGTCGTCGACGATCACAACGTCACCGCGGCGAGCGGCGGCGGGCAGCCGGCGCCGGTTCAGCAACACCCGGCCGGCGATGTTGCGTTCGCGGGCGCCGCTGCCCAACCCGACCGAGTCTCGGGTCAGTGCCCGCATCCGCAGCGCCGGCGCCACCGACATGCCCCGATGGCGCGCCGACGCCGCGACCGCAATCCGCCCGATCGGGTCACCGCCGCGCCGGCGGGCGGCGCTGCGCCGGGTGGGCGCGGGGATGATCGTCAGGGGCGGGTCGAGCATCCGCCAGCTAAGCAGCCGCTCCAGCGCGACGGCCAGTGTCGATGCCAGCGGCGCGATGAGGTCGGTGCGGCCACGCTCCTTCACCGCGATGATCGCCTGCCGGCGGGCCCCGGCGTAGCGGCCCAGCGCGAACACCGGCACCTGGGGGTCGAGCCGGGGACTTGCCAGGCGGGGCTCACCGGGGCCGACGGCGAGCTGCGCCGCGCAGCCGGCGCACCATCGCGTCGCCGGGGCGCCGCAGCCGCCGCACTGCCGGGGAAGCATCAGATCCAACCCAGCGTCGAGCATGCCGCCGAGACTGCCACCACCCACCGACAGCGGCTCCGAAAATTCCTACTACGCCATGTCGTATTCCCATGTCAAGGGGTATTTGGTCCGCGATGACGCTGACGCCGGACCCCAAAACCGTGAGCTCCCTAACAGATCTACGAATTTTGTTCCTCGACGCTGTTAGCGTCCCCGACCATGACCACAGAAGCGACACAGATGGGCACGCCCACCAGCGATTCCGGCCGCGCCGAATCGCTGGTCGGCAAGGGCTGGGCGCAGGGCGTGGCCCTGGTGATGATCTTCGGATTCCTGGTGATGGGGATCCTGGCCTACCGCACCTACACCGCGTCGATGCCGATGCCGGACAGGGTCGTCACCGAGTCGGGCCGGCAACTGTTCACCGGCGACGACATCACCCGAGGTCAGGAGTTGTTCCAGGCCCGCGGACTGATGCAGTACGGGTCGGTGCTGGGCCACGGCGCCTACCTGGGCCCGGACTACACCGCCGAGTACCTGCGGCTGGCCACCGAGAACGTGGCCGGCCAGTTCGAGGCACAGGGCGTGGCCAATCCGCATGACGAGGTGGTCGCCGAGTTCCGGACCAACCGCTACAACGCCGACACCGGCACCCTGGTCCTCACCGACAAGCAGGCCCGGGCGTTCGCCGACATCCAACGCCACTACGCCGAGTACTTCGGTGAGGACTCCACCAAGTACGGCCTGTTGCCGCGCATGATCACCGACTCCGGTGAGATCCGCGACCTGACCGCCTTCTTCGCTTGGACCGCCTGGGCGTCGGCGGCCGACCGGCCCGGCCACGCCTACAGCTACACCAACAACTGGCCATCGGAGCCGCGCGTCGACAACGGTCCCACCGGATCGGTCGTGGTGTGGTCGGTACTGTCGCTGATCGCACTACTCGGCGGCATCGGGATCATGTTCACCGTCTACGGCCGCTGGAGCCAGAACATCGGCTGGCACGGCACCGAGATGACCAAGCTCGAGTTCCGCCAGCCCGGCGACGTGCCGCTGACTCGCTCGCAGCGCGCCGCGATCTGGATCTTCGCCGTCGTCGCGGTGCTATTTCTGGCCCAGACGCTGTTGGGCGGCGCCGTCGAGCACTACCGCGCGGACCTCTCGGCGTTCTACGGAATCGACCTGGCCAAGATCCTGCCCTACAACCTGGCCCGGACCTGGCACCTGCAGTTGTCGCTGTTCTGGACCGCGGCGGCGTTCCTGGCCGGCGGCATCTTCCTGGTGCCGTTCATCACCCGCCGCGAGCCCGGCAGGCAATCGGTGCTGGTCTACGGCCTGCTCGGCGCGCTCGCCGTCGTGGTCTTCGGTTCCATGGCGTTCGAGGCGCTGTCGATCTTCGGGGCGATCAAGCCCGGCACCGTGCTCTCCCAGCAGTGGGAGTTCCTGGACCTGCCGCGGCTGTTCCAGCTGCTGCTGATCGTCGGGTTGTTCCTGTGGATCTTCATCATCTGGCGCGGCATGCGCGCGAAGCTGGCGACGACCTCGAAGATGAACCTGCCCTGGCTGTTCTTCTTCACCGGCCTGGCCATCCCGTCCTTTTACGCGGTCAGCGTGCTCGCCGGCAGCGATACACACTTCTCGGTCGCCGACTTCTGGCGGTTCTGGATGGTGCACCTGTGGGTGGAGGACTTCCTGGAGCTGTTCACCACGGCGATGGTGGCCTACATGTTCGTCCAGCTCGGTGTGGTGCGCGAACGCGTCGCGGTGCTGGTGATCCTGCTCGACATCATCTTGTACTCCGCCGGCGGCGTGATCGGCACCATGCACCACCTGTACTTCTCCGGCACCCCGGTCGAGCACATGGCGCTGGGCGCGTTCTTCTCGGCCGCCGAGGTGATCCCGCTGACCTTCCTGACCGTGGAGGCCTGGGCATTCCTGCAGCTGGGCGCCCGCCAGGAGGCCGGTGGCCAGCACAACTTCCCGGCGCGCTGGGCGGTGATGTTCCTGGTCGCGGTCGGCTTCTGGAACTTCCTGGGCGCGGGCATCTTCGGCTTCCTGGTGAACCTTCCGGTGGTGTCCTACTACGAAATCGGCACCGCGCTCACCGCCAACCACGCCCACGCGGCGATGTTCGGGGTCTACGGCATGCTCGCGGTGGCCCTGGCGATGTTCGCCTTCCGGTACGTGATCCCGGCGGACAAGTGGCCCAACAAGTTGGCCCGAATCTCCTTCTGGGGCATGAACATCGGCTTGGCCTGGATGGTGTTCGTCACGCTGCTCCCGCTGGGTGTGCTGCAGTTGTTCCACTCGGTCAACGCCGGATACTTCGAGGCGCGGTCACTGGGCTACATCACCAAGCCGGGCAACACGCTGCTGGAGTGGCTGCGGCTACCGGGCGATGTGATCCTGATCGTCGGCGGGGTGGTCCCGTTCTGCTGGATCGCCTGGACCGCGCTGCGCAACTTCCGCTCCGGTCAGACGGTCGAGGAGTTGCCGGAGCACCCGCTCTACACCACGGTGGCGTCCGATACCGAGCCCGCCGAGACGCAGAGCTGACGACGATGGCGATGCCGGGAGCATGGGTGTGGCTGATGTCCGGCTACGCCCTGCTCCTGCTCGTCTTCGCCTGGGGCTTCGACAACATGGCCAAGCGGACCTCCGAGCGCGCGGCCCAGTGGCGCACCGGAAAGTTCGTCTACCACGAAGATCACGACGCCTGGAAGTGCCCGCAGGACCAGTGGCTCTGGCCGACCTCGTTCGACCGGGCCGACCGGGTGATGCGCTACCGGGCCACGCCGTCAATATGCAACTCCTGCCCGGTCAAGGCCACCTGCACCACCTCGAATCACGGTCGGGAGATCAGCCGGCCGGTGGACCCGTGGCCGCACTCGGAGGCCGGCCGCTTCCACCGGGGGATCGCCTGTGCGGTAGCCGGATTCGGAGTGGTCATGCCGCTGGCGACACTGATCGCCAACCACCGGCCCGCCGATGTGGCGGTGCTGGGGGCCACGATCCTGATGGTGCTGGCCGGCGGGTCCCCGCTGGTGCGCCATCTGTGGAACACTCCGTCGAACGCTCCCCTGGACACGCCCTCAGGCGCACCGCATCCGGCCGACGCGCGCACGCAGGCCGAGCAGGTCGAAGCGGCCATCGACCGCTACTCCACCCGGTGGGGCGGGTTTTCGAAACAGCTCTTCGACAAGGAAGGCAGCACTTAAGTGAGTGAAGGGCTTATCACCGTATCGGTGATCGTGATCGCGGTGCTGGCCGTGCTGGCCTACTTCTCCATCCATGTATTGCCGGAATACCAACGGGGCGTCGTGTTCCGGGTGGGCCATGCCCGTCCCCTCTACCAACCCGGACTGCGGTTACTCATCCCGTTGGTGGACAGAATGATTCGCGTCGATGAGCGGGTCGTGACGCTCACCATTCCCCCGCAGGAGGTGATCACCCGAGACAACGTCCCGGCCCGGGTGAACGCGGTGGTGATGTTCCAGGTGGTCGACCCGCTCAAAGCGATTCTGGCGGTGGAGAACTACGCCGTGGCCACATCCCAGATCGCCCAGACCACACTGCGCTCGCTGCTGGGCCGGGCCGACCTGGACACCCTGCTGGCGCACCGTGACGACCTCAACGCCGACCTGCGCACCATCATCGACAAGCAGACCGAACCGTGGGGCGTGCAGGTCCGGGTGGTCGAGATCAAGGACGTGGAGATCCCGGAGTCGATGCAGCGCGCCATGGCCCGGGAGGCCGAGGCCGAGCGCGAGCGCCGGGCCAAGGTGATCAACGCCCGCGGCGAACTGCAGGCCTCCGAGGAACTGAGCCAGGCCGCCGAGACGCTGTCGCGCAATCCCGCATCGCTACAACTGCGTTACCTGCAAACCCTTTTGGAGCTCGGCGCCGACCAGAACTCGACCGTGGTCTTCCCGCTGCCGGTGGACATCATCACCCCGTTTCTGGGCGGTGCGGCCGCGGCTCTCCGCGATGCGGGGCGGAGCAAGTAGGAGTACCGGTCGCCGCAGTCATCGACCGTCACCGTCGATGGCGGCCACGATAAGCCGCTCGACGCAGGATCGGGAATTGCAGACCTGAAGCACCGGGCGCCCAGATCGCAACAACCACCGCGGCGGCCAGGGCGACACCGCCGAGCATCACCAGCGACGAGTCCATCGCCTCGACGAATGCGTACTTGGCGTCGGTCCGTAAGCGTTCTCCAGTCGGCCCGAGCCGATCCGCGATGGCGAATGCCTGGGCAAGTGAGCCCAGGGACAACTCCTGGACCTCATCGGGGTAGACACTGACGGCCGGGGCAAGCGCCTTGGTGTAACCGGCCGCAAGCGTCGAACCGGCGAGTGCGATGCCCAGCGCGCCGCCGACTTCCCTGGTGGCGTCGTTGACAGCCGAAGCCACGCCCTGTTTGTTGGGCGGGACAGCGCCGGTGATAGCGGTGGTCGAAGGCGCGTTGCACAGGCCCATCCCGGAACTCAGGACGACCAGGGGCCAAGCCAGGTCGACGTAGCTGGAATCGACGTGGACCAAACGCATACAGAACAGTCCGGTCGCCAAGATGCCCAGTCCGCCTGCAACCGAGATCCGCAGCCCCAGACGTGGTAGATACCACGGGGTCAGTGAAGCCAAGGCCATTAGCGGTACCGCCAACGGGCACAACGCGATCGCCGTCTGCATGGCGCTGTATCCCACGACAAGTTGCAGGTACTGCATGACCAGGAAGAAGAAGCCGAAGATCGCGAAGAACATGGTGGTGATGCCGAGGGAACCGGTGAGCATATCGGGGCGCCGAAACACCCGGACGTCCAACAGTGGGTGAGTCAGGCGTAGTTCAACCCATCCGAACAACAGTCCAAGCGCCGTTCCCGTGACCAGGCCGCCCATCACCAAGCCATCACTCCAACCTCGCAGTGGAGCTTCGATCACGCTGTAGACGAATACCGCCACGGCCGCGGCGATCAGCAGCGCGCCCCACCAGTCGATCGGGGTGGCGTCGGGATCTTTCGATGACGGGATGCTGAGCGCCAGGATATACAGCAGTATTGCGGCGACGGCGAATGCCCAGAATATTGTTGTCCAGTACCCGAATTGGGTGAGAAGTGCGGTACCCGCAAAACCGACCAGCGCGCTCGATGCGCACACGCCCGCCCAGATACCGACCGCCTTGTTGCGCTCATCTTCGGGAAATGCGGTGGTCAGCAATGACAGGGTGGCGGGCAGGACGGCGGCGGCACCGATGCCGGCGATCATCCGGGCCACGATCAGCCCCATGGGGCTGCTGCTGATCAATACCGGCGCAAGCGAAGCGTCGGCGAAGATGGCCAACCCCACCAGCAGGGCGCCGCGGCGTCCGTAACGATCACCCAACGCGCCCGCGGGCAACAACAGGCAGGCCATCACCAAGGTGTAGCCGTCGACTATCCACGTCAGCTGGGATTGCGTGGCGCCGGTATCAACCGCGATAGCGCCCAGCGCGGCGTTGAGCGACACCACCGACGAGATCACCAGCAGGACCCCCAGCGAGCACACGACCAGCAGCCAGCGCCGCGACCCAGCACTCAATAGCGGCGACGGCGCGGGGGCACCCCGGTCGGTGACCGAGTCGGCGTCGGGAGCGGGTGGCGCGGCGAGAGGCTGGTCCTCACCGACCGCCGGCGCGGCCGATTCCACGTCCAGCAATACCGTTGACGCGCTCACGCAATCACCGGGATCAGCGTGCGGATGTCCTGTAACACCTTGACGGCGAAACCCCCTCCCCGAGTCAGCTCCACCGAGACGACCCGGCCCGGTTAACATACAAGTTGTATGTGACATCCAGACTGTATGTTGACGGTTTCAGGTATGCAATACCCTGGCAGCATGGGCGCGGAGGCGATGGACACCAAGGCCCGTCGCGCTGCCCAGGCCGAATCCACCCGCCATGCGTTGGTGGACGCCGCGCGCCGGTTGTTCGTGGAGAAGGGCTACCACCACACCGGCACCGAGGAGATCGTCGCCGCGGCCGGAGTCGGAACCCGCGGCGCGCTCTACCACCACTTCACCGACAAGCAAGCGCTGTTCGAGGCGGTGTTCCACAGCGTGGAGGTCGATCTGGTCACGGCCGCCGCGCAGAATCTCGCCGATCCGGCTGACGGCGCCTTAAACCAGCTGCGGCAGGGCCTGATCGGATTTCTGGACGCTTCGCTCACGCCACACGTACAGCGCGTGCTGCTTGTCGACGGCCCCGCCGTCCTCGGCTGGACCCGCTGGCGCGAACTCGAAAATCTCTACGGGCTCGGCGCGATCCGTGCGATGCTCGAACGCGCCGTCGAAGAGGGCGACCTCGGGCCCCATCTGCCCGTTGACGTCTTGGCGCATCTGCTGCTGGCGGTGGCCGACGAAGCGGCGCTGTTCATCGCCAACGCCCCCGACCAGCACGCAGCGCGCGACCGAGGCGTGCATGCTCTCAACGCCCTACTCGACGGCCTTCGCACCCGGTAGGGACCGGTGTAATCGGCGAGGACTTAGTCCCCTGTGAAAGTGCAGTTCACGCCGATATCCTGGGCTGTGCCGGGCACGGTCGGCGCCCGGCCGGCCATTCAGGAGCCAGCATGGGTGATCGGAAGTCAACACACGCCGTCGTCGTCGGCATCGACGGATCACCGGCGGCACGCAGCGCCGCGATCTGGGCTGCCGGCGAAGCGGCCGATCGGAACCTGCCGCTGAAGCTCGTCTACGTCATCCACCACGCCGGCGATCCGGCCGATCCCCCCGACCCGCAGGCCGCCGCCTCCAGCGCACTCTCGCAGGCCCGCCAGGCGGTGCAGACCAGCACCGGCGTGCAGGCCGAAACCGAGTCGCTGCACGGAAACCCGCTCGCCACCCTGATCGAACTGTCCCATTCGGCGGCGATGGTCGCCGTGGGATCGGTCGGGGTCGCCCACACCTGTCATCGCGCCGGTTCGACCGCGGCCGCGCTGGCCGGCTCGGCCGGCTGCCCGGTGGCCGTGATCCGCAGTCCCGACGCCCGCGGACCCGGCGGGGCGATAGTTGCCGAAGTGGATGCCTCACCGGACAATAGGGCCGTGCTGGGATGGGCCATGGCCGAAGCGAAGCTGCGCCGCGCACCCCTGCGGATGGTCACCTCCGATGAGCAGGTGCGGCGCCGGCTCGATGACTGGGCTCAGCGCCACCCCGACCTGGCGATCGATGCCATCACCGCCGGCGACGTCGCCGGTTACCTGGCCGCCTGTCTGGCCGAGGAGGCCGAGTCCATCCAGTTGTTCGTCTCGGGCACCCGTGACCGGCGGAGCCTGGGCTGGGCCGGCGGCACCGGCGGTTGTTCGGTGCTCACCGTGGGCGGGTCACAGCGATGACGGCCGCGGCGAAAGGGCACGGCACGGTCAAGGTCTTTCTGGTGGACGATCACGAGGTGGTGCGCCGCGGCCTGATCGACCTGCTCGGCGCCGACCCGGAGCTCGACGTGGTCGGCGAGGCCGGCTCGGTCGCCGAGGCGATGGCGCGCATCCCGGCCCTGCGGCCCGACGTGGCGGTGCTCGACGTCCGGCTGCCGGACGGCAACGGCATCGAGCTCTGCCGTGATCTGCTGTCCCGGATGCCGGAGCTGCGCTGCCTGATCCTGACCTCGTTCACCTCCGACGAGGCGATGCTCGATGCCATCCTGGCCGGCGCCAGCGGCTACATCGTCAAGGACATCAAGGGCATGGAGCTGGCCCGCGCCGTCAAGGACGTCGGCGCCGGGCGCTCCCTGCTCGACAACCGCGCCGCCGCCGCACTGATGGCCAAACTGCGCGGCGCCGCCGCCAAGCCCGACCCGCTGTCGGGGCTGTCCGAACAGGAACGCACCCTGCTGAGCCTGCTGGCCGAGGGCCTGACCAACAAGCAGATCGCCGACCGGATGTTCCTGGCGGAGAAGACCGTCAAGAACTACGTGTCACGGCTGCTGGCCAAGCTGGGGATGGAACGCCGAACGCAGGCCGCGGTGTTCGCCACCAAACTCGAGCGCTCCCGGAATGACTGACGACCCACCCGCGGACGGCCCGAACCCCCTGCGCGACACGCTTTCCCAGTTACGGCTGCGCGAACTGCTGGTCGGCGTTCAGGACCGGGTCGAGCAGATCGTCGAGGGACGTGACCGCCTCGACGGTCTGCTGGCGGCGATGCTGGTGGTCACCTCCGGACTGGAACTCGACGCCACGCTGCGCACCATCGTGCAGACCGCCACCAACCTGGTCGAGGCCAAATACGGTGCGCTGGAAGTGCACGATCACGACCGCCGAATGCTGGAGTTCGTCTACGAAGGTATCGACGACGACACCTTCGCACGGATCGGGCGGCTCCCCGAAGGGCTCGGCGTGGTCGGCCTGCTGATCGACGAACCCCACCCCCTGCGACTAGATGATCTCACCAAACACCCTGCCTCGGTGGGGTTTCCGGCTTACCACCCGACGATGCGCACCTTCCTCGGCGTGCCGGTGGGTGTGCAGGACGAGGTCTTCGGCAATCTGTATCTCACCGAGAAGGCCAACGGGCAGCCGTTCAGTGAGGACGACGAGGTACTGGTGCAGGCGCTGGCGGCGGCCGCCGGGATCGCCATCGCCAACGCCCGGTTGTACGCGCAGGCCAAGGCGCGGCAATCCTGGATCGAATCCACCCGAGACATCGCCACCGAATTGTTGTCCGGAACCGATCCCACCACGGTGTTCCGGCTGATCGCCGAGGAGGCCAGTAAGCTCACCGGCGCCGAGTCGGCGCTGGTGGCCATCCCGATGGAAGAAGACACCCCCGAAGCCGAGGTCAAGGAGCTTCTGGCCGTCGAAACCTTGGGCGTGGCAATGGATTCAATCGCCGGTGAGACCATCCCGGTCGCCGGCACCCCGGTCGGCGAGGCATTCTCCCAGCGCATGCCGCGCAAGGTGGACCGACTCCGGTTGACCGGTGTCGACGCGAACGGTCCGGCGCTGATCCTGCCGTTGCGCGCCGCGGACGCGGTGGCCGGCGTCGTCGTGGTGGTGCGCCACGGCAACGCGAACCCGTTCAGCGTCGAACAACTCGACATGATGGCCGCGTTCGCCGATCAGGCCGCGTTGGCCTGGCAGTCGGCCGCCTCCCAGCGCCGCATGCACGAACTCGACGTACTCACCGACCGGGACCGGATCGCACGTGACCTGCACGACCATGTGATCCAGCGGCTGTTCGCCGTCGGGTTGTCGCTGCAGGGCACCATTCCGCGAGCGCGGTCCGCCACGGTGCAGCGCCGGCTGAGCGACGCGGTCGACGACCTGCAGGAGATCATCGGCGAGATCCGCACCACCATCTTCGACCTGCACGGCACCTCCTCGGCGGTGACCCGACTGCGGCAGCGGCTGGACAACGCGGTCGCCCAGTTCTCCGGTTCGGGACTGCACACCACGGTTCAGTTCGTCGGCCCGCTGTCGGTGGTCGAACCGACGCTGGCCGATCACGCCGAGGCGGTGGTCTCCGAGGCGGTCAGCAACGCGGTCCGACATGCCGGGGCCACCGCGCTGAACGTGCAGATCAAGGTCGAGGACGATCTGGCCATCGAGGTGACCGACGACGGCTGCGGAATGCCGGAGGTCATCACCCCCAGCGGGCTGGACAGCCTGCGGCAGCGTGCGGCACAGGCCGGTGGCGCCTTCAGCGTCGAATCCGCCCCGGGCGGGGGCACCGTGCTGCGCTGGTCCGCCCCGTTGATGACGCAGTAGGCGGCGCGGGGCGATCAGACGCACACCGCCCGGCTCTCGGCACCCGCCACGGGTTCCCGCCCGCCGGCGGCGGGCAGCCATTCCACGGTGTCGTCGAGGAACCGTCGCGGGGTGGCCGGCAGCGGGTCGGCGTTGATCGGGGCCCAGCCCACCCGCAGCAGCATCTGCGGATAGCCGCTGGTGCCGAAGACGTCGCGGCGCACCGCGGCGCGGGTTTCAGCGATCTCGAGCGGCTCGGTGACCGGACAGCTGGCCAGCCCCAGTGCCGTGGCGGTCAGCAGTACCACGCTGGTGGCCTCACCGGCACGCAGTTGGGCCAGACGGTCGTCGTCTTCGGTGCCGAGCGCCAGCATCACCGCGCGCTCCTCGGCCGGGACGGCGCCGGGCGGCTGGACCAGGGCCGGGTCGGCGAAGAGCCGGCCCGGAATCGGCGCGCCGGCCTCCGGCGCCGGAACACTGCGGGCCGGCACACCGGCGACCGACCGGTACCGACCGCTCCACCTCGACAGCTCGGCCAGGTACTCGTAATCGGTGCGGTGCTCGAAGACGGCTTGGGCCACCACCGCGTTGAGCCGGTCCAGGGCATCGATGCGGCGCAGCATCACCCCGGCGCGGGCGGCCCGGGCACCCATCAGCGCGATGTCGGCGGCCGCCACCGGCCACCCGCTGAAGATGCGGCGGTCGGTGCGCCGGCGCGGAATCGCCGCGGCCAGAGCGACGTCGAGTTGCTCGGGCAGTCCGTCCGGGTCGGGCCCGCACAGCTCGACCGACGCCAGGTGGTCGGGCCGGGCCGGATCGGGTAGCCGGTGGACCTTACAGCGCCAACCCATCGCGGCCAGCGCGACCACGCAATGGTGCAGTGCCGCACCGCAACTCAGGATCAGACCGCGGCCGTCGGGATCCACCCTGTCCAGGTGCAGGTCGGGGTCGGCGAACAGCTCCAGTCGAGGCTGCTGTGTCGCCGTCTGCACCCGCCAGTGCCACGGCTGGGAATTGTGCACCGACGGTGCACGGGTCGCCAGCTGCAGCACAGTGCGGACGGTCTCCCTGACGGCCGCGGTGTCCGGGTAGCCAGCAGGCTGTTCATCCACGGTCCGGCCCCCTTTCTTCCGTCCCGGTCCTGCGCCGATCTCGCGGCCCAAAGGCCCGTGACTTCTTCACCATGCCTCCGGCCGATCAGCCCGGACAGGGCAGGAAGGCCCGAGCTGAAAGGGACTTTGGGCCACCGGGGGCGTACGTCAGATTTCCCTGGACTCGGGACTTCCGGCCCTGCCGACGGCACCCGCCGCGGGCGGATCATAGGAGCGGGCGCAGGCAGGAGGTCCGCATCATGGAGCAACTGACCACACTGGACGCGGGTTTTTTGGAGGCCGAGGACTCCGACCGTCACGTCAGCCTGGCCATCGGCGGGCTGGTCATCTTGGCCGGGCCGCCGCCGGATCACGCCGCGCTGGTCGCCACACTGGGCGCACGGATCAGCGCCTGCCGGCGGTTCGGCCAGAAGCTGCAGGTGCACCCCTTCGACCTGGTGCCGCCCCGATGGGTCGACGACCCCGACTTCGACATCGGCCATCACGTACGGCGCGTCGCCCTGCCGCGTCCCGGCGGCGACGCCGAACTGTTCGGCTTCGTCGCCGACTCGATGGCGCGCCGGCTGGACCGGGACCGTCCGCTGTGGCAGATCTGGGTGATCGAAGGGCTGAGCGACGACCGGTGGGCGATGCTGGTCAAGGTTCACCACTGTGTCGGCGACGGCATCGCGACCTCGCAGCTGTTCACCGGGCTGTGCGATGAAAGCGGCGGCTTCGGCGACGGGGGTGACGGGATAGCCAGTTTCGCCGGCCATATCCGGAGTTCCCGCGAGACCCGTTCGGGCGTACCGCATTTCGGTTTGCCAACGGTGAATCTCAAGCCGGCGGCCTGGGCGGCGGAGCTGTGGAACGCCTCGGCTGCGATCAGCGCCGCCGCGGTGCGGGCCGCCCGCGGCACGGTCGAGCTGTCGGCCGGGCTGTTACGCCCGGGCACCCCCACCTCCTTGAACGGACCGGTGAGCGCGATGCGCCGGTACAGCGCGGCCAAGGTGTCCCTCGCCGACGTCGACCAGATCTGCCAGGCGTTCGGCGTGACCCTCAACGATGTCGCGCTGGCCGCCCTGACCGAGGGCTACCGGGGCATGCTGGACCGCCGGGGCGAACGCCCGCTGCCCGAGACACTGCGCACCCTGGTGCCGGTGTCCACCCGCGGCGGCGACGCCATCGGCGCGACCGACAACCGGGTCTCGGTGATGTTGCCCTACCTACCGGTGGAGGAGGAGAACCCGGTGCGACGGCTGAGGCTGGTGCACTCGCGGCTGAACAGGACCAAGAACACCGGGCAGCACCAGGCCGGCAGTGCCTTCGTCTCGGCGGCCAACCACCTGCCGTTCCCGCTCACCGCCTGGGCGGTGCGGCTGTTGACGCGGCTTCCTCAGCAGGGCGTCACCACCCTCGCCACCAATGTGCCGGGCCCGTCGCAGATCCTGCACATCATGGGCCGCAACGTGCTCGACGTACTCCCGGTGCCGCCGATCGCGCTGCAGTTGCGTACCGGGGTGGCAATGCTGAGCTACGCCGAGAGCCTGTTCTTCGGAGTGCTGGCCGACTACGACACCATGCCCGACGTCGACGAGTTCGCCCGCAGCATCGAGGCCGCGGTGGCCCGCCTGGTGGCCGCCGCCAAGCGGCGCAAGACCGTGGCCGAGCACGCCGAACGCCGGCGGCTGTCGCTGGTCACGACCGGGTGAGCGATGACTAGCCCGGCAGCACCGGAACCGCTCCACCGACCATGAACGGGCTCACCGGCGACCAGCTCTGCTCGTCCTCGGCCCGCGACGATGACAAGGCCAGCACCCCGCGCGGGTCGGCCACATAGACCGTGGACGGGTCGGCGACGATCGTCGACACCGGCAGCTGCAGATTGCCGTTGGGCGCATCGGAGTTCACCCCGTCGATGTTGACGTAGGACACCGGGTGCTTGGGGTCGGACCGGCTGACCACGATGTCATCGCCGGTACGCCAGCTCAGCGACACCACCGAGGAACCGAGCCCGAAGCCCAGCCGGCGCGGATAGTTCAGCACGAACTGGCCGGCCGAGGTCTGCTCGACGCCGGCCAGGATCACCTGCCCGCCGATCACCATGGCGGCCCGGGTGCCGTCACGCGACAGCTGCAGCTCGCTGATCGGCCCGGGGAACCTCGCGTTGATCGCCCCGGAGTCCACCGGGATACGGGCCGGGCGGCCCGAAGCCACCTCTTGGATCGCGCGCAGCACGTTGTTGCCGTCGACAACGACCCACACCGCTTCGTCCAGCGACCAGCTCGGCCGCGACAGGGTGTGTCCCTCGGCCGCCTGTACCGCCTCGCCACCGAGGTCCCCGATCCACAGTGTCGCCGGCGGGTCGGGCGCACCCGGGTGTACCACCACCGACGCCACCTGACGTCCGTTGCGGGACAACGCCGCCGACTCCTGGTCGGGCTCCCGCCCAAACGCCCCGGGCACCCGGTTGGCCTGCTGGCCGTCCAGGACGAGCAGTGAGCCGCCGATCAGCGCGTGTATCCCGGCCCCGGCACCGTCGGAGGCGCCCGGGTCGGTGGTGGCCACATCGGATGTCGTCCATCCTTCCGGGAACCGGTCGTCGAGCGCCGCGCCGTCGGCATCGATCACATAGGGGCCTTTGATATCGGCCCGCGCCAGTGTCCAGATCAGTTGCGCGGCAAGCAATTGTCTACTGTTCGGGTCGGTCGTCGACAGGCTGTCCAGGTCGATCTTCGCCCCGCCGTAGCCCCGGCCCACCCCACTCTTGCCGCCATCGGCACGGGTCACCGGCCCGCGCAGCCGCAACGGAGCCGCCAGCAGGTTGCGCACCCCGGCCATCTCCGGGCGGGGGCCGGCGATCAGCTTGGAGACCAGCTCGGTGGGCAACTGGTCGGGGTCGGACACCGCTACATAGCGGGGGTCGGGAACCACTGTCTTGCCGGTGGGGTCGACGAAATACAGCGTGTTGCGCTTGTAGGTGGCCTGGAACTGCTGCCAATCCAGGAAGACCCCATTGGGCAACCGGTCGATGCGCCAGCCGTCGGTGGTCTTGAGCAGTTCGATCGGCTCGGGGGCCGGCAGCGCGCCCTCGGCGGTTTCGAACACTCCCATGTCCGACAGCGAACCCAGCATGTCGGCGCGCATGGTGACCGCAACCCGATCGGCGCTGCGGGTTTCGACGAAGACCACGTTGTCGATCAGCAACGCGCTGCCGGCGTCGTCCCAGGCATCGGACGCCGACTGGGTGAGGAACTGCCGTGCAGCACGGTGCCGGTTGGCCGGATCGGCGGTGGCCTTGAGGAATTCGCGCAGCAACACATCGGGGTCCATCCCCGGGGTGGGCTTTGGCAGCACCGACGGCGGCGGCGCCTGCACGGTGCCGATCGCCTGCGGGGCCGACGTGCTGGGCACTCCGGCGCAGCCCGCCAGCGCGAGGGTGCCGGCCAGCATCAGCGCCACCGGACGGAGCCGGCGCATCACCCGCTCCTCTCGGCGTGTTCACGCGCTCGCTGCCGGCGCTCCCGGCGCTCGGCGGCGCTCACCGGTTTCATCGGAAGCGGGCTGGTGGTGACCTTGTGGCCGCGCACCAGTGGCAAGGTGAGCCGGAAGCAGGCGCCCTTGCCGGGCTGGCCCCAGGCCTCCAGCCTGCCCTGGTGCAGCCGCGCGTCCTCGACGCTGATCGCCAGTCCCAGCCCGGTGCCCCCGGAGCGCCGCACCCGCGACGGGTCGGCGCGCCAGAAGCGGCTGAATACCAGCTTCTCCTCCCCCGGACGCAGGCCCACCCCGTGGTCGCGGACCGTGACGGCCACCGTGTCTGCGTCGGCACCCATCCGGATCACCACCGGCTTGTGCTCGGCGTGGTCGATGGCATTGGCGATCAGGTTGCGCAGGATGCGTTCCACCCGGCGCGGATCGACCTCGGCGATCACGCCTTCGCCCGGCATGTCCACCTTGAGCTCGACGCCGGCGTCGGCGGCCAGATGGCCCACGTTGTCCAGCGCGCTGTTGACCGTCGAGCGCAGGTCCACCGACTCCACCGACAGTTCGGCCACACCCGCGTCGTGCCGGGAGATCTCCAGCAGGTCGTTGAGCAGTGACTCGAACCGGTCGAGTTCGCTGACCAGCAGCTCGGTGGAGCGCCGCAGCGAGGGCTCCAGATCTTCGCTGTGGTCGTGGATGAGGTCCGCCGCCATCCGCACCGTGGTCAGCGGGGTGCGCAGCTCATGGCTGACGTCGGAGGTGAACCGGCGCTGCAGATTGCCGAACTCCTCGAGCTGGGTGATCTGCCGCGACAGGCTCTCGGCCATGTCGTTGAACGACACCGCCAGCCGGGCCATGTCGTCTTCGCCGCGTACCGGCATCCGTTCGGACAGGTGCCCCTCGGCGAACCGTTCGGCGATCCGCGACGCTGAGCGCACCGGCAGCACCACCTGCCGGGACACCAGTAGCGCGATGCCGGCCAGCAGCCCCAGCAGCACCAGCCCGCCGGTGGCGATGGTGCCCCGCACCATGCTGATCGTGTTGCGCTCGGTTCCCAGCGGATAGATCAGGTAGAGCTCCAGGTTGGTGATCCGTGACGCCGTCGGCGTCCCGATCACCAGCGCCGGGCCGGAGAACCCCTCGACGTGCACGGTGGCGTACTGGTAGCTGACCTGACCGGCCTTGACGAATTCGCGCAGCCCGGCCGGCACCTGCTCGACCGGCCCCGCGGTGGTCGCCGCGCGCGGGCCCTCGCCGAGCACCACCAGCACCGCGTCGAACGCGCCCGCGGTCCCGCTGCCGGCGGCCGGGTCGGTCTTGCTCATCAGCGTGTTGCGGGCCAGCTGCAGGCTCGAGGTCAGCGAACGGGCTTCCTCACCGCCGACGATGCCGCCGGCCGTGACGCGGGCCCGCTCGATCTGCTCGGTGGCCGCCCGGACCTTGACGTCGAGCACCCGGTCGGTGATCTGGCTGGTCAAGACGAATCCGAGCGCCAGGATGACCGCAGCCGACAGCCCCATCGTCAGCGCCACCACCCGCAACTGCAGCGAACGGCGCCAGGCGAGCTGCACCGCGCGGCGCAGCGTGTTCACGCCGAGCAGCAGCGGCCCCGACCGACGCGGGCGCCGTCTGGAACTGAAGATCACCGACGCTTCCCCTCATGGCCGTCGGCGCGCTGCCTCGTCGGAGACGCGGTACTCACCGCAGCCGCTCCCCCGTGGGGATCACGGAGGTCCGGCCTTGTAACCCACTCCTCGAACGGTCAGCACCACGGTCGGGTTCTCCGGGTCTTGCTCCACTTTGGCCCGCAGGCGCTGAACGTGCACGTTCACCAGCCGGGTGTCGGCCGGGTGCCGGTACCCCCAGACCTGTTCGAGCAGCACTTCACGAGTAAACACCTGGCGGGGCTTGCGTGCCAGGGCGACCAGCAGGTCGAACTCCAACGGGGTCAGGGAGATCTGCTCACCGGCGCGGCTCACCTTGTGCGCCGGCACGTCGATGTCGATGTCGGCGATCGAGAGCATCTCGGCCGGCTCGTCGTCGTTGCGGCGCAGCCGGGCCCGCACCCGGGCCACCAGTTCCTTGGGCTTGAACGGTTTCATGATGTAGTCGTCGGCGCCGGACTCCAGCCCGAGCACCACGTCGACGGTGTCGGTCTTGGCGGTGAGCATCACGATCGGCACACCGGAGTCCTTGCGCAGCACCCGGCAGACATCGATGCCGTTCATGCCGGGCAGCATCAGGTCCAGCAGCACCAGATCGGGCCGCAGCTCGTGCACCGCGGTGAGCGCCTGGGTGCCGTCACCGACGACCGCGGTGTCGAAACCCTCCCCACGCAGCACGATGGTGAGCATCTCGGCCAGCGAAGCGTCGTCGTCGACGACGAGAATCCTTTGCCTCATGGCGTACATGGTGTCATCAGATCGAGACAAAATCCTGCTACCACACGCGCGTTTCGCAGGTTAACCCCGCAGAACGCCTGCCAGCTCGTCCGCCGAGACCGCCGGACCGGCCAGCTGCCACCGTCCCGCGAAGCCGGCGCGGGCCAGCCCGCGGTACACCTCGCCGGTCCGGCGCTGCAGCCCGTCGTCGCGCTCGTAGCTGTCCCGGGCCCGGGCGGTGTCGCGCGCCTCGCGGTTCCGGGCGCGCTCAGCGGCCAGTTCGGCGGGGACATCCAGCAGCACCTGCCAGTCCGGCACGGGCAGCCCGAGCCGCTCGAATTCCAGCTGCCGCACCCAGGCGACCACCTCGCCGTCGGCGTCCTGATGCAGCCGGGCGGCACTGTAGGCGGCGTTGGAGGCCACATACCGGTCCAGGATCACCACGTCGTAGCGGTCTTGCAGGGCCGCGATCTCATCCTTGGCGCCGGCCCGGTCCAGCGCGAACAGCATCGCCATCGCGTACACCGAATCCGCCAGGTCGCCGTGCTGCCCACGCAGCGCCTCGGCGGCGACGTCGGCGGTCGCCGAGACCCCGTAGCGCGGGAACGCGCAGGTGGTCACCGACTTCCCGGCGGCCTCGAACGCCGCGCGCAACCCCTGGGTCAGGGTGTTCTTGCCGGCGCCGTCAACGCCTTCGATCGCGATCAGCACGCGCCGAGCCTAATCCGGCGAGCAGACACAGAGTCGCACGCATGGGCATCCCATGGTGCGACTCTGTGTCTGCTCGCGGAGAGAATCAGTACCGGTAGTGGTCCGGCTTGTAGGGACCCTCGACGTCCACGCCGATGTACTCGGCCTGGTCCTTGGTCAGCTTGGTCAGGGTGCCGCCCAGCGCCTCGACGTGGATGCGGGCCACCTTCTCATCGAGGTGCTTGGGCAGCCGGTAGACCTCGTTGTCGTACTCGTCGCCCTTGGTCCACAGCTCGATCTGGGCGATCACCTGGTTGGAGAAGCTGTTGCTCATCACGAACGACGGGTGCCCGGTGGCGTTGCCCAGGTTGAGCAGCCGGCCCTCGGACAGCACGATGATCGAGCGGCCGGTGTCCGGGAAGGTCCACACGTCGACCTGCGGCTTGACGTTGTCGCGGACTGCGCCGGAGGTCTCCAGGGCGGCCATGTCGATCTCGTTGTCGAAGTGGCCGATGTTGCCCAGGATGGCCTGGTTCTTCATCGCCTTCATGTGCTCGAGGGTGATGATGTCCTTGTTGCCGGTGGTGGTGATGACGATGTCGGCATCGCCGATGGCCTGCTCGACGGTCTGCACGTCGTAGCCCTCCATCAGTGCCTGCAGCGCGTTGATCGGGTCGATCTCGGTGACCGTCACCCGCGCGCCCTGGCCTTTGAGCGACTCCGCGGAGCCCTTGCCGACGTCACCGAAGCCGCAGACCAGCGCCTTCTTGCCGCCGATCAGTGCGTCGGTGCCGCGGTTGATGCCGTCGATGAGCGAGTGCCGGCAGCCGTACTTGTTGTCGAACTTGCTCTTGGTGACCGAGTCGTTGACGTTGATCGCCGGGAACACCAGCTCACCCGCGGCGGCCAGCTGGTAGAGACGCAGCACGCCGGTGGTGGTCTCCTCGGTGACGCCCTTGACCGAGTCGGCGATCTTGGTCCACTTGGTCTTGTCGGTCTCGTAGCGCTCGCGCAACCGCGCCAAGAAGACCTTCCATTCGTGGGAGTCACCGTCCTCGGCGGGCGGCACCACGCCGGCCTTCTCGTACTGGGCGCCGCGCAGCACCATCATGGTGGCGTCGCCGCCGTCGTCGAGGATCATGTTGGCCGGTTCGCCGTCCCAGGTCAGAGCTTCCTCGGCGCACCACCAGTACTCCTCCAGCGTCTCGCCCTTCCAGGCGAAGACCGGGGTGCCCTTGGGCTCCTCGACGGTGCCGTGCGGCCCGACGACGACCGCCGCGGCGGCGTGGTCCTGGGTGGAGAAGATGTTGCAGGAGGCCCAGCGGACCTCGGCGCCGAGGTCGACCAGGGTCTCGATGAGCACTGCGGTCTGAATCGTCATGTGCAGCGAGCCGGTGATGCGGGCGCCCTTGAGCGGGTTGACGCCGTGGTACTCGTGACGCAGCGCCATCAGTCCGGGCATCTCGTGCTCGGCCAGCCGGATCTCCTTGCGGCCGTACTCGGCCAGCGACAGGTCGGCGACCTTGTAGTCGATGCCGTTGCGGCTGTCCGCGGTCAAACTCATCAGTGCGCCCCCGTAAGGTTCGGTGAAAATCAGCTCCGCTACAAGCTACCGGCGAACGTCCGGGACGGCTCGAGCGGGTCAATCGACGTCTATGACCCCATAGGTCTCGGCCGTCGGGGTGAACAATCGGGCCAGGTCAGCGGCCACATCGTGGTCGGCTTCGGGGGGCATGGAGACGTAGCTCATGGCCAGCCGGACGATGGCCCGGGCCAGGATGCCGGCGTCTTCCTCGCTGGCCTTGACCCAGCTGTGCATGAACGACGACGTGAGCCGCTGCGAGCAGCGGGTGATGATCGGCCCGCTGTCGGTGGTGATGATCTGCAGCAGGTCCGGCTTGGCGGCACCGGTCAGCAGCGAGATCACCAGCGGGTCGGCCGCCGAGGAGGAGAAGAAGGACCGGAACCCTTCCAGGAACGCGGCGTGGACGTCGCCGACGTTGCCGTAGATGGCGCGCTCGACGGCGTCGACGAGCCGGTCGGCCAGGCGGATCGCGTAGCCCTGCGCCAGGCCCTGGCGCGAACCGAACTCGTTGTAGATGGTCTGCCGGCTGACCCCGGCCGCCCGGGCGACGTCGGCCAACGTGATCGACGACCAGTCCCGGCTGGTCAACAACTCCCGCATCGCCTCGAGCACCGAGTCGCGCAACAGCGCCCGGGATGCCTCGGCGTAGGGGATGCGTTTCACCACCGCGAGATTAGCGGGTGTCACGGCCGGACGACTTCCACCATCTCGAAATCCGCCTTGGCCGCGCCGCAGTCCGGGCAGCTCCAGTCCTCACCGATATCGGCCCAGCGGGTACCGGGTGCGATCCCGTCCTCAGGCCAGCCCACCGCCTCGTCGTACTCGAAGCCGCACTGCAGACACCGGAACAGTTTGTAGTCGCTCACGTCGCCACCTCGCGTTCGAAATCCGGCTTCTCGCGGACCGCACAGTCCGGGCAGCTCCAGTCGTCGGGAATCTGCTGCCAGGGCGTGCCGGCCGGGAATCCTTCGCGTGGCGCGCCGAGCGCCTCGTCGTAGACGTAGTCGCAGCCCGGGCAGCGGTAGGTCGCCATCACGCCGCCACCTGCCCGGGGACGGTGGTGGCGTAGCGGCGCAGGATCTTCGCTCGCCGGCGCGGCTCGATGTTGACCCGGGTGATGTCGCCGCCGTAGTGCGCCAGCACCCGGTGGTCCATCAGCCTGCGCCACAGCGGCGGGAAGTAGGTCAGCCCGATCAGCGAGGCGTACCCGCTGGGCAGGTTCGGCGCCTGCTCCATGCTGCGCAGCGTCTGGTAACGCCGGGTGGGGTTGGCGTGGTGATCGCTGTGCCGCTGCAGGTGGTAGAGGAACAGGTTGGTCACCAAGTGGTCGGAGTTCCAGCTGTGCTCGGGTGTACAGCGTTCGTAGCGGCCGTTGGCGCGGGTCTGGCGCAGTAAGCCGTAATGCTCGATGTAGTTCACCGACTCCAGCAGGGAGAAGCCGTAGACGGCCTGGATGACGACGAACGGGATCAGCGCCGGGCCGAACACCGCGATCAGCACGCCCCACAGCACCACCGACATCAACCATGAGTTGAGCACGTCGTTGGACAGTCGCCAGGGCCCTTTGTCCAGCCGGCGCAGCCGCGCGGCCTCCAGCTCCCAGGCCGAGCGCAGGCCACCGAAGACACTGCGCGGCAGGAACTCCCAGAACGTCTCGCCGAACCGGCCCGACGCCGGGTCCTCGGGGGTGGCCACCCGCACGTGGTGGCCCCGGTTGTGCTCGATATAGAAGTGCCCGTAGCAGCTCTGCGCCAGGGTGATCTTCGACAGCCAGCGCTCCAGGCTCGCCTTCTTGTGCCCCAGTTCGTGGGCGGTGTTGATGCCGACACCGCCCAGGGCGCCCACCGACAGCGCGAGCCCGATCTTGGCGAACCAGCTGAGCGACCCCTCGACGCCCAGCCAGCTCAGATCGGTTGCGGTGAACAGGTAGGCGCCCAGCACGACGCTGGCGTACTGGCACGGGATGTAGGCGTAGATGCAGTAGCGGTAGTACCGGTCGTTCTCCAGCGCGGTCATCACCTCGTCGGGCGGGTTCTGCCCGTCGGCGCCGAAGCGCAGATCCAGCGCCGGCAGCAGCACGTAGATCAGGATCGGCCCGATCCAGAACGGCACCTGCGCGGCCACCTGCCAGCCGAACCGGTTCATCGCCCACACGAACGGCAGCATGGCGAGAATCAGCGTCGGGGCGATCAGGCCCATCAGCCACAGGTAGCGCTTCTTGTCGCGCCACGCTTCCGTCGCCGCAGTGCCCGTCTGCGCCAATCCAGCCATCCGCGCCTCTCCTTGTGAGTTTCGACCCCCCGCATGGATGGACATTACATCCGGATACGTCCGTTGTCTAGACATTTGATGGCGTTTTGTACACGAGATGGGCCCGGTGTGGGCCATGCCGTGAACGAGGCGTGCAACACAGCACCCGGGCGCTGACGGGTCTTGGCACGGTCGGCCAACCGCGCCCGTGATGTCGAGGCCGACGACCGAACCGACTTCTGGGCCGGCCACCGGGGTGTGACCCAGCTCCCAGGACCGTGCCACACTCAGGGCATGGTTTACGCGATCGCCCGCCCCCAGATCGAGGGCAACATAGCCGTCGGTGAGGACCGTCAGCTCGGCTTCGCCGAGTTCGGCGCGCCGCACGGCCGGCCGATGTTCTGGCTGCACGGCACCCCCGGTGCCCGCCGCCAGATCCCGGTCGAGGCGCGGATCTACGCCAAGGAGGCGAACATCCGCCTGATCGGGGTGGACCGGCCCGGTATCGGTTCCTCGACGCCCTACCAGTACGAGACCGTGTCGCAGTTCGCCGATGATCTGCGCACCATGGCCGACACGCTCGGCATCGACAAGATGGCGGTCATCGGACTGTCCGGCGGCGGCCCCTACACCCTGGCGTGCGCGGCGGCGATGCCCGGGCGGGTGGTGGCGGCCGGGATCCTGGGCGGCGTCGCACCGGCGGTGGGCCCCGACGCCATCGACAGCGGCCTGATGACGCTGGCCCGGATCGCCGAGCCGGTGCTGCAGCGCGCCGGGCGCCCGATCAGCATTGTGGCCACCGGGCTGATCCGGATGATCCGGCCGGTGGCCGAACCGGCGCTGGAGCTCTACGCGCTGGTCTCTCCCGAGGGCGACCGCCGGCTGCTGGGCCGGCCGGAGTTCAAGGCGATGTTCCTCGACGACCTGCTCAACGGGGCCCGCAAGCAGCTCGCCGCGCCCATCGCCGACGCCGTCCTGTTCGCCCGCTACTGGGGCTTCCGGCTCGACGAGGTGAAGGTGCCGGTGCACTGGTGGCATGGCGACGCCGACCACATCGTCCCCTTCGCCCACGGGGAACACGCCGTCTCCCTGCTGCCCGACGCCCGGCTGTACCCGATCCCCGGGGAAAGCCACCTGGCCGGACTCGGGCGCGCCGAGGAGATTCTGCGCACCATGTGTGAGGCCTGGGACCGCGCCGAGGCGCGCTGACCACACCATGACCGCACCCCAATCGATCAGGGAGCTGTTCGCCCAACTCGGCCTGCTGGAGGTGCCGTCGGCCGACGGCACCCTGACCATGGAGATGCCCGTCGATGAGCGGGTGGTCAACACCGCAGGCGGACTGCAGGGCGGGTTGATCGCCACCATGGCCGATGTGGCGGCCGGCCAGCTCGCCGCCCGCAGCACGGCGTTCGGCAACGGCATCGCCACCACCGATCTGTTCATCCGCTACCTGCGACCGATCAAGATCGGACCGGCCCGCGCCGTCGCGGCGATCCTCCGCACCGGCAGGCGCTCGGTGGTGGTCCAGGTCGACATCTACCGGGGCGACGACGACCAACTCGCCGCCACCGCGACGGTGAACTTCGCCGCCATCGACCTGCCGGGGTGAGCTCCGGGCACCGCCGATCAACCGCGGACGGCGGCGAGAAAGGTTTCGAGCTCGCGGTCGATGTCCGGCCCCGACGGCTCGTACATGATCTCGGTGGCACCGGCTCGGGCCAGAGCGGTGACGGCGGAACGGACCGTGGCGGCGTTCCCGGTGAGCGTGACCGACGCAACCGAGGCGTGACCCCCGGCGCGCCAGGCCGCCAGGTCGGCGTCGTTCATCTCCATCATGTGGCCCTGGTGGATCTGTAGGTGCCGCAGGGAATGCGGGGCGTTCTCGATCACGTCGAGCCAGGCGGGGCCGCCCGGCATCTCGCGTACCGTCTCGGCGCCGCGGACGGTATAGGTGTAGTGATACGCCGCCGCCCAGGAAGGCCCGCAGGCCGCGCGAACCCGCTCACCGGCGGGGTCTTCGTCGTCGTCGATGACCGTGCCCATCGTCGCGACCACCGCACGCGGGAAATCGCGTTGCGCGGGAACGACATCGAACATCGAGATAAGCCCGTCGGCACCGAGGCGCTTCGCGACGCCGGCACCCTTGGGGCCGGTCGCGGCCAGCAGTAACGGGATTCGCAGCGGCAGCATGTCCGCATCCGCGGCGGTGAGCATCAGCTTGATGGCTACGCCTTCCCACTCGACGGTCTCGCCGGCCAGCAGCGCCTGGTAGGCCCGGATGTAGGACTCCATGTAGGCCCACCGGATCGGCGGTTGGCCCATGGCGGCCCGGCTGGAGAACCCGGTACCGAAGGCACTGACGATGCGGCCTGGAGCCTGTCGACACAGCGACACGGTCTGAGCGGCGTTTACCAAGGGGTGGCGAAGCGTCGGGATCAGGACCGCGGGACCCAACTCGATCGTCGTGGTCGACTCGGCGGCACGGTACAAGTCCAGCCAGACATCGCCGCCTTCGAAGGGCGTGTCGTAGAGGTAAGCCCGGCGATAGCCCAGTTTCTCCGCCGTCGCGAAATGCCGTGCCGACTCGAACGACGGTGGTATCGCGACGCTCAGATCGATATCGGTCACGTCGAGGTTCCTCCGACCAGGGCGGCGCGGTTGGCTTCCAACCACTGTTCTTCCTCCCCGGGCTCGGGCAGGATCGCCCCGGCCTCCATCGCATTCGCGGGATCTGCCTCGGTCAGCACAACCAGGATCTCGGCCTCCGACTGCCCGGTGGCCTGTGCCCACATCCTGGAGAGTTCACCCAGCATCGCCTGCCGTTTCGGCAGGTCACGTCCGTGGCGGATGAGACCGAAGATGTAGGAGTAGGCGGCCGGCTTGCCCGCAACGAAGCAGTCACCGTCCGGGATCTCGTGGAACAGCACGTTGACGTAGAGCCCGGGCGCCCCGGTCGTGCGCGTGTGAATGTCGGTGATCCCTTCGGCAACACTGGTTTTCGTTGACTTGCTCAACAGACCTGCGGGGCTGAAGCACCGGTAGACGGGCATGGTGTTCTCCGATCGGAAGGGTGCCGGTGGAAGTCGCCTAGACCTGTGGAAAGCGTTCGCTGAGTTGTTGCAGGGTGAGTCGTTGGCGGCCCTGGTCGTCGAGGTAGGGGATGCCGATGCCGTATTCGGTCCAGCGGGCGGCGATTCGGGCTTCCAGTTCGGGGCTGAGCCGGTCGGTGGGTGGGAACCGGCGACCTCCCCATGCCGGTCTCGGGTCGATGTCCCAGCTGCGGGTGGCGTCGATGAGCACTCGGGTCCATTCGCCGGTGCCGTATTTGTTGGTGTCGTTGCGTTCTGGTGGGGTCGAGGGGTCCAGTGAGGATCCCAGGCCCGGCCCGAAGAAGGCGATATCACCACGGCCGGCATTGACCCGGTAGGACAGTGCCCAGTCCAGGGCGACGGGGTCGTGGATGTCGATGTCTTCCTCGACGACGACGACGTTTTTGTGAAACCACATCGAGCCCCCGGTGCCCCACAGCGCCGAGGCGATCTGTTGGGCGTGGCCGCGGTAGCGTTTCTGGATCTGCACCACGGTGTTCTGGCCGTTGGTGACCTCGCTCATCCACAGGTCGGTGATGCCGCCGATGCCCAGATCGTCGAGGACATTCCAGGTGATGGCCGAGCGGGCGAAGTTGACGATGCTGTCCTCGTTGAGCACCCCCGGGCGGATTCCCTCCAGGGTGCCGCGCAGCACCGGATCATCGCGGTGGGTGATACGGGTGACACGCAGCACCGGTGCCGGCGCGGCGTCGCCGATGAAGCCGGGGTATTCGGCGAACGGGCCCTCCATGGCAAAGCTCGCCGGGTCGGGGTCGATGAACCCCTCGACGACGATCTCGGCGGTCGCCGGCACATGCAGTGGCACGGTCTTGCAGGCCACCAGGTCGACCGGGCGGCCCAGCAGGGCACCCATCATGTCCCATTCGCAGATGTTCTTCGGGAATGGGCTGCCGGCGCAGAACGGCAGCACATCGTGCCATCCGTACACGATGGCAACCGGCATCGGCTCCGGTTTGTACTCGGCCATGTGCCCGCCCCAACCTTGGCTGGGGACCAGCAGTTTGGCGATCTTGTCGCGGTCGACGATCATGCCCCGGTACAGGCCGATGTTGTCACGGCCGGTCACTTTGTCCTGGGTGATGACACCGCAGAAGGTGTCGAGATAGCGGCCGCCGTCCTCGGCGTGCCATTTGGGGACCGGCAACTCGTTCAAGTCGATGTCGGCGCCGTCGATGACGTTGCGCTGGACCGGGCCGGTCTCGACGATGCGCGGCGCGAGGGGATTCTTGAAGGCCTCGCGAAGGTGCGCCACGATCGCCGAATCACCGGTGTCCTCGGGCAGGCCCAGCATCAACTGGACCTGGCGTCGGCTGCCGATCGCTGACGTCAACAGCTTGGTGCACCAAGTGTTCTCATGGCCGATGATGTTTTCGAACAGCAACGCCGGCCCGCCCAGGCACAGGTTCGCGCGGGTGATCGCCCCGATCTCCTCATCCCAGTCCACCGGGACGCTGATACGACTCAACTGCCCGGCGGCCTCCAGGGTGGCCAGCCAACTGCGCAGATCGGGACCCGGGTACTGCTCGATCGACCCGCTGTCAGACCCGGTGGCGGTGGGGTGTGTGGTGGTGGTCATTTCGTGGCCCTCACAATCGCCAAGTCGGCTTCGCCGGTGCTGCTCGGATGCCGCGCGCCTTTCCACCGGTTGATCAGCGAATGTTCGATCCCGAGCTGATCGACGACCCGGCCGACCACATGGTCGGTCACCTCCTGGACCGAGCGCGGTCGGGAGTAATAGGCCACCGTCGGGGGAAAGATCACCGCACCGGCTCGGGCCAGGTAATGCATGTTGTCCAAATGGATCTCGCTCAGCGGCGCCTCGCGGGCCACCAGGACCAGCTTGCGGTGCTCCTTGAGCGTCACATCGGCTGCCCGGGTGATCAAATTGTCGCTGAAGCCGATCCGGATCGCACTCAACGTCTTCATGCTGCACGGACACACGACCATCCCATCGGTGCCAAACGAGCCACTGGAAACAGCCGCCGCGAGATCACGAGCACTGTAGGCCTGGGTAGCAAGATCTCGGACCTGCTGAACACTGAAATCGGTTTCGATCTTGATCGTCGCCCGCGCCCACTCACTGAGCACCAGATGCGTCTCGACACCAAGCTGCCCCAATACCTCCAACAGACGAATGCCCAGCACCGCACCGGTCGCCCCGGTCATCGCAACTACCAAGCGCATCATCGACCTCCTCTCCCTGTCCGCTGCTGACCAGCGTGTTGCACACCAAACAGGGCTCGCATCCGCCGGTGGCCAGTCATTGCGATCGCCGGCGGGTGGCGGTGAGGTAGTCGATGGCACCCTGCCCGCCGGGACCGGTGTCCATATCTCCGGCGGGAACTGTGGCCGCGGCGAGCAGATCGGTGAGCCGGTAGCTGACGGTCTGCCATCCACGAGCCTGCAGCGAGGATTCGACGTCACCGGGGGCATGGGCGTAGGTGAGGTCGCCGAAGTCGACGGCGTAACCGCGGAGCCTCCAGTCTTCGGCGGTGCGCAAGATCATCGATCCCACCGAGGTGGAGTCGCTACGCAGGTAGTCGGCGGCCAGCCGGCTGCCCGGTGCGCTCAACGCGGTGATCTGCTCCAGCATGCGGTCCTGGGCATCGCCGGGAAGGTATCCGATCATCAGCCCCTCGGCCAACCAGGCGGCGGGCTCAGCCGGGTCGAAGCCTGCCGCGCGCAACGCCGCGGGCCAGTCCTGACGCAGATCGATGCCGACCGGGCGCACCTCGGTCTTCGGGTCGGCACCCAGGCGACCCAGCGTCACGTTCTTGAACGCGATCACCTCGGGCTGGTCGATCTCGTAGACGACCGTGCCCGATGCCCACTCCAATCGGTACGCCCGTGAATCCAGGCCGGATCCCACGATCACCGCCTGCCGTATGCCGGCGCTGGACGCAGCGGGGAAGAAGGCGTCGAAGAACCGGGTGCGAGCCCCGAAGTAGTCCGGCATCCACGAGGATCCGATATCGGCGTACTCCAGCTCGCCGCTTGCCAGTCGCGCGAACAGCTCGACACCGGCAGCGCGGACCAACGGTTCGGCGAACTCGTCGCTGACGATCGGATCTGGTCGTCTGCTGGCCGCCGCCCTGGCCGCGGCGACCATGGTCGCCGTGGCGCCGACGCTACTGGCCAGATCCCAGGTGTCGTTGTCGCTGCGATTCATCGTCATGCCTGCCTGCGGATCTCGTGAGACATTGCGGCGACGTGAACCGTCGGACCGGGAGCTGTGGAAGCGATCACCGATCGAGCTTCGCGCGTTTGGCCGGCGCGGGGATGGGCTGGATGCGACAGATCTCCCACAACCTGCGCCAGCCGACGGCAGCGGTCGACGACGCTGGTCGCCCCGAACTGCTCTGGCCACGGCCCTAGTCGGTCGCAACGTGCGGTGGATCGTAGATGACCAGGAAAATCAGGTCCTCTCCGCCGGTGTTGGTCAGGCTGTGCTCCTGGTTCGCGGGGATCTTGACGAACGAACCCGGTGCGGTCTGCCAGCTCTGATCGCCGATCCGGACACGGCAGCTTCCGGTCAGGAAGTAGAACGCGTGGTTGTAATCGTGGCGATGCGGTGATGACCCACCGCCCGGTCCGAATTTGGTCAATTGGGCACTGAACAGGGTCGAGTACTCGGCGCCCACCAGTTCGTCACTGATCCAGAACTTTTCGCCCAAGGCAGTGCGCTGCCACACGATGTCCTCCAGCGCGATCACATTCGCCATGGCGGTGTCACGGTCACTCATTGCCCCTCCCCTCGTAGGCCCAGCGGTGGCTGCTGCTGATTCACCGCCCGGCACGGAATTTCTCCGGCCCAGCCCGGCCGATATCTGTGATGTTCCGCCGGCCACGACGTATTTCGCATCGGCCGGTGGCCAGTCACCATCGCCGAGCTCAGGCCGGGGGCAGGACGTACTCGAGCTGGCCCCGGGAGGTGATGTCGAGCTTGATGAATACCTTGCGCAGGTGGTACTGAACGGTCTTGGCGCTGATGAAGAGCCGGGTACCGATCTCGGGATTGGAGAGCCCGCCGCGGGCCAGCCGGGCGATCTGGATCTCCTGAGCGGTGAGTTCGACGGTGCGACTCGGCGCCGAGCGCTTGCGGGCGGTTTCGCCCGTCGCCGCAAGCTCCCGCCATGCGCGGTCGGCGAACGCCGACATGCCCATCGACTCCAGCATGTCGTGCGCGGTGCGCAGTTGTTCGCGGGCATCCACGCGGCGCCGCTCCCGCCGAAGCCATTCGCCATAGAGGAGGCGCGCGCGGGCCAGGTCGGTCCGCACCCGGCTCGCCTCCAGACGTCCGATCGCCTCGCTGTAGAGATGCTCGGCCTCGTCGCCCTGCGCCAGCAGCGCCCGCGAGCGGGCACCCACGCCCAGCGCCCAGTTGGTGCCGCTGGCAGCGGTCATCACGGTCATCCACTCGCTGGCTTCGGTTGCCGTGTCGGTTATTCCGGTGCGGACGGCGGCTTCGATCAGCTCCGGCACGGCCCAGTTCGCAATCCCAGGATAATGCAGATCGGGGAACTTCTGATGGTGCAGGGAGCGCTGCGCCGCGGCCATCGCCTCCGGATAGTCGCCCGTGCCGTTCAACAACAGGGCCTTCGTCCACTCGGCGATCGCCATGCCGATGCCCTCCCCGCGCAGGGGCACCGTCGCGAGGATTGTGTCGACCAAATCCGTTGTCTCCGCGTATCGGCCGCGTATCGCGGCGATGTGCGCGGCGGCGTAGGGACCCAGATTGATACCGGTGGCCTCGGTGGCCGCTGTCTGCTCGGCGATGAGTGCACTCGCGGCGGACAAGTCACCGGTGAACACCAGCATGATGGCTCGGGTGCTCAACGCCAGGGGCAGCTCCATGAGCGCACCGACGCCACGTGCCAGGCGAAGGTAGCGCTCCGACAGCGCGT
Source organism: Mycolicibacter terrae (assembly GCF_010727125.1). Taxonomy (NCBI): domain Bacteria; kingdom Bacillati; phylum Actinomycetota; class Actinomycetes; order Mycobacteriales; family Mycobacteriaceae; genus Mycobacterium; species Mycobacterium terrae. Next base: position 1,081,315 of record NZ_AP022564.1, on the reverse strand, counting down.
TCCAGCGTTCGTCGTCCCACAGGTGCAATGCGGCCTCGTTGAGCAGCCACATCCACCGCAGCTCCTCGGCGGCCGACATTCCGCCGGGAAGGCCGGCCAGCGCCGCGCGAAGGTGAGGTACGGCCGATGGGTATCCGTCGACGATGTTCGTGACCATCCCCTCCAACAGGTGATCGGTCGCTCGCGAAGCTCCCCGGGGGGCCGGAGCCGACATGGCGGCACGGGACAAATCGAGGACATCTCCGCCCGGGCTTGCGAGCCGCCCGGCGAACGCGGCGGCGGAGATGCCTTCCAGGTAGGTCTCCCTGGCCAGTTGCGGATCGATGGACTCGAACCGCCGCGCGGCCCGCAACAGCAGTAACGGTGCCTCCCCGCCCCGGCTGGTCGCGAATGCGAGCTGAGCGCGGAGCAGGTCTATCTGCGCGCGCCGAAGCTGGTCAACCGGCTCGGATTCGGCGGTGGTCAGCAGGACGGTCGCCGCGTCGAGCCGCCCAGCCTGCACGCTGACCTGCGCGGCCTTCAGGGCGCGTTCCCCGCGCCGGGAGGCGTCGAGCGTCAGCAGTGCCGACCGCTCCAGGAACGCCGCCGCGGCCACCAGCCCACCACGCCTGAGGGCCTGGTCGGCGGCAGATTCCAGCTCATCGGCCAGATCCGCGTCCGGCCCGGCGGCGGCTTGGGCGAAGTGCCAGATGCGCCTGTCCGGGTCATGCGTCGCGTCGGTCGCCTCCCCGAGCGCGCGGTGCACCGACTGCCGCTCGGCTACCGGCGCCGACCAGTACGTCGCCGAACGCACCAGTGGGTGCCGGAACCGCACCCGGGTGCCGATCTCCGCCAGGCCCGCATCGGCGGCATCCACCGCGGCGCCGTCGTCGATACCGAGGGCCTGGGCGGCCCGCCACACCAGCGCGGCATCGCCGGTGGGATCGGTGGCCGCGACCAGCAGCAGCTTCCGGGTGTCCGGGCGAAGGGCCGAATAGCGGAGACGAAACGTTTCCTCCAGTGCACCGGTGAGCGACCCCGCACGAGGCAGCGCGAAGCCGCCGATCAACGCGGCCGTCGGCACTGCGCGCGGAAACTCCAGCAAGGCAAGCGGATTCCCGCGCGATTCGGCGACGATCTGGTCGCGGACGCGTTCATCGAGCGGTCCGGTGAGCACCCCGTCGAGCAGACGGCGCGCGTCGGCCTCTGCGAGTTCGGCAACGGGAAGATCCGGCAGGCCCGCGACCTCGATCCGCCGTTCCCGAGTCGCGAAGACCATCCCGACCGATTCCTCGCCGAGCCTGCGGGCGACGAACGCCAGCGACGTCGCCGAGGCTCGGTCCAGCCACTGCTGATCGTCCACCAGACAGATGAGCGGTCGTTCCTCGGCCAGGTGCGACAGCAGGCTCAGCAAGGCGAGGCCGAACACGAACTCGTCAGGGGGCGGGCCGGAGCTGAGACCGAAGGCGATCTGCATGGCCTGGCGTTGCGGCGCAGGAAGGTGATCGAGCCGATCGAGGAAGGGGATACATAGCTGGTGCACTCCGGCGTAGGCCAGTTCCATCTCCGACTCGACACCTGCTGCCCGAAGCACCCGGATACCGGTCGCTCGCGCGGCGACGTAGTGCAGCAGGGCCGTCTTACCGATACCGGCCTCACCGTGGATCACCAGGGCGCGGCTGCGGCCCGCCCGCAACGCCTCCAGAAGCTGGTCGAGCACGTGGCGTTCCGCGGCGCGGCCCGTCAAGTCCGGGACGCCGCCCTGCAGCGGTACCGACACCCCATGACGTTATAACGCCCGCCCACAGCAGCGCCCGGGAAATCCGTGCCGGTACCGGCGCCGCATCAGCGTGCCGCGCCTCGACTCGCGCTCGCATCGGCCAATGGCCAGTCCGTTGATGCGCGCCGGTCGCCGGCTCAGTGCGCGGTGGTCCGCCGAGCCTCAATGAAGTGCGGCAGCCGGAAGCGCCGCGGCTCGTAGGCGACCGGCGCCTGTTCTACTCCCCCGTTCTGGGCGGCGGCGTAGGCCCCGGCATTTCCGGTGACGTGCAGCACCTGGCCGCGCCAGGTGATGTCGGCCTCCCGGTAGGCCTCGATCAGCGCGCGCTCCAGCAGTTCGTCGGCCTGCTCGATCGACAGCGCCGCCAGCTCGATGAATTCGCCGTCGCGGGCGTCGAGCTTCAACGTCGTCGGGCCGGTCTCGACCAGGTCGCAATTGGCCCGGATGCTCAACTCGGCGTTCGAGCGCGCCAGCCCGGCCAGCGCGTAGGCGCCCAACAATGCCCGGCACGCCTCGTCGCCGGCGGGCCCGCAGTCGAACCGCAGTTGCCGCAGCGCGGCGAAACTGAGCACCTGGGTGCGAATGATGCGGCTGCAGCAGACGCTGTCGGCGCCGGCGCGCGAATCAGTCGGCGCACCCTCGACGAGCACGCCGATGATCTCACCGGACAACACGCCGCGAAAGCGGCTCTGGCCGGTGCCGCGGGCGGCGTCGATCGCACCGAAAACCAGGCTGCCAGGGCTTAATTCCAATACCGGGCGGGCATTTTCCGGGTTACTCTCACGAGCGGCCCGGTAGACCGGGTGGGCGATCGCCGGAAGGGCGTCGATCGAGCCGGTCAGGAAATGACCATCGAAGATCCGTTGCGGCAGTTCAAGATCGGTGTAAACCGACCGGCCGCCCTCATAGGACACCTGTAGGTGCGGCACCCGGCTCAGCAACGGGTGCTGATCGCGGATAGCTTGCAGGATCGCGGCTTCGACGCGCTGAATCTGGCTCTGATTGTCGTCGACGACCACCGTCGGCGTGGGATTGCCGTCGATCAGACGGATCTCGTGGGCGATGGCCGACGGCCCGCGTCCGGGGCGGTGGGCCGGGGCGATCGCCGCGTGGGGCCCGCCCGCCGGGGCCAACTCGGTGGCCACGCTCAGGGTGCTGGCACCGCCGGCCTGGCAGGCGGCGGTCAGCTGTTGGTAGGAGAAGCTGGACAAAACGGTCAACCTTTCTGCTCCAGCGAGTCTGGCACAGGCGTGCGGTCCAGGTCAGGTTCGAGATAGATGACCCGGGCTGCGGGCACGGCAGCGCGGATATTGGCTTCGGCGGCATCGATGGTGGCCGCGATTGCGGACAGGTCCAGCCGGGGAACCACCGCGATCTTGGCCCCCACCAGCATCTCGTCGGGACCCAGGTACTGGGTGCGGATGTGGATCAGCCGGGTGACGTTGGCGGTCCCTTCCAGCGCCGCCCGGATGGCCCGGTCCTCGGCGACGGTGGCGCCCTCACCGATCAGCAGACTGTGCATCTCGACCATCAGGAACACCGCTATCACCCCCAGCAGCGCGCCGATGCCCAAGGTTGCCACGCCGTCCCAGACCGGGTTGTCGGTGAGCATGCTCAGGCCCACCCCCGCCAGCGCCAGCAACAGGCCGATCAGCGCGCCGGTGTCCTCCAGCAACACCACCGGAAGCTCCGGGTTGCGCGAAGTGCGCAGGAACCGCAACCAGCTGCCATCGCCTTTGAGCGGGCGCGACTCGCGCACCGCGGTGCGAAAGCTGAAGGCCTCCAACAGGATCGCCACGACAAGAATCGTCACTGCGACCACCGGCGAGCTCAACTCGACGGGGTGGCGGACCTTTTCGTAGCCCTCGAACATCGCGAACATCGAGCCCAGGCTGAACAGCACCAGCGCCACCACAAATGACCAGAAGTAGCGACTGCGCCCGTACCCGAACGGATGCAACGCATCCGGCGCCTTGGCAGCGGCCCGCTGGCCGAACAGCAGCAGCGCCTGGTTGGAGGTGTCGACCACCGAGTGCACCGCTTCGGCGAGCATGGCCGCGCTGCCGGTGATCGCGTATCCGACGAACTTCGCCACCGCGATCCCGGCATTGGCGGCCAGCGCCGCGATGATCGCCCTGGTACTACCGGACGAGGACACTCACAGGCCTATCGTCGCCCGGAACAGTGCCGAATTCTGCTGGGCCAGTAGCCGGATCGGTCCGTCGTCGCTGGGCACCCAGGCCGACTCGCCCCGGTGCAGCGTCAACGTCCCCGACTTGGCGTGCACCGTGACCGCGCCCTCGGTGCACAGCAGGATCTGCGGTCCGTCATGGTGCGCCGGGGCGTCCACCTCGTGGCCGAGGTAGGCGCCGTCCAGTGTCAGCCGTGACACCGCGAACTCCTCGGCCGGGGTCTGGTAGATCACCTCCGGCCCCTCGGTGTGCACCGCCGGCCGCAGCGCCTCCTCGGTCGTGGGTGTGAAGTCCAGCACCCGCAGCAGTTCGGGCACGTCGACGTGCTTGGGCGTCAGACCGCCGCGAAGCACGTTGTCCGAGTTGGCCATCACCTCCAGGCCGACACCCTGAAGGTAGGTGTGCAGGTTGCCGGCCGCCAGGAAGATCGCCTCACCCGGGGCCAGGCTGACCCGGTTGAGCAACAGCGCGGCCAGCACACCGGCGTCGCCCGGGTAGCGCTCGCCGAGTTCGAGCACCGTCTTGGCCTCCGCGGCGAATTCGCCGGCGTCGGAACTGAGGTATTGAATGGCGCCCTCGAGGACCGCCGGCACCAGAACGTCGAGATCGGGCTGCGGCGCGGTGATCCAGGTGGTGAACAGTGCCCGCAGGCCGTCGGCGTCGGACTGGTCGACTTCTGTAGGGCCACCGTCGGGAGAGCCACCGAGCAGATCGATGAACGGGTCGAGGTCCGACACCGCCAGCGCCCGCAACAGCTCCGTGGTGCGCGCCGCGGGCCGGAAGCCGGCCAGCGCTTCGAACGGCTGCAGGGCCACCAGCAGTTCGGGTTTGTGGCTGGTGTCGCGGTAGTTGCGGATCGGCGAGGACACCGGAACCCCGAGGCGTTCCTCACGTTCGTAGCCCTCGATGGCCTGCATGGTGCTGGGGTGGGCCTGCAGGGACAGCGGCTCGTCGGCGGCCAGCACCTTGACCAGGAACGGCAGTCGGTCACCGAAGCGGGCATGAGCCACCGGGCCGAGCTGACCCTCCCAGTCGGCGGTCAAGACCTCCAGCAGCGACACCTCGCCGTCGGGAGTCTCCAGCCAGGCCGGGTCACCGGGGTGCGCGCCCAGCCACAGCTCGGCTTCCGGGTGCGCCGCCGGGACCGGCCGCCCGGTGAACTCGGCGATCGCGGTCCTCGAGCCCCAGGCGTAGGTCCGTATCGCGCCGCGTAGTGGTTCCACTGTTCTCGTCAACCCCGCAAAAGTCGCACATAGGCGGCGGCCATCTCCAACCGCACAGCCAACACCGCAAGCTGTTGTTCGGCCGGGCCCGCACCGGCCTGGACCGGCACCCCCGACGGCTCCGCCGGCCCCGCGGACTCCTCGGGCGCCCCCGGTGTCAGCGGTACATCCCCCGCGCCGATCAGGTCGACATCGGTCAGACCGCTGATCCGGGCGGCCACCACGGTACGGTCGGCGGCCAGCGCCAGGGCCAGCACCCGCAGCCGGTCACCGACCGGGCCGTCGATCTGTTCATCGTGAAAAATATCGGCCGATCCCGCGGCGCCTTCAGCGGCCCGGGCCCGCAGCGCGCTCACCGCATCGGCCAGCCCGGTCGCCGCCACCGTCGTCCGCCCGATCCGCAGCATCGCCACCGAACCGTGCCGGGCCAGCGCCAGCGTCGCCGGGCAGTCACCGGCCAGCGCCACGTCGCGGCCAGCGATGCGGTCCGCCAGCATCTTCGCCGGGTTGGTGAAGAGCTCGCGACCGGCGCTGTTGCGCAGCGCCTCGGCGTCCAGTTCGTCGGCCAGCGCGCCCAGGTCGGTCTGCGGACCGGCGGGCCCGGCGTCCACGGCGTCGAGCACGGCCAGCCCGGCAGCCAGGTAGCGCGGCAGGCCGAACTCGTCCGGCACACCGATCCGCGGCTCCAGCACCGCGGCCCGCCCGGCGGTGGCATCGCGCAGCGGGCCCTCGTAGGGAGCGGCCACCACCACCCGCGCCCCGCGCCGCACCCCGGCCGCGGCCGCGGCGACCAGCGCCGGATCCCCCGGGTCGTCGCCGGCGACGACCAGCACGTCCAGTGACCCGATCCACGCCGGGGCCTCGGCGGCCGGCACCAGCGGTTCGCGAGCCGAATCCCCGCGGGCCGCGGACAACAGGCTTCCCGCCGTCGCCGCCGTTCCACGGGTAGCCACCCAGATCAGTGTGCGCGGCGGATAGTCCCGGCTGTCGCTGCGCACCGTGTCCAGGGCGCCCTCGGCGACCGCGGCGGCGGTGGCGCGCACCTGAGCCCCGGCCATCGAGGCGGCCCGCAACGCCCCGTCATGGTCGGCGGCCAGCACTGCCTCGGTGTCGTCGAGATCGACGGTGGAAGAAAAGGATCCGGAGAACGCGTTCACGACCGTGACTTCTCGGCGGTGTTGACGGCCTCGATCTGCTCGGCGACCCTGGCCACCACGGCGTCGACCGCGGCGGCGTCGGGCGCCTCCACGTTGAGCCGCAGCAGCGGTTCGGTGTTGGAGCTGCGCAGGTTGAACCAGCTGCCTCCACCCAGGTCGACGGTCACCCCGTCCAGGCGGTCGACGGAGACCTGGTCGCCGAACGAGGCGACCACCGCGTCGGCGTAAGCATTGGCGTCGCCGCCCTCCGCCAGGGTGTAGTTGATCTCGCCGGATGCCGCGTACCGCTGGTAGTCGGCGGTCAGCTCGGACAGCGGCCGCCGCTGTTCACCGAGTGCGGCCAGCACGTGCAGGGCGGCCAGCATGCCCGAGTCGGCGCCCCAGAAGTCCCGGAAGTAGTAGTGCGCCGAGTGCTCCCCGCCGAAGATGGCGCCGGTCTCGGCCATCAGCCCCTTGATGTAGGAGTGCCCGACCCGCGACCGCAACGGCGTGCCGCCGCGCTCTGCCACCAGTTCGGCCACCGCCCGGGAGGTGATCAGGTTGTGGATCACCGACGCGCCGGGCTCGCGGGCCAGTTCGCGGGCGGCGACCAGGCCGGTCACCGCCGACGGGGACACCGGCTCACCGCGCTCGTCGACGACGAAGCACCGGTCGGCATCGCCGTCGAAGGCCAGCCCGATATCAGCGCCGCTGTCCCGGACGAAGGCCTGCAGGTCGACGAGGTTGGCCGGGTCCAACGGGTTGGCCTCGTGGTTGGGAAAGTTCCCGTCCAACTCGAAATACAACGGCAGCAGCGTGATCGCCTCGATCGAGCCGAACACCGCCGGGGCGGTGTGGCCGGCCATGCCGTTTCCGGCGTCGACGGCCACGCGCAGCGGGCGCGAGCCGCTGATGTCGACCAGGGAGTGCAGGAACGTCGCGTAGTCACTCAGCACGTCGCGATCGGTGATGTTGCCGCGCTCCCCGGACCGGCCGGCGACGGCGTCCACGCCGGCGATCAGCTCGTCGCGGATCCGGCCCAGGCCGGTGTCTGCGCCCACGGGCTTGGCGCCCGCCCGGCACAGCTTGATGCCGTTGTAGGCGGCCGGATTATGGCTGGCGGTGAACATCGCCCCCGGGCAGTCCAGCGAGCCGGACGCGAAATAGAGCTGGTCGGTCGAGGCCAGACCGATCCGGATCACGTCGAGGCCCTGGGCGACCACTCCTTCGGCGAACGCGGCCGACAGCGGTGGCGAACTCTCCCGCATGTCGTGGCCGATCACCACCTGGCTGGCGCCCTCGTCGCTCATCAGCCGGGCGAAGACGGCTCCGACCTCGGTAACCAGGGATTCATCGATCTCCGAACCGACCAGGCCACGTACGTCGTACGCCTTGATCACACGGTGGACAGCCGCAGCGGGCCGAGACATGGACAGGGCTCCTGACGAAGTGGACTCTTGACGCTCAAGCCTAGCCCGGAACCCGCGATCAGTCTGACGGGTCGGGCAACACACGCAGGTGACCCCGGCGCCGGCCGTTGCTCTTGCCGCTGGGACCCGGCGGCGCCAGCACGCCGCCGCCGGGGGCGGTGGCCGGTGCACTGCGGGCACCGGAATCCGTCGGCCCGGCCTGCGGGTACCACCCGTTGGCGGGCGCGGCTTGCCCGGTCTGGCCCTCGCGCACCGCTTCGGCGAGGGCGATCAGGTCGTCCTCCTCGGGGGAGACCCAGGGGCCGGGGTGGCGGACCAGTTCCCAGCCGCGCGGGGCGGTGATCCGGCCGGCGTGGTTGAAGCACAGATCCCACGAATGCGGCTCGGCGGCGGTCGCCAGCGGTCCGACCACGGCGGTGGAGTCCGAGTAGACGAACGTCAGCGTCGCCACCGCGTAGTGCGGACACCCTGGCCGACAGCAGCGGCGGGGAACGTTCACGCTCGTGAGGCTATCGTGGCCGCGTACTGCCGCGGCGCCGGACACGCGCAACGGGCGGGCACGCTATGCGCAACCGTTACCATCGTCTGCGTGATCGCCACGCGTCGGCATTGGCGCGGCCGCGAGCCCCGCGGGCCGCTGCTGCCGTCGACCGTGCCGGGTTGGCGCACCCGTGCCGAGCGGTTCGACATGGCGGTGCTGGAGGCCTACGAGCCCATCGAACAACGCTGGAAACAACGGCTATCGGCGCTCGACGTCGCGGTCGATGAGATTCCGCGCATCGCCGCCAGGGATCCCGACAGTGTGCAGTGGCCCCCGGAAGTGGTCGCCGACGGGCCGATTCCGCTGGCACGCTTGATTCCCGCCGGGGTCGATGTTCGGGGCAACCCGACGCGGGCGCGAATCCTGCTGTTCCGCAAGCCGATCGAGCAACGGGCGAACGACAGCACCGAACTCGGGGATTTATTGCACGAAATTCTGGTGGCCCAGGTCGCCACCTACCTGGATGTCGAACCCACCGTCATCGATCCGACGATCGACGACTAGCGCCGGGCACCGGTAACGCGAAAACTCTCAGATGATGCCGCGCTTGAGGCGGCGGCGCTCACGCTCGGACAGGCCACCCCAGATACCGAACCGCTCGTCGTGGGCCAGTGCGTATTCCAGGCACTCGGTGCGTACCGAGCACCGCGTGCAGATCTTCTTGGCCTCGCGGGTGGAGCCGCCCTTCTCCGGGAAGAACGCCTCGGGGTCGGTCTGGGCGCACAGGGCGCGGTCCTGCCATTGCTCGTTGGTGGCCGAGGCGGGATCGAACGGGTCGAATTCGTCGTAATCCTCGGGTTCGGGAACCAGACTCAGATGCGGCCGGCTCGGCGCCGACTCGGTCTGCGCTGGCGTCATTTCGGCCTGGGCATGCGGTGTCCCCCCCATTACGCCCCAAAGGTGCTCATAGGACATCCTCTGCCTCCTCACCTGGTCGCCCGATCCTGATATGTCGCCCGCAATTGCGGTGTTGTCCGTAGCAATTCGAACATGTGATCGAATCTCGGTCTGCGACACCGGAATCGGCTGGCCAACCGGGAAATGACACTGATGTGATTAGACACGGGTTAGCTGGTCCGGTCAAGCCGAATGGCCAAATTCCTTACCATCCCGTGACCGATTTCGGACGTGTCCGAGACCGGCGAGTCCCTGTCATGTAGGCCACACCGCTGTTTCGGCGTGTCTTACCGGGGCCGTTGCACGGCCGCTGGAACACACCGCCACACCGGCCGCATCCTCACCAAAGGTACTGTCGTGCGCTGTGAAGGTCACGGTTCTGGTCGGCGGGGTCGGCGGTGCCCGTTTCCTGCTCGGCGTCCAGAAGCTGCTGGGTCTGGGCCGGTTCGGGGGTGCGGATGACGGCGCCGCGCATGAACTGACCGCGGTCGTCAACGTCGGCGACGACGCGTGGATGCACGGGGTGCGGATCTGCCCGGACCTGGACACCTGCATGTACACCCTGGGCGGCGGCGTGGACCCGGAGCGCGGCTGGGGTCACCGCGACGAAACCTGGCACGCGATGGAGGAGTTGGCCCGCTACGGGGTGCAGCCGGACTGGTTCGGTCTCGGCGATCGCGACCTGGCCACTCACCTGGTCCGCACCCAGGCGCTACGCGCCGGCTATTCGCTGACGGAAGTGACCGCGGCACTGTGTGATCGCTGGCAACCGGGTGCCAGGCTGTTGCCGGTGACCAACGACAGCTGCGAAACCCATGTCGTCATCACCGATCCCGCCGACGACTCTCAGCGTGCGATCCACTTCCAGGAGTGGTGGGTGCGCTACCGGGCCGAGGTGCCCACCCACGGGTTCGGCTTCGTCGGCAGCGAGAAGGCGAGCGCGACAGCGGAAGTCGTCGAGGCCATCGCCGAAGCCGACGTGGTGCTGCTGGCCCCGTCCAATCCGGTAGTGAGCATCGGCGCCATTCTCGCCGTCCCCGGCATCCGGGCGGCCCTGCGATCGACGCCGGCCTCGATCGTCGGCTACTCACCGATCGTCGCCGGAAAGCCATTGCGCGGCATGGCCGACACCTGCCTGAGCGTGATCGGCCTGGATTCCACCTCGCAGGCGGTGGGCGCTCACTACGGGGCCCGTAGCGGGACCGGGATCCTGGACTGCTGGCTGGTGCACGAGGGCGAGCACGCGCAGGTGGACGGCGTGACGGTGCGCTCCGCCCCGCTGTTGATGACCGATCCGGCTGCGACGGCCGAGATGGTGCGCACCGGGCTGGATCTCGCGGGCGTGTCGCTATGACGGGGCGGCGCGAACACGGCAGCGCCGCCAAGGTCGAGATCCTGCCGGTCACCGGCCTGGGCGAATTCCGGCCCGGCGATGACCTGGCGGTCGCGCTGGCGCAGGCCGCACCGTGGCTGGCCGACGGCGACATCGTGGTGGTCACCAGCAAGGTGGTGTCCAAGTGCGAGGGCCGTATCGTTCCGGCGCCGCATGACGCCGAGGCGCGAGACGCACTGCGCCGCCAGCTGGTCGAGGCCGAGGCGGTGCGCGTACTGGCCCGTAAGGGCCGCACCTGGATCACCGAGAATCGGCTCGGCCTGGTGCAGGCCGCCGCGGGCGTGGACGGTTCCAACGTCGGCTCCGACGAACTCGCGCTGCTGCCGGTCGACCCCGACGGAAGTGCCGCCGCGCTGCGGACCAGCCTGGCGACCCGGCTCGGTGTCGACGTGGCGGTGCTGATCACCGACACGATGGGCCGCGCCTGGCGCAACGGACAGATCGATGTCGCGATCGGGGCATCGGGCCTGACGGTCCTCAACGGCTACGCCGGTGCCGTCGACCGGCACGGCAACGAGTTGTTCGTCACCGAAGTGGCGGTCGCCGACGAACTGGCCGCGGCTGCCGACCTGGTCAAGGGCAAGCTCACCGATGTTCCGGTAGCGGTGGTGCGCGGCGTGTCCAGCCCCGACGACGGTTCCACCGCGGCCGCACTGGTGCGCTCCGGTTCCGAGGACCTGTTCTGGCTGGGCACCGCCGAGGCCATCGAGACCGGGCGGCGCCAAGCCCAGCTGCTGCGCCGCTCGGTGCGCGTGTTCGCGGGCGAACCCGTGCCGGCAGAGACGATCACCGACGCCATATCCGAAGCCCTGACCGCCCCGGCACCGCACCACACCCGGCCGACGCGGTTCGTCTGGTTGCAGACCCCGAGTGTGCGCTCCCGGCTCCTGGACGCGATGGCCCAGCGCTGGCGTGCCGACCTGGCCGGCGACGGCAAGTCCCCCGAGGCGATCGAGGCCCGGGTGGCGCGCGGCCGGATCCTCTACGACGCACCCGAAGTCGTCATCCCGGTCATGGTTCCCGACGGGGCGCATGACTACCCCGACCCGGATCGCACCGCCGCCGAGCACACCATGTTCACCGTGGCGGTCGGCGCAGCCGTTCAGGCGCTGCTGGTGGCGCTGGCGGTGCGCGGCGTAGGCAGTTGCTGGATCGGGTCGACGATCTTCACTCCCGAGCTGGTGCGCGCCGAACTCGACCTGCCGGCGGACTGGGAGCCGTTGGGCGCCATCGCGATCGGCTACGCCATCGAGCCGCCCGAGCCCCGCCCGCCGGCCGCCGTCGACGACCTGCTGGTCCGCCGGTGAGCACGCACGCCTCCGCGGTCGCAACGCTGACGGCGTGGGCGGCACCGGATTCCGCACAGGACGCGCTCCGCCACGCGGTGCTGGCGTTCCTGGCCGCCCGTACCGATGCCTGCGCGCGCGAATGCGTACCCGGGCACATCACCGCCTCGGCGGCGGTGCTCGACCACACCGGTGAGCGGGTGCTGCTGACACTGCACCCGCGGGTCGGGCGCTGGGTGCAACTGGGCGGGCACTGCGAGGACGCCGACACCGACATCGTCAACGCCGCACTGCGCGAGGCCACCGAGGAATCCGGTATCAACGGGCTGCGGCTCGACCCGCGGCTGGCGGCCGTGCACGTGCACCCGGTGACGTGCTCGCTGGGGGTGCCGACCCGGCATCTGGACCTGCAGTTCGTGGCGCACGCCCCGGCCGGCGCGCAGATCGGCATCAGCGATGAATCAGTCGACCTGCGATGGTGGCCGGTGGACGCGCTACCGCCGGACGCCGACGACGCCCTGGCGCACCTGGTGGCGCGGGCCGTCGGGTAGCCCGGCCCGCGGTCTCACGGGGAGTCGGTGACCCGCGTCCAGGGCTGACAGTTCTGCGACTCGAAGGCCTTGACCGTGACGGGAATGTTCGCGTACATCGGACCGATAGACGTGTTCGTCTGGACCACATGGTCCTTGGCCGCATCGGGTGTGCTGTAGGTGAACCACGAACACATCGACTCTTGCGTCGGCACGTTGTTGATCCACACGCCGAAGGCCGAACCCGACCCGCCGGTGTGGTACAGGCCCGGTGCGATATCGCTGCCGACCTGAAAGACACCGTTGCCGGGAATCGGGTCAAGCGGATCAGCGGCAGCCGGCGTCGCCATGGCGACTGTGGCCAGGCACGCGACGAAGACCCTGATGAACATGGCTATGACTATCCACCGTTGACTCTGCGTCTATGGCGGAAAAGCGCGAGAAGGGTGCGCCCTGAGCGCAGAGTCAGCCGGAAACCTGCTCAGACGTCGCTGGAGTAGCGGATCCCGCAGTCCGGGATCGACACCCCCGGCCACACCCGCGCCCCACGCAGCAGCTCGCAGCGGGCACCGATGTCGGCGCCGTCGCCGATCACCCCGTCGCGGATCAACGCCCGCGGCCCGATCCGGGCGCCGAACCCGACGATCGAACGTTCGATCACGCAGCCGGCCTCGACGCGCACCCCGTCGAAGATCACCGCGCCGTCCAGCCGGGCGCCCGGGCCGATCTCGGCGCCGCGGCCGACGACCGTGCCGCCGATCAGCACCGCACCCGGCGCCACCGCGGCACCGTCGTGCACCAATGACTCGCCGCGCCGGCCGCCCAGCGCCGGCGACGGCGCGATGCCTCGCACCAGATCCGCCGAGCCGCGCACGAAGTCCTCCGGGGTGCCCATGTCACGCCAGTAGCTGGTGTCGACGTAGCCGCAGACCTTCACGCCGTCGGACAGCAGCGCCGGGAACACCTCGCGCTCCACCGAGACCGCCCGGCCCCGCGGAATACGGTCGATCACGTTGCGGGACAGCACATAACAGCCGGCGTTGATCTGGTCGGTCGGCGGGTCCTCGGTCTTCTCCAGGAATGCCGTGACCCGGCCGTCGTCGGTGGGAACACAGCCGAACGCGCGCGGGTCACCGACCCGCACCAGGTGCAGGGTGGCCTCGGCGGCATGCTCGCGGTGATAGGCGTACAGCTCGGCCAGGTCGGCCCCGGAGAGCACGTCGCCGTTGAACACCATCGTGGTGTCGTGACGCAGCTTGGCCGCGACGTTGGCGATGCCGCCGCCGGTGCCCAGCGGCTCGTCCTCGGTCACGTAGTCGATCTGCAGCCCCAGCGCCGAGCCGTCGCCGAACTCTTGCGAGAACACCTCCGGCTTGTAGGAGGTGCTCAAGATGACGTGCTCGATGCCGGCGGCGGCGATCCGCGACAGCAGGTGGGTGAGGAACGGCAGACCCGCGGTCGGCAGCATCGGCTTGGGCGCCGACAACGTCAATGGCCGCAGCCGGGTGCCCTTGCCGCCGACCAGCACCACGGCATCGACTTGCTGAAGTGTCACGGGCGTCCCTTCGTCGGCTTGCGGCGGGCGCTGCGCACCACCAGGCGCGAGCGCATCGCCAGCGCGCCGCGCATGGTCGCGCGCAGCGGCGCTCGCCACCAACCGGTGTGCCGGTCGGCGAGGTAGGTGTAGGTGCTGCGGTGGTGCGCCGCCAGGTTGGCCGCCGGGTCCTTGCCGGTGGCGTGTCCCTTCTGGTGCAGCACTTCCGCGGACGGAACGTAGACGTTGAGCCAGCCGGCCTTGCCGAACCGGTCGCCCAGGTCGACGTCCTCCATGTAGAGGAAGTAGCGCTCGTCGAAACCGCCGATCTGATCGAACGCGGCGCGGCGCACCAGCAGACAGGCCCCGGACAGCCACCCCACCGGGCGTTCGCTGGGTTCCTGGTGCTCTTGCCGGTAGGCCCGCGACCACGGGTTGTTGCGCCACAGCGGGCCGACCACGGCGTGCATGCCGCCGCGGATCAGGCTCGGCAGCTGGCGCGCCGAGGGGTACACCGAGCCGTCGGGGTCCCGGATCAGCGGACCCAACGTCGCCGCGTGCGGCCACCGGGCGGCGGCCTCCAGCAGGGCGTCGATGCTGCCCGGGCCCCACTGCACGTCGGGGTTGGCCACGATCAGAAACTCGCTTGAGGCGCCCAGCTGCTCCACCGCGCTGTTGACCGCGCCGCCGTAGCCGAGGTTGGACCCGGTCTCGAACAACTGCACGTTGGGGTAGCGCTGCACGGCTTCCTGCGGCGCGCCGTCGGTCGAACCGTTGTCGGCCATCACCACCTGCACGGGGCGATCGGTGGCCAGCGCCAGCGATGCCAGGAAGCGGTCCAGATGCCAACCCGGCGAATACGTCACCGTCACCACCGGTAGGGCCTCACTCACGGCGTAGAGGTTATCTGGCCAGTGCCGCGGCCAGCGCAGCGCTCCATGGGCGCAGCGGCGCCAGGCCGGCTCGCGCCGATTCGACGCCCGACAACGCCGAGTAGGCGGGCCGGGCCGCCGGGCGGGGCCGGGCGGCGCTGCTGACCGGCAGCACCCGGTGCGGGTCGGCGCCGAGCGCGGCGAACACCGCACGGGCCTGCTCGTAGCGGCTCGCCGCACCGCCGTTGGCGGCGTGCAGCAGCCGGGCGGCGGGCCAGGCACCGGCCAGGGCCAGTAGTGCGTCGACCAGGTCGCCGACATAGGTCGGTGAGCCGATCTGGTCGTCGACCACCTCCACCGTCGAATCGCCTGCGGCCCGCTCACGCATCACCGCGACGAAGTCCGACCCGCCGGCGGCGCCGGTGTAGACCCAGGCGGTACGCACCACCAGAGCATCCGGACACGCCGTCAGCACCGCGTCCTCGCCGGCCAGTTTGGTGCTGCCGTAGACACTGAGGGGCCTGGTCGCATCCCCCGGTTCGTACGGGCGTGGCGCCGCGCCGCCGAAGTCGCCGCCGAAGACGTAGTCGGTGGAGATGTGAATCAGTCGTGCACCGGCCCGCGCGCAGGCGGTGGCCACATGGCCCGGCCCGGCCGCGTTGACCGCGTGCGCGCGGTCGGCGTCGGTCTCGGCGGAGTCCACGTCGGTGTAGGCGGCACAGTTGACCAGCACATCGCCGGGCCGCAGGTCGACGGCGCCGACGGCGGCCGGATCGGTGATGTCGCACTGCGCCGAGGACAGCGCGAGCACGTCATGGCCGGTCTCGGCGGCCCGCACCGCCAGGAAGCTGCCGACCTGCCCGCCGGCCCCGGTGATCACGATCCGCTGCCCAGAAGTCATAACCGCCGAGCTTATGCGGCAGCTCCAGCTTCGCCTCTCCTTCGTCGAGGCTTGCTAAGCCGCCGAGCTTATGCGGCAGCTCCAGCTTCGCCTCTCCTTCGTCGAGGCTCGCTAAGCCGCCGAGCTTATGCGGCAGCTCCCGCCGATCTGGCACGCCGATCGCGGCTACCGCAGATACAGCCGTGACGCAAGTAGCCTCAAGTGATGCCTGCGCAACGTGTGATTCGTGTGATCGCTACCGTGGCAGCCGTCGCCGTCGTCCTCGGTACCGGGGTGGCCTGGAGCCGCGTCCGGTCCTTCGAGGACGGCATCTTCCACGTGGCGTCGCTGGCGCTGGGCAACGGCGGAGCCGACGGCGCGGTCGACATTCTTCTGGTCGGGATGGACAGCCGCACCGACGCCCACGGCAACCCGCTGACCCCCGAGGAGTTGGCCGAGCTGCGGGTCGGCGACGACGACGCCACCAACACCGACACGATCATCCTGGTCCGCATCCCCAACAACGGGCGCTCGGCCACCGCGATCTCGATCCCCCGCGACTCCTATGTGGCGCCGCCCGGGCTGGACAAGACCAAGATCAACGGCGTCTACGGCGCCACCAGGCTCGAGACCGCCGACGCGCTGGTCGAAGCCGGGATGGATCCGGTGCAGGCCCAGGCCCGCGGCACCCAGGCCGGCCGGGAGGCCCTGATCAAGACGGTGGCCGACCTGACCGGGGTCACCGTCGACCACTACGCCGAGGTCGGGCTGCTGGGTTTCTCGCTGATCACCGACGCGCTGGGCGGCGTGGACGTCTGCCTCAAAGAGCCGGTGTACGAAGAACTCTCCGGCGCAGATTTCCCGGCCGGCTGGCAGCGCCTCGGCGGCGCGCAGGCACTGAGCTTCGTGCGGCAGCGCCACGAGCTGCCGCACGGCGACCTGGACCGGGTCCGCCGCCAACAGGCGGTGATGGCGGCACTGGCTCACCAGGTGATCTCCGGTAAGACGCTGTCCAGCCCGGGCACCATGTCGCGACTGCAGGCGGCGGTACAACGCTCGGTGGTGCTGTCGGAAGGTTGGGACGTCATCGATTTCATCACCAAGCTGCAGGATCTGGCGGCGGGCAAGGTCGCCTTCGCCACCATCCCGGTACTCGAGGAATCCGGCTGGAGCGACGACGGCATGCAGAGCGTGGTGCGCGTCGACCCGACCCAGGTCGCCGACTGGGTGGCCGGCCTGCTGCATGACACGGACGAGGGCAAGACCGACCAACGGGCCTACGACCCGGAACACACCACCGCCAGCGTCTACAACGACACCGACATCAACGGGTTGGCCGCGGCGGTCTCAGGTGTGCTGAACGCCAAGGGATTCGGTACCGGGTCGGTCGGCAACAACGAGGCCGGTCACGTGGCGACCAGCCAGGTCCAGGCCGCCGACACCGACGACCCCGGCGCGCAAGCGGTGGCCAGGGACCTCGGCGGATTGCCGGTGGTGTCCAACGAGTCGGTGCCGGCCGGCGCGGTACGGGTGGTGCTGGCAGGCGACTACACCGGCCCCGGATCGGGCCTGGGCGCAGGTGATCGCGCCGAGGCGACCGGCTTCGCCAGCGTCGAAGACGGCGAGCTGCCCCAAATCCCCGCTCCGTCACCGATTCTGACCGCGGGTTCCAATGACCCGCAGTGCGTGAACTAACGTCGGGGGGTGACCAACCTCAGCTCGGCGATCCTTGATCCGATCATGCGCGCCGACCCGGTGGGACCACGGATCACCTATTACGACGACGCCACCGGCGAGCGCATCGAGTTGTCCGCGGCGACATTGGCCAACTGGGCCGCCAAGACCGGCAACCTGCTGCGCGACGAGCTCGGCGCCGGGGCCGGCAGTCGGGTGGCGGTGTTGCTGCCGGCACACTGGCAGACCGCGGCGGTGCTGTTCGGGGCGTGGTGGATCGGCGCCGAGGTGCTGCTCGAATCGAACGCAGTCGGGGTCGAAGGGTCTGCCGACATCGCCCTGTGCACCGCGGATCGGCTCGCCGAGGCGGACGCGGCGGTGGCCGCCGGCGGCGGCGAGGTGGTGGTGTTGTCCCTGGACCCGTTCGGCCGGCCGGTCCCCGATCTGCCGGTGGGTGTCACCGACTACGCGACCGCGGTGCGGGTGCACGGTGACCAGATCACCCCGGAAACCAGGCCCGGCGCAGCGCTGGCCGGATCGTCTCCCGACGAGGTATTGGCGCTGTGCGAGAAGTCCGCGGCGGCAACGGGTTTGACGCCTTCGGATCGGGTGTGGTCGGCCAACGACTGGCGCAACCCGGCCGAGCTGGTCGACAACATGCTGGCGGTCTTCGCGGTCGGCGCCTCCCTGGTGCAGGTCGGCAATCCGGATCCGGGCGCCCAGCAGCGCCGCCGGGACAGCGAGAAGGTCACCCGGACGCTGGACTGAACGGCCCAGCCGTCGAGTGTGCGGTCCGGTAGGCCTGAGCGCGGTGTCGCGTGCCAAACCGCACACTCGGCACATTCTCCACGGCGAACCCACCTCGATATATGCAGAAATGCTTATATGATGATAGCCTCGCTGATCAAGACGGACGAGCCACGAAGGGGACTACTCATGGCGGTACAGGGACTGCTGGTGAAGGCGGCCGGAACGGTGTTCACCGGGCTGGTCGGGGTGAGCGCCTACGAGCTGGCACGCAAGGCGCTGGAGAAGGCCCCGCTGCACGAGGCCGCGGTGACCGCCACCGAATGGGGCCTGCGCGGGACCCGACGGGCCGAAGAAGTCGCCGAGTCGGCGCGGCTGAAGGTGGCTGATGTGGTCGCCGAGGCGCGCGAACGTGTCGGCGAGGAGGCGACACCGCCGGCGGTGGCCGTCGCACACGACCACGACCACTGATCGCAGCGACGTGAGCGCCGTCAACAGCGCAGACCTGATCGTCGTCTCCGACGCGGCGGGCCGGATGCGGGTGCGCGTCGGGTGGGTCCGCGGTGACTCGCGGCGGGCGGTGGCGGTCGAGGAGACGGCCGGCCGGGTCAACGGGGTGCGCACCGTGCACGCCTACCCGCGCACCGGCGCGGTGGTGATCTGGTACTCCCCCAAACGATGCGACACCGCAGAGATCCTGGCGGCGATTCGCGACGCCGCCGGCGTCGCCGCCGAGCTGATCCCGGCCCGCTCCCCACGCTCGGCGGACATCCGCAACACCGACGTGCTGCGCATGGTGATCGGCGGGACGGCACTGGCGCTGCTGGGCATGCGCCGCTACGTATTCGCCCGGCCGCCGCTGCTCGGACCGAGCGGCCAGCTGGTCGCCACCGGAGCGACGGTCTTCATGGGCTACCCGTTCCTGCGGGGCGCGCTGCGCTCGATCCGTTCAGGCAAGGCCGGCACCGACGCACTGGTGACCGCCGCGACCATCGCCAGCCTGGTACTGCGGGAGAACGTGGTCGCGCTCACCGTGCTGTGGCTGCTCAACATCGGCGAGTATCTGCAGGACCTGACGCTGCGCCGCACCCGCCGCGCGATTTCGGATCTGCTGCGCGGTAGTCAGGACACCGCCTGGGTGCGGCTTGCCGGCGGAACTGAGGTGCAGGTGCCGATCGACACCGTGCAGATCGGCGATGAGGTGATCGTCCACGACCACGTCGCGATCCCGGTCGACGGCGAGATCATCGACGGCGAGGCCATCGTCGACCAGTCCGCGATCACCGGCGAGACCCTGCCCGTCAGCGTGATCGCCGGGGCCGGCGTGCACGCCGGTTCGGTGGTGGTGCGCGGCCGGGTGGTGGTGCGCGCCACCGCGGTCGGCAGCCAGACCGTGATCGGGCGGATCATCAGCCGCGTCGAGGAGGCACAACACGACCGCGCCCCGATCCAGACCGTCGGTGAGAACTTCTCCCGCCGATTCGTCCCGGCGTCGTTCATCCTGTCGGCGTTTACCCTGCTGGTCACCGGCGACGTCCGCCGCGCGATGACCATGCTGCTGATCGCCTGCCCGTGCGCGGTCGGACTGGCCACGCCGACGGCGATCAGCGCCGCGATCGGCAATGGCGCCCGGCGCGGCATCCTGATCAAGGGCGGATCCCATCTCGAGCAAGCCGGCCGGGTTGACGCCATCGTGTTCGACAAGACCGGGACGCTCACCGTGGGCCGCCCGGTGGTGACCAATATCGTTGCCGTCCATAAAGATTGGCAGCCCGAGCAGGTGCTCGCATACGCCGCCAGCTCGGAACTGCACTCGCGGCATCCGCTGGCCGAGGCGGTGATCCGCTCCACCGAGGAACGCCACATCGTGATCCCGCCGCACGAGGAGTGCGAGGTTCTGGTCGGGCTGGGCATCCGCACCTGGGCCGACGGGCGCACCCTGCTGCTGGGCAGCCCGAACCTGCTACGCGCCGAGAAGGTGCGCATCTCGAAGAAGGCGGCGGACTGGGTCACCAAGTTGCGCGCCCAGGCCGAGACCCCGTTGCTGCTGGCGGTCGACGGCACCCTGGTGGGCTTGATCAGCCTGCGTGACGAGGTGCGTCCGGAGGCGCACGACGTACTCGAGCAGTTGCGCGCCAAGGGCATTCGCCGCATCGTGATGCTCACCGGCGATCACCCGGAGACCGCAGCGGCGGTGGCCGCCGAACTCGGCATCGCCGAATGGCGCGCCGAGGTGCTCCCCGAAGACAAACTGCAGGTGGTCCGGGACCTTCAGGACGAGGGCTACGTGGTCGGCATGGTCGGCGACGGCGTCAATGACGCTCCTGCGCTGGCCGCCGCCGACATCGGCATCGCGATGGGCCTGGCGGGCACCGATGTGGCGGTCGAGACCGCCGATGTCGCCCTGGCCAACGACGACCTGCGGCGGCTGCTGGACGTCCGTGACCTGGGCGGCCGGGCCGTCGAGGTGATCCGGCAGAACTACGGCATGTCGATCGCGGTCAACGCCGCCGGTCTGCTGATCGGCGCCGGCGGTGCGCTCTCACCGGTGCTGGCGGCGATTCTGCACAACGCGTCATCGGTGGCCGTGGTCGCCAACAGTTCGCGGCTGATTCGCTACAAACTGGCCTCCGAACCGATGGCGTCCGCCCCCGCCGGGGCGTAATCTGTCTCCGTCCCGGCTGTCCCTGTCGAGCAACACCACCAGCTCCAGGGCAGCCGGGACTCTGCTCGCCAGCCGTTCAGCGGCGGTCAGCAGCCACAGCCCTCGCCGCGCCAGGACCGGAAGCCCTGCCACACCGACACGGCTGCCACCCCCAGCCCGATCAGCGGGTCCAGCCACCATCCCCCCGCCCACTGCGCGGTGAGCGTCAACCCGGCCAGCACCGCGGCGGCCTGGATCGCGCACAGATAGTTCTGCACGCCCTCACCCACGGTGGCCGCCGAGCCCAGCCGGGTGCCGAGCCGTCGCTGTGCGCGGCCCAGGATCGGCATCACCAGCACCGCCCCGGCGGTGATCGCGATCCCGATGACACTGCTCTCGGTGCGCTGATCGCCGAACAGGTGGCGCACCGATTCGGCGGCGATGTAGGGGGCGTTGATCCAGAACGACACCGCCACCCCGATCTGGGCGCGCCGCTCGGCCGTCTCCGAGAGCGTGCGGGCGCCGGTGAACCGCCAGATCACGACGGCCCCGGCCATCGCTTCGGGAATGGCGCCCAGCGCCCACCCGGTCAAGGCGATCGAACCGGCCGCCAGGCCCTGCCACAAGCCCAACACGCCTTCGAACCCGACCACCACCAGGCTGACCCAGGCGAGCCGGCGGGCCCATCCGGCGGCGCGGTGCCAGCCGGCGTCGAGCACCGGACGAGCAGGATGGCGGTGCCCCGCGTGATCGTGGTGCTGGACAGCGGTGGCGTCGGTATCGGTCAGGCCGACATCAGGGCCCGCCACACGACTGTCCACAATGAAAATGCTACCGCCGATCGGCGATACCCCGCGTCCGGCGCCCCCGGGCCACCGCCATCGAAGACCGGCTCAGCCTGCGGCGAGCCGCACCACCCGGTTGTTGCCGCGGTCGGCGACGAAGACCGTTCCGTCCCTGTCCACCGCGAGGTCCAACGGGGTGTTGAGACTGGTGAACGCCAGCGTCGTCGGGGCCGTCGCTCCGGCTGCCAACTTGAGCACCCGGTTACCGTCGTGCTCGGTGACGTAGACATTCGCCCCGGAGTCGACCGAGATGCCCCACGGCACCGCCACCCCGGTGAACGGCAGCACCACCTGGTTGCTGGACCCGGCGGCGAGCTTGAGCACCCGGTTGTTGTCGGTGTCGGTGACGTAGACGGTGCCCGAACCGTCCACCGCCACCCCGTCGGGGTTGTTGAGGCCGCTGAACGGCAGCACGGTCTGGGTGTTGGACCCGGCCGCCAACTCCAGCACCCGGTCGTTGCCACGGTCGGCGACGTAGAGGTTGCCACCGGCGTCCACGGCAAGCCCCTCCGGATAGTTCAGGCCATTGAACGGCAGCACCACCTGGTTGTTGGACCCGGCAGCCAGCTTGACGACCCGGTTGTTGAAGTCCGAGACGTAGACGGTGCCGTTGGTGTCGACCGCCACCCCCTGCGGCTGGTAAAGCCCGCTGAACGGCAGCACGGTCGGGGCGTTGGACCCGGCCGGCAGCTTGACCACCCGCCCGTACATGCCCTGGCTGGCGACATAGACGTCGCCGTCGGAGTCCAGCGCCACCCCGCTCGGGGAGAGCCGGAAGTTGATGCCGCTGAACTGCAATTCGCTCTGGCCGGTCGGAGTCCTGGCCGCCGATGGGTGCGACGGCCGCGCCACCAGGTAGCCGACGACGCCCAGCACCGACACCAGCGCCACGATGGCGGCGCCCAGAATCATCCAACGTCGGCCGCCGGCGGCGGGTGCGGGACGAAACGCCGGCGGTGCCGGCGCGGAGTACCCCACCGGCCGATGTACCGGGCGGGGCCGCTGTACCGGCTGGTCCCGCCACCCGGTGGGCGCGGAGGACGACGGCACCGCCGCGATCGCGGAGGAGCCGAAGGTCGCCTCTTCGCCGAGGCGCAGAATGGTGGCCGCCTGATCCTGCTGCGGGCCGGTGAGCGCATCGTTGGCGGCGGCGGCCAGTTCGCCGGCGCTGCGGTAGCGGTCCTCGGGCCGTTTGGCCATCCCCCGGGCGATCACCTGGTCGAAGGCGGGCGGAACACTGCCCGGGCGCTGCGCGCTGGGACGGGGGGCGGGCTCGGTCAGGTGCGCGGCGATCATCCGCTCGATGCTGTCGGCCCGGTACGGCGGCGTGCCGGTCAGACACTCACCGAGCACGCACGCCAGCGAGTAGATGTCGGCCCGGTAGGTCACGTCGCCGCCGGTGAACCGCTCCGGGGCCATGTAGTTGTAGGTGCCCACCGCGGTGCCGATCTGGGTCAGCCCCGGGTCGGTGGCCACGCGGGCGATGCCGAAATCCACCAGGTAGACGAAGTCTTCCCCGGTCACCAGGATGTTCTCGGGTTTGACGTCGCGGTGCATGATCTGCGCGGCGTGCGCGGCGTCCAGCGCGGCGGCGACCTGGCGTATCACCGCCACCGAGCGGGCCGGGCTGAGCGGGCCGTGGCGGTTCAGCAGGGTGCGCAGCGAGTTGCCCTCGATCAGGCGCATCTCCACGTAGAACTGTCCATCGATCTCGCCGTAGTCGTGGATGGGCACCACGTGCGGTTCGGTGAGCCGCCCGGCGGTGTCGGCCTCGCGTTGGAGCCTGGCGTGCAGAACCGGGTCGTCGGAGAGTTGCGGCGAAATCAGCTTCAGCGCCACCAGTCGGTGCTTGCGGGTGTCCTCGGCCTCGTAGACCTCGCCCATCCCGCCGTTGCCCAGCAGCCGGACCAGCCGGTAGTGCCCGAACTGGGAACCGGCTCGCGAACCAGGGCCGCCGTTAGGCACCGGTCCTCATCGGTTCGCGTCCACCATGACCACCCGGTCGTTGCCGCGGTCGGCGACGTAGACGTTGCCATGCTTGTCGACGGCCACGTCCAGCGGGGCGTTGAGGCCGGTGAACGGCAACACCTCCGGAATCGCGGCCCCGGCGGCCAGTTTCACGACCTTGTTGCGGTTGTGCTCGGTGACGTAGACGTCGCCGGCCTCGTCCACCGCGACGCCCCGCGGTGAGACGATCCCGGTGAACGGCAACAGGACCTGCTCGTGGGAGGTCGCCAACACCTTGAGCACCCGGTTGTTGCCGGTGTCGGCGACGTAGACGTTGCCGGCGGAATCCACCGCCACCCCGCCGGGCTTGTTGAGGCCGACGAACGGCAGCACGGTCTGGATGTTCGTGCCGGGTTCCAGCCGCAACACCATGTCGGCGCCGCGGTCGGCGACGTAGACATTGCCGTCGGAATCCACCGCCACCCCGGCGGGGTCGTCCAGGCCGGCGAACGGCAGCACGGTGTGCGCGTCGGAACCGGCCGCGAGCTTGACCACCCGGTCGCCGAGGTCGGAGAAGTACACGTTGCCGACGCCATCGACCGCCAGGCCGCGAGGCTGGTACAGGTCACTGAACGGCAGCACCGCAGTGGAATCCGAGCCGGCCGTCAGTTTCACCACCCGCCCGTGCATACCTTCGCTGGTGACGTAGACGTTGCCGTCGCCGTCCAGCGCGACCGCGCCCGGGGAGAGCCGGTAATCCAGGTCGGTGAACGGCAACACCTCCTGCGCGGGCGACGCCACCGCTGACGCCGAGGAGGGACGGCTCACCAGATGCCCGACGCCGGCCACGACCGTGACCGCGGCGAGCACGGCGGCCGCCGCCAGGACCGGCTTGCGCGGCAGCCGACGCCGGGAGGAGGTGGGCATCGCCGGGGCCTCGGTGCGCTGCAACGGGGCCACCGGGAACGGCGCCGGAAGTGGCCCGCCCGGACCGGTGCCGAAATCGGCGTCGGGCGAAGCCCATTCCGGCCCGGCCGGCACCGGCCGCAGCGCGGCTTCGCCCCGGACCGCGGTTCGGGCGTCGGCCCGGACCTCTGCTTCCAGGCCGCCGGGCAGATGCATCGCGGGCTCGCCTCGCCGCAGGATCCGGACCACCTGGTGGCGTTCGGGCTCGGTCAGCGCCTCGTAGGCGGCCGCGGCCAGCTCACCGGCGCTGCTGTAGCGGTCCTCGGGTTTGGTGCCCAGCCCGCGGGCCAGCACGTCGTCGATGGCGGTCGGGACGCGCCCGGGGCGCAGTTTGCTGGGTCGCGGGGGCGCCATCGTGCGGCGTTGTTCGACCGCGTCGTCGACGGTGTCGGCCGGGAACGGCAGGACTCCGCTCAGGCACTCGGCCAGCACACAGGCCAGCGAGTAGATGTCGGCGAGGTGGGTGACCTGCTCGCCGGTCAGGCGCTCGGGAGCCATGTAATGCACGGTGCCGGTCGCCGGGTCCGCTCGCGTCCCCGGATCCGCGATGGCCGCAGCCACCCCGAAGTCCATCAGATGGGCCAGGTCGTCGTCGGTGACCAGGATGTTGTCGGGTTTGACGTCACGGTGGGTGACGTCGGCGTTGTGCGCCGCGTCCAGCGCCGCGGCGATCTGCCGCACGATGGCCACCGCGCGTGGCGGGCTCAACGGTCCGCCGTCCGCCAACAGGGTGGCCAGGTCGGTGCCGTCGATCAGGCCGGTCTCGAGATAGAGCACGTCGTCGATCTCGCCGTAGGCCCGGATCGGCACCACATGGGGTTCGGTCAGCTGACCGGCGGCCTCGGCCTCGTCCTCGAGTCGGCTGCGGAACGCCTCGTCGCCGGAGAACGACTCCGAGATCAGTTTCAGCGCCACCATCTCGTCACTGCGGGTGTCCTCAGCCCGGTAGACCTCACCCACGACGCCGTGACCCAACAAGCGCTCCAGCCGGTAGGGGCCGAACCGCGCCCCGGCCCGCGAACCCGGCTCGGTGTTGTTCACCGACGACGCTCCCTTCGCCTCACCAGCACCCCAGTGCCGCGAACCCGCGGCGAAAGCCTGCTCACCAGCCTAACCGGCGCCACCCCCATAAACGGTCACGAGATGGCGTTCACCGCCGCCAGGAGCTTCGATTTGAAGGAATCCGGCAACGGAATGGAACCGTACTGATCCAGCCCCTCCTGGCCGGGGCCGATGGCAGCCTGCATGAACGCCTTGACGGCCGCGCCGGTGGCGGCGTCGGGGTACTTCGAGCAGACGATCTCGTACGTCGCCAGCACGATCGGATAGGCGCCCGCCTCGGTCGGCTTGTAGAACGACGACGTGTCGAGTACCAAGTCGTTGCTCTGGCCTGAGTTCGACACGAACTTGGCCCCGGCGATCGTCTTGCCGACCGAGTCCGCGGATATCGACACCGGGTGCGGGCCCGCCGAGGTGATGACCTGCACCATCGGCAGTTGCTTGCCGACCGCGAACGACCACTCGTTGTAGGTGATCGAACCGTCGGTGTCCTGCAGCGCCGCGGACGTGCCGTTGTTCCCGGCGGCTCCTTCGCCGACACCGCCGTTGAACATCTCGCCGGTTCCCCCGCTCCATGCGCCGTCGGAGGCGACATCGAGATACTTCTGGAAATTGGCGGTGGTCCCGGACTTGTCGCTGCGGTAGACCACATGGATGGGCGTCGAGGGCAGCGGCACGCCCGCATTGAGCGCCTTGACCGCGGGATTGTCCCAGGTGCCGATTGTGCCGTTGAAGATCTTGGCCAGGGTGGGGCCGTCCAGGCTCAAGGAGTTGACCCCGCTGATGTGATAGGTGACCGCGATCGGGCCGAACACGATCGGCAGATCCCACGCCGGCGAACCGCACCGCTCCGACGCGCGTTCGGGTTGGCCCTTGGAGGCGTCGAGTGCCACGTCTGATCCGGCCAGATCGGTTTCGTTGGCGATGAAGTCGTCCACCCCGGCTCCGGAGCCGTTGGCGTTGTAGTCCAGGGTGTGGCCCGGACACGCCCGGATGTAGGCGTAGACGAACTGCTCGATCGCGTTCTCCTGCGCGGTGGAGCCGCTGGCGTGCAGTTCCTGCTTGCCGCCGCAGTCCACCGACGACTGCGGGCCTTCGGCCGAACCGGAGTCACCGGAGTTGCCGCCGCATGCCGAAACCGTAAGCACACCCACAACGAGGAAGGCCAGCAACACAGTCCATCGGCCGCGTCTCACAGCACAAAACCTTACCGTTGCTGCCAGCGGGCGGACGTAGCATTGCCCGATGCGGTCTCGCCGGATTCGCCTTGCCGAATTGCTCACCGCCACGGTGATCCTGAGCACGGCGGCGTGCGGATCCGCCACCACCGGCGATACCGACGCGACGCCGGCGCCGGTGGCGCTGTCGGAGACCGGCAGCACGCTGCTCTATCCGTTGTTCAGCGAATGGGGCGCTGCCTATCAACAGAAGTACCCCCACGTCACCGTCACCACCCAGGACGGCGGGTCGGGTGCGGGTATCGCCCAGGTCGCCGCGGGGGCGGTCGACATCGGCGCCTCCGACGCCTACCTGTCCGAAGGCGACCGGGCCGCCCACCCCGGCCTGATGAACATCGCGCTGGCCATCTCCGCCCAACAGATCAACTACAACCTGCCCGGGTTGACCGACCCGATCAAGCTCGACGGCAAGGTACTGGCCGCCATGTACTCCGGCACCGTCAAAACCTGGAACGACCCGCAGATCGCCGCACTCAACCCCGGCCTGAACCTGCCCGACACCCCGGTGGTGCCGCTGCACCGCTCCGACGGCTCCGGCGACACCTTCCTGTTCACCCAATACCTGTCCAAACAGGACCCCGACGGCTGGGGCAAAACCCCCGGCTTCGGCACCACCGTGGACTTCCCCGCGGTGCCGGGGGCCCTCGGGGAGAACAGCAACGGGGCCATGGTGACCGGCTGCGCCGCCAACCCCGGGTGCGTCGCCTATGTCAGCGCCAGCCAGAGCGAAGAGGCGCGTGATCGTCAGCTGGGCACGGCGCAGCTGGCCAACGCCGCCGGCCACTACCGCCAGCCCGACGCCAAGAGCATCCAGGCCGCCGCGGCCGGTTTCGCCGACCAAACCCCCGACAATCAGGCCGTCTCCCTGATCAACGCCCCCGCCCCCGACGCCTACCCGATCGTCAACTACGAGTACGCGATCGTCGACAGCAGGCCCAAGGCCGACCGGGACAACGCCACCGCCCAGACCCTGCAGGCGTTCCTGCACTGGGCCATCACCGACGGCAACGCCCCCTCCTTCCTCGACAAATTGCACCTGCAACCGCTGCCCGACGCCGTCGCCAAACAGTCGCAGGCCCAGATCGCCAAGATCAGCGCTGTTCGGTGAAGCGTTGACAACCGATCCGCAGGAAGCGGACGTAGCATGGCGCCGATGCCACCCGAAAGGCTCGACAGCGAGACCGGGAATGTCAGCGCTCCGGCCATGAGCGCTGTGGATCTGACCTTGGGTTTCGCAACGAAAACCGTGCTGAACAAGGTGAGTTTGGCATTTCCCGCCCGGGCGATCACGGCACTGCTCGGCCCCACCGGTTCGGGCAAGACGACATTTCTGCGCACCCTGAACCGGATGAACGACAAGGTCACCGGCTACCGCTACAGCGGCGACGTCCTGCTCCGTGGTGCAAGCATCTTCGGTGACCGGGATCTGATGGAGCTACGGCGCAGTGTCGGCATGCTGTTCCAGCGTCCCAACCCGTTCCCGATGTCGATCGTGGACAACGTCGTCGCCGGCGTCCGCGCCCATAAGATGGTGCCGCGCAAGGAGTTCCGCCGTGTCGCCGAAGAGAAGCTGCGACTGGTCGGGCTGTGGGACGCCGTCAAGGACCGGCTGGGCGATTCCCCGTTCCGGCTCTCCGGCGGCCAGCAGCAACTGTTGTGCACCGCCCGGGCGCTGGCGGTCAACCCCGACGTGCTGTTGCTCGACGAGCCCACGTCGTCGCTGGACCCGACCACGACCGACAAGATCGAACAGCTCATCTCGTCGCTGACCGGTCGTTTGACGGTGATCATGGTGACCCACGATCTGGCCCAGGCCGCCCGGATCGCGGACCGCACGGCCTTCTTCTTCGAGGGCAGGCTCGTCGAGGAAGGTCCCACCGCACAACTCTTCTCGTCTCCGCAGCACGAAGAGACCGTCCGCTACGTATCCCGGGGGCAGTTGACCGCCGAGAACGCCTAGGTAATCGCAAGGTACGACGAAAGGGTGTCACCGTGAAAACTCGCCTACGTAGCATGCTGGCCCTGTCAGCCGCCGCACCGCTGATCCTGGCCGGGGCGGCCTGCGGTGGGAAAACCTCCACCGCGCCATCGGATTCGGAGCATCCCGGTGGCGTGGCCACGACGCCGGCGTCATCGGACGTGTCGCTGTCGGAGACCGGCAGCACGTTGCTCTATCCGCTGTTCAACCAGTGGGGCCCGGCGTATCACGAGAAGTACGCCAACGTCACCATCACCACCCAGGGCACCGGTTCGGGCACCGGCATCTCGCAGGCCGCCGCGGGGGCGGTCGACATCGGCGCCTCCGACGCCTACCTGTCCGAAGGCGACATGAAGGAACACCAAGGCCTGATGAACATCGCGCTGGCCATCTCCGCCCAGCAGATCAACTACAACCTGCCCGGGTTGACCGACCCGGTCAAGCTCGACGGCAAGGTACTGGCCGCCATGTACTCCGGCACCGTCAAAACCTGGAACGACCCGCAGATCGCCGCACTCAACCCCGGCCTGAACCTGCCCGACACCCCGGTGGTGCCGCTGCACCGCTCCGACGGCTCCGGCGACACCTTCCTGTTCACCCAATACCTGTCCAAACAGGACCCCGACGGCTGGGGCAAAACCCCCGGTTTCGGCACCACCGTGGACTTCCCCGCGGTGCCGGGGGCCCTCGGGGAGAACGGCAACGGCGGAATGGTGACCGGCTGCGCCGAAACCCCGGGGTGCGTCGCCTACATCGGTATCAGTTTCCTCGACCAGGCGCGCGACAAGGGCCTGGGTGAGGCGCAGCTGGCCAACGCCGCCGGCAACTACCTGCAGCCCGACGCCAAGAGCATCCAGGCCGCCGCGGCCGGTTTCGCCGACCAAACCCCCGACAATCAAGCCGTCTCCCTGATCAACGCGCCCGCCCCCGACGCCTACCCGATCGTCAACTACGAGTACGCGATCGTCAACGGCAGGCCCAAGGCCGACCGGGACAACGCCACCGCCCAGACCCTGCAGGCGTTCCTGCACTGGGCCATCACCGACGGCAACGCCCCCTCCTTCCTCGACAAGGTGCACTTCCAGCCGCTGCCCGACGCTGTCGCCAAACAGTCGCAGGCCCAGATCGCCAAGATCAGCGCCGAGTAAGGCTGCCGTGCGCCGCACCGGCCGGCCTTCCGGTGCCCGGCAGGGCCGTGCCATCGCCGTGCTGGGCGCGGCGGGCGCCGCGGTGCCGCTGCTGGCGCTGATGTTCGTGCTTGCGACGCTGCTCATCGAGGCGCTGCCCGCGATCACCGTCAACGGGCTGCACTTCTTCACCGGCACCGACTGGAATCCGGGCAACACCTACGGTTCGGCGACGGTCACCCGCGGCGTCGAGCATCCGACCGGCGCCTACTACGGGGCGCTGCCGCTGATCGTCGGCACACTGGCGACGTCGGCGATCGCGCTGGTGATCGCCGTACCGGTGTCGGTCGGGGCCGCCCTGCTGATCGTGGAGCGGCTGCCGAAAGGGCTCGCCTCGACGGTGGGGATGGTCCTCGAGCTGCTGGCCGGTATCCCCAGCGTCATCGTCGGACTCTGGGGCGCCATGACGTTCGGACCGTTCATCGCTCACCACATCGCGCCGGTGATCGCCCACAATGCCCCGGATGTGCCGGTGCTGCGCTACTTTCGCGGCGATCCGGGGCACGGGGAGGGGCTGCTGGTTTCGGGTCTGGTGTTGGCGGTGATGGTCATTCCGATCATCGCCAGCACCAGCCGCGACCTGATCCGGCAGGTGCCTCTGTTGCCTCGCGAGGGCGCTATCGCACTGGGGATGACCGAGTTCGAATGCGCCCGGCGGGTCACGTTGCCGTGGGTGTCCAGCGGTATCGTCGGGGCGATCGTGCTGGGGCTCGGGCGGGCGCTCGGCGAGACGATGGCGGTGGCGATGGTCTCCGGCGCGGTGCTGGGCACCATGCCCACGACCATCTACTCCACCATGACCACCATCGCCGCGACCGTTGTGTCCCAGCTGGACTCGGCGATGACGGACTTCACCGATTTCGCGGTGAAGACCCTGGCCGAGGCGAGCCTGGTGCTGATGGTGATCACCCTGCTGACCAACATCGCCGCCCGCATACTGGTGCGCCGGGTGTCGGGGACCGCGCTGCCGGTGGGACGCGGAGTCTGAGGGCGCCGAGGTGAACCGCCGCAAGATCGTCAACGCCGCGTTCTGGTCGGGCTGCGTGCTGTGCCTTGCCGTGGTGGTGGTCCCGACGCTGTGGATGCTGATCGAGGTCGTCGGGCGCGCCCTGCCGGTGTTCGACTGGCATGTGCTGACCGACAACACCCGGGGCAACGGCGGCGGTCTACGCAACGCGATCATCGGCACCGCGGTGCTTGGTCTCGGGGTGCTGCTGGTGGGCGGCACCGTGAGTGTGCTCACGGGTCTGTACCTGTCCGAATTCGCCACGGGCAGAACACGCTCTATCCTGCGCGGCGCCTACGAAGTGCTGGCCGGGATCCCGTCGATCGTGCTGGGCTACGTCGGCTACCTCGCGCTGGTGGTGTTCTTCGGCTGGGGATTCTCGCTGGCCGCCGGGGTGCTGACGCTGTCGGTGCTGTCCATCCCCTATATCGCCAAGGCCACGGAGTCCGCGCTGGGCCAGGTCCCGACGTCCTACCGGGAGGGCGCCGACGCGCTCGGCCTGCCGGCAGGGTGGACACTGCGCAAAATCGTGCTGAAATCGGCGACACCGGGGATCGTCACGGGAATGCTGGTGGCGCTCGCCCTGGCGATCGGCGAGACTGCACCGATGCTCTACACCGCGGGCTGGTCCAACACCGCGCCCACCGGCGAACTCACCCACTCCCCGGTCGGCTACCTGACCTATCCGATCTGGACGTTCTACAATCTGCCGTCGAAGTCCGCCCGCGACCTGTCCTACAACGCAGCCTTTCTGCTGATCATCTTCGTGTTGTTGCTCATCGTGGTCGGGCGCCTGATCAGCTGGCTATCCCGCCGGCATTCGGAGGGCTGAGCACGATGACTGACGATTCGGCACCCAAGCCGCTGGACGGCTTGCGGGTCCTGGACTTCACCCAGAATGTGGCCGGCCCGTTGGCCGGCCAAGTGCTGGCCGACCTGGGCGCCGAGGTCATCAAGGTGGAGGCGCCCGGCGGTGAGGCCAGCCGGCACATCACCTCGGTGCTGCCCGGCCGTCCGCCGCTGGCCGTCTACTTTCTGCCCAACAACCGCGGCAAGAAGTCGGTGACCGCCGATCTGCGCACCGCACAGGCCCGCCGGCAGATCCTGTCGTTGACCGACACCGCCGACGTCGTGCTGGAGGCTTTCCGGCCCGGCGTGATGGAAAGGCTCGGGTTGGGGCCGGACGAACTGCGTTCCCGCAACCCCAAACTCATCTACGCGCGACTGTCGGCCTATGGCGGCAACGGCCCGAACGGCGACCGGCCGGGGGTCGACCTGATGGTGGCGGCCGAAGCCGGAATGACCTCGGGCATGCGCACTCCCGACGGCAAGCCGCAGATCATCCCGTTCCAGCTGGTCGACAACGCCAGCGGGCATGTGTTGGCCCAGGCGGTGCTGGCGGCGCTGCTCAACCGGGAGCGCCACGGTGTCGCCGACGTGGTCGAAGTGGCGATGTACGACGTGGCGGTGGCCCTGCAGGCCAACCAGCTCACCGTGCACCTGAACCGCCCGGACACGCTCCCTGCCGGCGCACCGGCCAAGCGGCGCAAGGGAGTCGGGTTCGCCACCCAGCCGTCGGACGCCTTCCGCACCGCCGACGGCTACGTCGTGATCAGCGCCTACACGCCCAAGCACTGGGATACGCTCTGCCACACCATCGGCCGGCCGGAGCTGGTCGCGGATCCGCGGTTCGCCGACCAGCGCTCCCGGTCGATCAACTACGCCGAGCTCACCGATGAACTGGAATCCACGCTGGTCTCGGCGACGGCGGCCGAATGGGTGGATCGGTTGCAGCGCAGCGGTTTGATGGCGTGTCTGGCCAACACCTGGAAGCAGGTGGTCGACACCGCGCTGTTCGCCGAGAACCGGTTGGCGTTGCGGGTCGGCGACGGCGACGACGCGGTCACCGTGGTACGCACGCCGGCCCGCTACAGCTCGTTCGACGCCACCACGACCGACCCTCCCCCGACTCCGGGTCAGCACAACGACGTTTTCTTGGCCGACGAACCGCTGGGTTGAGCGGCCAGCGCACGCGCACCCGCCAGTGCAGCCAGTAGTACCGCCACGCAGATCAGCCCGGCGTCCTTGAGTCCCCACTTGATCGCCAGCAGCGTCGCCGCGGCCGGCATGCCCAGGACCGGGATGCGACCAGCTCAGTGGACAGCATCAGCGCCACGACAACGAGCAGTTCGGCCACCGCGAACACTCGGTAGCTACACGAATTCCCAGGCGGCGCGGGCGATCGCCAGCTCCTCGTTGGTGGGAACCACCAGGACGGTGGTGCGTGAGTCGTCGGCGGAGATGATCCGCGCGCCCTTGCCGGTCCGGTTGCGTGCAGGGTCGACGACGATGCCCAGCCCCTCCAAGCCCGTCAGCGCGTCCTCGCGTACCGCGGCGACGTTCTCCCCCACCCCCGCGGTGAAGGCGATCGCGTCGACGCGGCCGAGCACCGCCAGGTAGGCGCCGACGTACTTGCGCAACCGGTGGACGTAGACGTCGTAGGCCAGCTTCGCGGGCGCCGAACCGTCGGCGATGTGTTCGAGCAGCTCCCGGAAGTCGTTGATCCCGCACATCCCCTTGAGTCCGGAGCGCCGGTTGAGCAGTTCGTCGAGTTGTTCGACTCCCATGTCGGCGGTGCGCCGCAGGTGCATCAGTACGCCTGGGTCGATATCTCCGCAGCGGGTTCCCATCACCAGCCCCTCCAGCGGGGTCAGCCCCATGGAGGTCTCCACCGCGACCCCGCCCTGCACCGCCGACGCCGACGCCCCGTTGCCCAGGTGCAGCACGATGGTGTTGAGCTCGGCGAGGTCGGCGTCCAGCAGCACCGCAACCTGGGCCGAGACGTACTCGTGCGAGGTGCCGTGAAACCCGTACCGGCGGATGCCGTAATCGCTTGCCACGTCGCGGTCTATCGCATAGGTCGCGGCCGCCTGCGGCAGCGAGTGGAAGAAGCCGGTGTCGAAGACCGCCACGTGCGGCACGTCCGGGAAGTCGGCGCGCGCCACCTCGATGCCGATCGCGTTGGGCGGGTTATGCAGCGGCGCCAGCTCGGCGAGCCGCTCGATCTCGTCCAGCACCGCGTCGGTGATCAGCGTCGGCGAATAAAACATCGTGCCGCCGTGCACAACCCGATGTCCGACTGCCCGGATCGCAGCGAGGTCGATCCCGGAATCGAGGAGCCGCCGGTGAATCCAGCGCAGACCGGCCGCGTGATCGGGAATCCTTCCCTCCGGCTCGCCGATCTGTTCGACCAGCCCCGAGACCACCGCAGTGCCGGCCACCGGGTCGACCACCTGGAATTTGATCGACGACGAGCCGGAGTTGAGCACCAGCACCAGCCCGGCGTCGCCGACGGTCACCGAGCCGCCTCCTGCGCCTGGATCGCGGTGATCGCCACCGTGTAGACGATGTCGTCGACCAACGCTCCCCGGGACAGGTCGTTGACCGGCTTGGCCAATCCCTGCAGCACCGGCCCGATCGCGACCGCACCGGCGCTGCGCTGCACCGCCTTGTAGGTGTTGTTGCCGGTGTTCAGGTCCGGGAACACCAGTACGGTGGCCCGGCCGGCCACCGCCGAGTCCGGCATCTTGGCCGCCGCCACCGTCTCGTCGACCGCGGCGTCGTATTGGATCGGTCCGTCGGCGAGCAGGTCGGGCCGACGCTGGTGCACCAATTGTGTTGCGGCACGGACCTTGTCCACACCCGCCCCGGCGCCGGATTCACCGGTCGAATACGACAGCAGCGCCACCCTGGGATCGATGCCGAACGAGGCGGCGGTGGCGGCCGAGGAGATCGCGATATCGGCGAGTTGCTCGACGGTCGGGTCGGGCACCACCGCGCAGTCGCCGAACGCCAGGACCCGGTCGGCCAGGCACATCAGAAAGACACTGGACACCGTCGAGACCCCGGGCGCGGTCCGGATGATCTCGAACGCCGGGCGGATGGTGTGCGCCGTGGTGTGCGCGGCACCCGACACCATGCCGTCGGCGATCCCCAGTTGCACCATCATGGTGCCGAAATAGGAGATGTCGCGCATGATCTCGCGGGCGCGTTCCTCGGCGATCCCCTTGTGCGCGCGCAGTCGGGCGTATTCGGCGCCGAAGGATTCCAGCAGGCCGCTGCTCGCGGGGTCGACGACCTGCGCCGCGTCCAGGTCGACCCCGAGTTCGGCGCCGCGCCCGCGCACCGCGTCCTCCACGCCGAGCAGGGTCAGGTCGACGATACCGCGGGACAGTAATCGGCCGGCCGCCAACAGAATCCGGTCATCGGTGGCTTCGGGTAGCACGATGTGGCGCCGGTCGGACCGGGCGCGCTCCAGCAGCTGGTACTCGAACATCTGGGGCGTCACCACCGTCGACGCCGGCACCCGGATCCGCTCGGTCAGTTCGGCGCCGTCGATGTGGGCGGCCATCACCGCGAGCGCGGTGTCGATCTTGCGCAGCGCGTCGACGGTGATCCGCGAGCCGGTGTTCGACACCTGTTCGGCGGTGTCGTAGGTACGGTGGCCGGTGGCGATCAGCGGCAGGGTGGGCCGCAACCCCTTGACCAGTTTGTCGATCGCCGGGTGCGGCAGCAGTCCGCCGTTGAGGATGATTCCGGCCAGCGACGGGAACCCTTGTGCCTCATGGGCGTTCACCAGTGCTAGCAGCACGTCGGAGCGATCGGCCGGCACGATCACCACCTGGCCCTCGGTCAACCGCTCCAGAATATTCTCGGCGGTCATCCCGCCGACCATCACACTGAGCGCCTCGCGGCGCAGCAGCTCCGGGTCGCCGCTGTAGACGGTGCCGTCCAGCGCCGTGCACAGTTCGGCCATCGTGGGGGCGGACAGCAGCGCCACCTCGGGAACCGCAAACGCCGGGATGTCCAGGGAGCCGGGGTCGCCCAGATGTTCCGAGATCGCCGCGGTGACGTCCGCCAGCCGGTCCGGGTCGCAGCGGTTGGCGATCACCGCGGCTGTGCGGGCGTGTACCGCTTCCGCTTCGGCCAGGCAGCGCGCGGTGATCTCGCCGATGGCCTGCGCATCACGCTGGTGACCGTTGATGGCCAGCACCAGCGGCGCCCCCAGGTTCACCGCGACGCGGGCGTTGAAGCTCAGCTCGCTCGGATTGACCACGTCGGTGTAGTCACTGCCGACCACCAAGACGGTTTCGCACTGGCGCGCGACGTCGTGGAACCGTGCGACGATCTCACCCAGCGCGGCTTCCCGGTCGGAGTAGACCTGCTGGTAGGTCACGCCCCGGCAGCGGGTGTGATCGTCGATCTTTGCGGTGGCGTGCGCGAGCAGCAGCTCGAGTTGCGCGTCGGGCTCGTCGAGTGAGCGCACGATCGGGCGGAACACGCCGACCCGTGCCGACGAGGCGGCCAGCAGGTGCAGCAGGCCCAGCGCGATGGCGGACTTGCCGGTGCCACCCTCGACGGCGGCCAGGTAGATGCTCGACGTGCGAGCCGGTTCGGCTTCGGTCATGGTGCCCTCAACCTAATTGAGGCGGCCGCCTTGGGCCTCGATCACCGCGAGATTGAAGCCATGCAGGTGATTGCGCGCAAATGCCTGCATGGCTGCAATCTCGCGGAATGTCGGGTGGCTCAGCGCAGCAGGTGCCGGCTCATCACCACACGCTGGATCTGGTTGGTGCCCTCATAGATCTGGGTGATCTTGGCATCGCGCATCATCCGCTCGACAGGGAAATCGGTGGTGTAGCCCGCCCCGCCGAACAACTGCACCGCATCGGTGGTGACCTCCATGGCCACATCGGAGGCGAAGCACTTCGACGCCGCCGAGATGAAACCCAGACCGGTCTCACCGCGTTCGGCACGCGCGGCGGCGCTGTAGACCATCAGCCGGGCCGCCTCCAGCTTCATCGCCATGTCGGCGAGCATGAACTGCACCCCCTGGAAGGTGCTGATGTTCTTGCCGAACTGCTTGCGGTCCTTGGTGTATTCGATCGCCGCGTCCAATGCCCCCTGGGCGATACCGACGGCCTGGGCGCCGATGGTCGGGCGGGTGTGATCCAACGTCCGCAGTGCGGTTTTGAATCCCGTCCCGGGCTCACCGATGATCCGGTCCCCGGGGATGCGGCAGTTCTCGAAGTACAGCTCGGTGGTCGGCGACCCCTTGATACCCAGCTTGTGCTCCTTGGGCCCGATGGTGAAGCCCTCGTCGTCGATGTGCACCATGAACGCCGAGATACCGTTGGCGTCCAGGTCGGGGTCGGTCACCGCCATCACCGTGTACCAACTGGACTTGCCGCCGTTGGTGATCCAGCACTTGGAGCCGTTGAGGATCCAGTCGTCGCCGTCGGCCTTGGCCCGGGTACGCATCGCCGCGGCATCACTGCCGGCCTCCCGCTCACTCAAGGCATACGAAGCCATCACCTCACCCGTTGCCAGGCCCGGCAGCACCTGCCGCTTCAGCTCGTCGGAGCCGGCCAGGATCAGCCCCATGGTGCCCAGCTTGTTCACCGCGGGAATCAGCGAGGACGAGGCGCAGACGCGGGCCACCTCCTCGATCACGATGCATGCCGCCACCGAGTCCGCACCCTGCCCGCCGTACTCCTCGGGCACATGCACGGCATTAAAGCCCGAGGCGTTCAACGCCGCCAGCGCCTCCTCGGGGAAACGCGCCTGCTCATCGACCTCCTTGGCGTAAGGAGCGATCTCCTTCTCGGCCAACGCCCGAATCGCCGCCCGCAGCTCATCGTGCTCTTCGGGGAGTTGGAACAGATCAAACGACGGATTCCCGGCCCACCCAGCCATCACAGCCTCCTAAGCTACTCACCGGTAACTTTATC
Source organism: Mycolicibacter terrae (assembly GCF_010727125.1). Lineage (NCBI taxonomy): Bacteria > Bacillati > Actinomycetota > Actinomycetes > Mycobacteriales > Mycobacteriaceae > Mycobacterium > Mycobacterium terrae. The sequence goes on along the minus strand of NZ_AP022564.1, from coordinate 1,043,560 downwards.
TTGTAGTTTCGCGTCCTTCGCAAGCACGGTGTCCGCCAGGTGCTGTTGGAAAGTCTCCATCCGGGCCCGTAATGCCGCATCGGCGGAGGCCAGAATACGCACCGCCAGCAACCCCGCGTTGCGCGCGCCGCCGATGGAAACGGTGGCCACCGGCACCCCGGCCGGCATCTGCACGATCGACAGCAACGAGTCCAGCCCGTCGAGACGGGCCAGCGGAACTGGCACCCCGATCACCGGCAGCGGTGTGGCGGAGGCCACCATCCCGGGCAGGTGTGCGGCCCCGCCCGCCCCGGCGATGATCACCTCGATGCCGCGGCCGGCGGCGTCGCGGGCGTAGTCGAACATTCGCTGCGGGGTGCGGTGCGCCGAGACCACCCCCACCTCGAAGGGGATGTCGAACTCGGCCAGCGCGTGGGCCGCTTCTTCCATCACCGGCCAGTCGCTGTCGCTGCCCATGATCACGCCTACCCGGGGACCGGGCTTGTGCTCACTCATGCGGATCCCATCCATCGCTCCATTCCCCGTGCGACAACCAGTGTGCCGCGCTTTCGGCCCGCTCACGCAGCTTGGCCGACGCCGTCGCGTCATCACCGAGCAGGTTGACGTGCCCGATCTTGCGGCCCGGCCGCTCGTCCTTGCCGTACAGGTGCACGCGCGCGTCGGGATAGCGGGCGAACAGGTGGTGCAGCCGCTCGTCCATCGTCATCGCCGGCGGTTCGGGAGCCCCGAGCACATTGGCCATCACGGTGACCGGCACCACCGGGGAGGTGGCGCCGAGCGGATAGTCCAGCACCGCGCGCAGATGCTGCTCGAACTGGCTGGTGGCCGCGCCGTCCATCGTCCAGTGCCCGGAGTTGTGCGGCCGCATCGCCAGCTCGTTGACCAGCAGCTCGCCGCTCGTGGTCTCGAACAGTTCGACGGCCAGCACCCCGACCACACCCAGCTCGTCGGCCAGGCGCAGCCCCAATTGCTGTGCGGCGGCGGCAGATTCAGCAGGCAGATCGGGGGCCGGCGCGATCACCGTCACACAGATCCCGTCTTCCTGCACCGTCTCCACCACCGGCCACGCCGCACCCTGACCGAACGGCGACCGGGCGACCAGCGCCGAGAGCTCACGGCGCATCGCCACCCGCTCCTCGGCCAGCACCGGCACCCCGGAGGCCAGGTACTCCGCGGCGGCGGCCCGGGCCTGGGCCACGTCGTCGACGATCGTCACCCCGCGCCCGTCGTACCCGCCCCGGACGGTCTTGACCACCATCGGGCCGCCGGTCAGCTCGGCGAACTCGTCGACCGCCTGCAGAGACTCGATAGCGGCGAACCGCGGTACCGGCGCCCCCAGGGCGGCCAGCTTGCGCCGCATCACCAGCTTGTCCTGGGCGTGTAGCAGCGCAGCCGGCGGCGGCGCCACGTTGACGCCCTCGGCGACCAGCTTGTCCAGCAGCTTGCCCGGAACGTGCTCGTGGTCGAAGGTGAGCACGGTGGCTCCGGTCGCGGCCCGGCGCAGGTCGTCGAGGTCGGTGTGCGAGCCGATCACCACGTCCGGGGTGACCTGCGCCGCCGGCTCATCGGCCGCGGCGGCCAGCACCCGCAACCGCTGGCCGAGTGCGATCGCGGCCTGGTGGGTCATCCGCGCCAGCTGACCGCCGCCGACCATGGCGACCAGGGGGCTGCGGCCACCTGCCGACGGCGGCGCGGCGGTTGGGGGTTTCGGCACGGGCAATATCGTGTCACGTCGGCCCGTCCGCGTCGTTATCCAGTCATTAGGCGCAGATCAGGCAAAGTCCGTACACTGGCGACTTGTGTCTTTTACCGACGCCACGATCGCTCGCCTGCCACGGGTGATCCGGCCGCTGGCCGAGCGCCACCATGAGTTGATCAAGTTCGCCATCGTGGGCGCGACCACCTTCGTCATCGACTCGGCGCTGTTCTACACGCTCAAGCTGACGATTCTGGAGCCCAAGCCCGTCACCGCCAAGGTCATCTCCGGCATCGTCGCGGTGATCGCGTCCTACATCCTCAACCGTGAGTGGAGCTTCAAGGACCGCGGTGGCCGGGAGCGCCACCATGAGGCACTGCTGTTCTTCGGCGTTAGCGGCGTCGGCGTACTGCTGTCGATGGCGCCGTTGTGGTTCTCCAGCTATGTGTTGCAGCTGCGGGCGCCGATGGTCTCGCTGACCATCGAGAACATCGCCGACTTCATCTCGGCCTACATCATCGGCAATCTGCTGCAGATGGCGTTCCGGTTCTGGGCATTCCGGCGCTGGGTCTTCCCCGACGAGTTCGCACGCAGCGCGGACCTGGCACTGGATGCGACGATCGAGACCGGCGCACTCGCCGAGGCGATCGAGGACTCCCTGGAGGGAGGCCCGGACACCGGTGTGGTGACCCTGTTCCGGCGTCCGGCGCGGCGTCAGCCCGCACCGGACGGGTTGTCGAAGACTTCGTGATAGAGCAGCGCGTGGACCTGTTCCACGCGCGGGATGTCGTAGAACTCCAGCGGTTCCTGTGACGCCGACTCGATGATCAGCGTCCCGGTGCGCAGCATCCGGTCAACGAGCCCGTGGACGAACTCCACACTGTTGACCCGCGCCAGCGCGATGTCGATTCCGCTGCGGGTCAGCAACCCGTGCCGGTACATTACGCGCCGGTCGGTGACGACGAAATGCGTGGTCAGCCAGGTCAAAAACGGCCAGATCGCCAGCCAGCCGACCACCACCAGCCAGATCGCCCAGATCACCCCGAACACCACGTTCTTGGCATTGGGGTCCCAGGCCCGGGGGTTGACGATCCCGGACGCGAACCCGGCGCAGGCCGTGGCCAACAGCAGGGCCACCAGTGGCAGGAGCAGGCGTTTGACGTGCGGATGCCGGTGCAGCACCACCTGTTCGTCTTCGGCCAGCACGTTCTCCGGATAACCCACGGCCGGTCCTAGTCGAGCCCTGCTGAACCGCCGGGCCGCAGCCGCGTGACGTCGCCGGCCGACACGGTCACCGTGTCATCGCCGGTGTTGATGACGAGCCGGCCGGTGTCGTCGATCGCCTCGGCGAGACCCTCGACCCGATGCCCGCCCGGGGTGTCAGCGCGCACCCGGGCGCCCAGCGTGCAGCTGTACCGCCGGTAGTCCGCCGCCAGCGCCTCATCTGCCCCGCCGGCCGCACGCCACGCCGCGATCCGGGCCGCAAGGTGCCGAAGAACCTTGTCCGCCCAGAGGTTTCGGTCGAGAACCGAAACGCCGAGCATGGCCAGCGAGACCGCCGCCGGATCCGGCGCCTGCTGCGCGGTCATGGTCACGTTGAGGCCCAGTCCGACCACGACGAGCGCCTTGGGCGCGGCCACCTCGGCGAGGATGCCGGCCAGCTTGCCTTGCTTGTCTGAGCCCACCAGGACGTCATTGGGCCACTTCAGGCCGACCTGCAGACCCGAGACCTCGGTGAGCGCATCGGCCACCGCGACCCCGGCCGCCAGGGTCAGCCAACCCCATCCCGAGGTCGGCACCATGTCCGCGGCGACCCCCACCGACAGTGCCAGTTGGCTACCTGCCGGGGACACCCAGCGCCGGCCGTGCCGACCGCGGCCGGCTGTCTGGTGTTCGGCCAGCAGCACCACACCGTCGATGTCCTCGCCCGCCGCGGAACGGGCCAGCAGATCGGCGTTGGTGGACCCGGTTTCGGTGACCACATCCAGAGCGCGCCACGGTTGACCCGACCCGGTCAACCCGTCACGCAGAACATTTGCGTCAAGCGGTGGCTGAACATCCATTTCCCCAGCCTAGTAGCCGGTGCCGTCGCCGCGCCGGTTGAAACGCCCGACCGCAGGGTACTCCGGCCCATGAAGGCGCCTGTGTCCTCAACATCGATTACCGAATGTTGCCGTCGCACCGGATATCCGACGCGATCGAGGACGGCCTGAGCGGGTTGCGCTGGCTGATGCGCCGCGGCTATGACCCCGAACATTTCGGTGGTCGCCGGCGACTCGGCGGGCGGATATCTGGCTTTCATGACGACCCTGGCCGCCCTGGCGGCTGGTCTGGCGAAACCTGCTGGCATTGCGGTGGTTTCACCCTTCACCGATGCCGACCCGACGGCGAAGATGCGGCACCGCAACGCCGACCGGTGTGCGATGTTCCCCCGCGGAGCACTGCCGGCCTTCACCCGCTATCTCCGTCGGGCCCAGGTCGTTTCGCCGGTGGATGCCGATCTGTCGGCACTGCCGCTGGTCACCATCCACGCCAGCTCCGACGAACTGCTGCTGCCCGACGCCGAGGTCATGGCGCAGCGATTGCAGGCCGCCGGTGTCCCCTGCGATCTGCACTTGTGGGACGGCCAGATTCACGATTTCCCGCTGGCGGCCGATGTGCTGCCCGAAGGCCGCCGGGCGATCCGCTACATCGGCGACTTCGTCAAGGAAGTCACTGAAAACGCCGAACCCGAACCCAACCCCGGTCCCGAACCCGGTACGGCCGCCGCCTGAGCTAGGCGCCCAGCTGCTCCAGGCGATGCCGGCGCGGCGCCAGAGCGCACGCGTGCCGATACATGCCGGCCCACGGATCACCGCGTTCGGCCATCCGCTTGGGCACGTCGCGCAGGGTGAACCCGTCCGGCCGCAAGCCCGGCACGTCGAGTTCGTCCCACTCCAGCGGAGTGGCCACCGGCGCACCCGAGCGAGCCCGGACCGCGTAAGGGGCCACCGCCGTCTGCCCATAGGCGTTACGCATCACGTCCACATACAACCGGCCACCACGACCGGACTTGCGCATTTCACAGGTGCGATGCCGCGGGTCGTCGTCGACGACCAGGCCGGCGACGGCCCGGGCGAACCCGCGAGCGGTGTCGAAATCGGCGCCGCCCCGCAGCGGCGCGACGACATGCAGTCCGCGGGAACCCGTCGTCTGCACGTAGGGCGTCATACCCAGCTCCTGAAGGACGTCGGCGACCGCACGGGCGGTGGCCCGGACCACGGCGAAGTCGTCGTCGGCCGGGTCCAGGTCGAACACCAGTCGATCCGGGGTGTCCAGGTGCGGCCGGCGCGACAACCAGGCGTGCAGGGTGACACAGTCCTGATTGGCCGCCCAGACCAGCGCCTCCTCCCGCCCGACCACCGGATGCACGACGGATCCCGCGCCGGACTTCTTGGCGACCTCGATCCGGTCCATCCACTCCGGCAGTGAGGTGGCGAAATTCTGCTGGATGAACCCTTCCTCGTCGATGCCGCCGGGGAACCGGGTCAGCGTGAGCGGACGGCCGTCCAGGTGCGGCACCATCACCGGTGCCAGTTGCCTGTAGTAGTCGATCAGGTCGCCCTTGGTGATCGCTTCGTGGGTGCCCGACGCCGGGAAGAGCACCCGGTCCGGATGAGTGATCGCGACGTTGGGCTTCATAGCAGCCGCGTACCCGCTGATGCCGAAGCGATAAACGTTTACCCCGTGAATCACTTGAACCCCTTGTGTCCCAGTAGTTTTGCTTGTGGATGGATTCGGATTCTTGTCGGGGGGCGTCGCTATGATTAGCACATGTGTTCGAACAGTCGGGACGAGGTCGTCGAGGTCTTCGACGCGCTGGCCGCCGGGCTGGACCGGGCGCTGGAACTGGACTTCGAGGCTTTGACGCCGCGGGAGTGCGTGGCGTTGTTGCGGCGCTGCGAGGTGCTGCGCCGCCGGCTGCCCGCCGTGGAACACCCCATGGTCAACCGGTTGGCCGCGGCCGATCGCGACGAGCTGGGTGGCAAGGCACGCTGGGTGCTCGCCGACGAACTGCACATCGCCCGCGGGGAGGCTGGGCGGCGCCTCACCGAAGCCGCCGAACTCGGGCCGCGACGCACCCTGACCGGCGAGCCCCTGGACCCGGTGCGCCCGGTGGTGGCCACCGCCCAACGCCAAGGACAGATCGGGGCCGCGCATATCGCGGTGATCCGCTCGTTTTTCACCTACCTACCCGACGACATCGACACCACCACCCTGGCGCGCGCCGAAGCAGAACTGGCCGAGCTGGCCGCCGGTTACCGGCCCGACCAACTGGCCACCCTGGCCCACCGCATGGCCGATCACCTACACCCCGACGGCAACTACACCGACGAGGAACGCGCCAAACGCCGCAGCCTGGTGTTGGGCCCCCAAGACCGCGACGGCATGAGCCCCATCAGCGGCTACCTCGACCCGCACGCCCGTGCCACCCTCGATGCGGTGCTGGCCCGCTGGGCCGCCCCGGGCATGTGCAACCCCGACGACCCCACCCCCTGCGTAGCCGGCACGCCGACCCAGACCCAGATCGACGCCGACACCCGCAGCGCACCGCAACGCAACCACGACGCCCTGACCGCCATGGCACGTACCCTGCTGGCCTCCGGGAATCTCGGCCAACACCATGGGCTGCCGGCCACCATCATCGTCTCGACCACTTTGGCTGATCTGCAGGCCGGTACCGGTAAAGCCCACACCGGCGGCGGCACCTGGCTACCCATACGCGACGTCATCGCGATGGCCTCCCACGCACATCACTACCTACGCATCTATGACGGCGCCACAGAACTCGCGTTGTTCCACACCAAACGCCTGGCCTCACCCGGGCAGCGCATCGTGCTGTATGCCAAAGAACGGGGTTGTAGCCACCCGGGCTGCCCCATCGGCGGCTACTACTGCGAAGTCCACCACGACATCGACTACGCCAAAACCGGGCGCACCGACATCCACGGGCTGAGCCTGCGCTGCGGCCCCCACCACCAACTCATCACCTCACACGGCTGGAAAACCCGCAAAACCCACAACGGCACCACCGAAACCCTGCCCCCACCCCACCTCGACCACGGCCAACCCCGCACCAACCACTACCACCACCCCGAAAAACTACTCCCGGACCGCGAAGACAACGGCGACGACGACATCCCCTAACCGGGTCCGGTCGGGAGAACCGATGGTCCGCGATTAAGATCGTTTCTTATGACCAGTGTTACTGAGCACTCTGGGGAGTCCGCCGTAGAGGCCCAGGGCGAGCACGTCGTCGACATCCACACCACCGCAGGCAAGCTGGCCGACCTCAAGCGTCGGACCGCGGAGACCCTGCACCCGGTCGGGGAAGCGGCGGTGGAGAAGGTGCACGCCAAGGGCAAGCTGACCGCCCGCGAGCGCATCCTCGCCCTGCTGGACGAGGGGTCGTTCGTCGAGCTCGACGCACTGGCCAAGCACCGCAGCACCAATTTCGGCCTGGCCGAGAAGCGTCCGCTGGGCGACGGGGTGGTCACCGGCTACGGCACCATCGACGGCCGCGAGGTCTGCATCTTCAGTCAGGACGCCACCGTGTTCGGCGGCAGTCTCGGTGAGGTCTACGGCGAGAAGATCGTCAAGGTCCAGGAGCTGGCCATGAAGACCGGCCGGCCGCTGATCGGGATCAACGACGGCGCCGGCGCCCGCATCCAGGAGGGTGTGGTCTCGCTGGGCCTCTACAGCAAGATCTTCCACAACAACATTCGCGCCTCCGGGGTGATCCCGCAGATCTCGCTGATCATGGGCGCTGCCGCCGGCGGTCACGTGTACTCCCCCGCCCTGACCGACTTCATCGTGATGGTCGACCAGACCAGCCAGATGTTCATCACCGGCCCCGACGTGATCAAGACCGTCACCGGCGAGGACGTCACCCAGGAGGAGCTGGGCGGGGCTCACACCCACATGGGCAAGTCCGGCACCGCGCACTACGTCGCCTCCGGCGAGCAGGATGCCTTCGAATACGTGCGCGACCTGCTGAGCTACCTGCCGCCGAACAACTACGCCGACCCGCCGCGCTACCCGGCACCGGCTCCCGAGGGCGCGATCGAGGAGAACCTCACCGCCGAGGACCTCGAGCTCGACACGCTGATCCCGGACTCGCCGAACCAGCCGTACGACATGCACGAGGTGATCACCCGGATCCTCGACGACGACGAGTTCCTCGAGGTGCAGTCCGGTTACGCGCAGAACATCATCGTCGGGTTCGGCCGCGTTGAGGGCCGCACGGTCGGCATCGTGGCCAACCAGCCCACCCAGTTCGCCGGCTGCCTGGACATCAACGCCTCGGAGAAGGCCGCCCGGTTCATCCGGACCTGCGACTGCTTCAACATCCCGATCGTGCTGCTGGTCGATGTGCCCGGCTTCCTGCCCGGCACCGAGCAGGAGTACAACGGCATCATCCGGCGCGGCGCCAAGCTGCTCTACGCCTACGGTGAGGCCACCGTCGCCAAGATCACCGTCATCACCCGCAAGGCCTATGGCGGCGCGTACTGCGTGATGGGCTCCAAGGAGATGGGCGCCGACGTCAACGTTGCCTGGCCGACCGCCCAGATCGCGGTGATGGGTGCCTCCGGTGCGGTCGGGTTCGTCTACCGCCAGCAGCTCTCCGAGGCCGCCCGCAACGGCGAGGACGTCGATGCACTGCGCCTGACGCTGCAGCAGGAATACGAGGACACGCTGGTGAACCCCTACGTCGCCGCCGAGCGCGGCTACGTCGACGCGGTGATCCCGCCGTCGCACACCCGCGGCTACATCGCGACGTCGCTGCGGCTGCTGGAACGCAAGATCGTTCAGCCGCTGCCCAAGAAGCACGGGAACATTCCCCTGTGAGCGACGCGAGCGACGAGAACGAGGCCACCGCCCCGGCGCCCGAGGCCCCCGCAGCCGCCGAGCCGCACATCCGGGTGCTCAAGGGCAACCCCACCGACGCGGAGATCGCGGCACTGGTCGCGGTCCTCGGCACCGCCGGCGGTGGCGCGGCCGAATCCGGCGTCCGGGAGCGCAACCTGTGGGGCCACCCGGTCGACAAACTCCGCTTTCCGGTGTTCAGCTGGCAACGGGTGACCCTGCTGGAGCGCACTCATATGCGCCGCTGACGTGACACGTCTGGTCCTGGGGTCCGCATCGTCAGGCCGGTTGGCCGTGCTGCGGGGTGCCGGAATCGACCCCCTGGTGGTGGTCTCCGGAGTGGACGAGGACGCCGTCGCGGCGAGCCTGGGCCCGCATGCCGACCCGGTCGACGTGGTGCGGTCACTGGCGCAAGCCAAGGCCGAAGACGTCGCGGCACGCCTGGAGCCGGCGGTTGCGACGGATTGCGTGGTGATCGGCTGCGATTCGATGCTCTACATCGACGGTCAGTTGGCGGGTAAGCCGCCGTCGGTGGACGAGGCCCGCCGACGATGGCAGTCGATGGCCGGGCGCACCGGGCAGCTCCACACCGGCCACAGCCTGATTTGGCTGCAAGACAACGAGATACGCCATCAGGCCGCTGAAACCGCGGTCACCACGGTGCGGTTCGGAACGCCCACCGCCGACGACCTGGAGGCCTACCTGGCCACCGGCGAGCCGCTGCGGGTGGCCGGTGGCTTCACCCTGGACGGTCTGGGCGGCTGGTTCATCGACGGCGTCGACGGCGATCCGTCCAGTGTCATCGGGATCAGCCTGCCGTTGGTGCGCTCCCTGCTCGCCGGGGCCGGCCTGTCCGTCGCGGCACTGTGGGCGGCCAACCCGGGGTAGGCGACGCCCCGTCTCGCCGCGACGCAGGAGACAGGGGTGGGTAGGCTCGACACCGTGCCAGTGCCTGCCGACCCCAGCCCCGCCCTGCAGTCCTACGCCCATCCCGAGAGGTTGGTGACCGCCGACTGGCTCGCCGGGAATCTGGGTACCCCCGGTCTCGTCGTGGTGGAGTCCGACGAGGACGTGCTGCTCTACGACGTCGGCCACATCCCGGGGGCGGTGAAGATCGATTGGGTCACCGATCTCAACGATGCGCCGGTCCGGGACTACATCACCGGGGAGCAGTTCGCCGACCTGATGAACCGCAAGGGCATCTCCCGCGACGACACCGTGGTGATCTACGGCGACAAGTCCAATTGGTGGGCCGCCTACGCGCTGTGGGTGTTCACTCTGTTCGGCCACGAAGACGTCCGGCTGCTCGACGGCGGGCGCGACCTGTGGGTGTCCTCGGGCCGCGAGACCACCCTGGATGTGCCGTCGAAGACCACGACCGGTTACCCGGTGGTGCAGCGCAACGACGCTCCGATCCGCGCCTACAAGGAAGACGTGCTGGAGATCATCGGCCGCGAGCCGCTGATCGACGTCCGCTCGCCGCAGGAGTACACCGGCGAACGGACCCACATGCCGGACTACCCCGAGGAGGGTGTGCTGCGAGGCGGCCACATCCCCACCGCGATATCCATCCCGTGGAGCAAGGCGGCCGACGACGCCGGCCGGTTCCGCAAGCGCGAGGAATTGGAACAGCTCTACGACTTTGTGAAGCCCGAGGACAAGCCGGTCGCCTACTGCCGCATCGGGGAACGCTCCAGCCACACCTGGTTCGTGCTGACGCACCTGCTCGGCATGCAGGGGGTCCGCAATTACGACGGCTCCTGGACCGAGTGGGGCAACACCGTGCGGGTGCCCATCGTCGACGGCCCGGAACCGGGCGCGGCGCCCGCGGCAGCGCAGGGCGCCACAGTCAGCTGATGAGCCTGCCGGAAGCATTGGCACAGGTGGTCTCCGACTTCGCTGAAGTCGAAGGACAGGACAAGTTGCGGCTGCTGCTGGAATTCGCCGACGAGCTCCCCGACCTGCCCGACGACCTGGCCGAATCGGCCATGGAGCCGGTGCCGGAGTGCCAGTCACCGCTGTTCTTACACGTCGACGCCGCCGACCCGCAGCGGGTGCGGTTGTACTTCAGCGCGCCCCCGGAGGCGCCGACCACCCGCGGGTTCGCGTCGATCTGGGCGACGGGCCTCGACGGCCAGCCGGCCGACGTCATCTTGGGGGTACCCGAGGATTTCGCCTCCAGCCTGGGCCTCGCGGCGCTGATCAGCCCGCTGCGACTGCGCGGGATGTCGGCCATGTTGACCCGGATCAAGCGCCGGCTTCGCTCCGCATAGGGGCACATAGTTCGGGTGCTGCGGTCGCGCCTTACACTGCGTGAAGCTAGATTCTTAAAGACCTTTCTTAAAGATGCCGTCAGGAGGGCAAGTGGCGAACCATGCCAGCACGAAGATCTCCAAGGTGCTCGTCGCCAACCGTGGGGAGATCGCAGTCCGGGTGATCCGCGCCGCGCGGGATGCCGGCTTGCCCAGTGTGGCCGTGTACGCCGAACCCGACGCCGAGGCGCCGCACGTCCGACTGGCCGATGAGGCTTTCGCCCTGGGCGGGCAGAGTTCCGCCGAGTCGTACCTGGTGTTCGAGAAGATCCTGGACGCCGCGGCCCAGTCGGGTGCCAACGCTATCCACCCCGGCTACGGATTCCTTTCCGAGAACGCCGATTTCGCCCAGGCCGTGATCGACGCCGGCCTGATCTGGATCGGGCCGAGCCCGCAGGCGATCCGCGATCTGGGCGACAAGGTCACCGCGCGGCACATCGCCGCCCGCGCCAAGGCGCCGCTGGTGCCCGGCACCCCGGACCCGGTCAAGGACGCCGACGAGGTCGTCGCCTTCGCCAAGGAGTACGGCGTCCCGGTGGCGATCAAGGCCGCGTTCGGCGGCGGCGGCCGCGGCATGAAGGTGGCCCGCACCCTCGAAGAGATTCCCGAGCTGTTCGAGTCGGCCACCCGCGAGGCGATCGCGGCATTCGGCCGCGGTGAGTGCTTCGTGGAGCGTTACCTGGACAAGCCGCGCCACGTCGAGGCCCAGGTCATCGCCGACCAGCACGGCAACGTCGTCGTCGCGGGCACCCGCGACTGCTCGCTGCAGCGCCGCTTTCAGAAGCTGGTCGAGGAGGCCCCGGCGCCGTTCCTGACCGATGCGCAGCGCAAGGAGATCCACGAGTCCGCCAAGCGGATCTGCAAAGAGGCCGGCTACTACGGCGCCGGCACGGTGGAGTACCTGGTCGGCCAGGACGGCCTGATCAGCTTCCTGGAGGTCAACACCCGTTTGCAGGTCGAGCACCCGGTCACCGAGGAGACCTCCGGAATCGACCTGGTGCGTGAGCAGTTCCGCATCGCCAACGGCGAGACCCTGGACCTCACCGAGGACCCGGAGCCGCGCGGGCACTCCATCGAGTTCCGGATCAACGGTGAGGACGCCGGTCGCGGCTTCCTGCCCGCCCCCGGCCCGGTCACCCGCTTCGACCCGCCGACCGGCCCCGGCATCCGGATGGACTCCGGCGTGGAGACCGGTTCGGTGATCGGCGGCCAGTTCGACTCGATGCTGGCCAAGCTGATCGTCACCGGGGCGAACCGCACCGAGGCTCTCGAGCGCGCCCGGCGTGCCCTGGACGAGTTCCACGTGGAGGGGCTGGCCACGGTCATCCCGTTCGACCGCGTGGTCGTCCGCGACCCGGCGTTCATCGGCGACGAGAACGGCTTCTCGGTGCACACCCGCTGGATCGAGACCGAGTTCGAGAACAACATCGAGCCGTTCACCGGTGGCGAGCCGCTCGACGAAGAGGACGCGCAGCCGCGGCAGAAAGTGGTCGTCGAGGTCGGCGGTCGCCGCTTGGAGGTCTCGCTGCCCGGGGACCTGGCGCTGGGCGGCGGTGGCGCGGCCGGCGGTGCCGCCGGAGCGATCCGCAAGAAGCCGAAGGCCCGCAAGCGCGGTGCGCACGGCGGCGCAGCGGCGTCCGGTGACGCCGTGACCGCGCCCATGCAGGGCACCGTGGTGAAGGTGGCCGTCGAAGAGGGCCAGGAGGTCGCCGCCGGTGACCTGGTCGTCGTCCTGGAGGCGATGAAGATGGAGAACCCGGTCACCGCGCACAAGGACGGTGTCATCACCGGCTTGGCGGCGGAGGCCGGATCGGCCATCACCCAGGGCACGGTGCTCTGCGAAATCAAGTAGCGGAGGCAGACCCGCCTCCGGCGACGATGCGGCGCGTTAGGTCTGGCGCCGGTGGTTGCCGGCGCGGAAGCTGCGGTTTCGTCCGATGAATATCCAGGCCACGCCGGCGACGGCCAACACGAGGACCAGGATCCCGAACGCCAGCGACCAGCCGGCCTGGTGCAGCGCCGCGGCGCTCATGAAACCCACCATCGCCAGCACCGCCATCAGCAGCATGGCCAGGCCCGGGGCCTCACGGCGGTCCTTGAAGATCATTCCGTCCCGCGGCCGGGTCGTGCGCGCCTCGTCGATCGGGTGCTCGGTCTCGCTCATGGGCTCCTGATACCCGCGGCAGCCCGGCCTGAAACCCTCAGGCCACCGCGTCGCGCAGCGCGCCCAGCAGCGGTTCCGCCGCCTCCTTGAGGAATGCCTCCTGCGTCTCGCCGCCGATCTGGATGAGTGCGATGTCGGTGAAACCGGCTTCGGCGTAGGCACGCACCGCCTCGACGATCGGGGCCAGGTCGGGCCCGCACGGAATGGCGTCGGCGACATCCTGCGGCGTGACGAACCGCGTGGCGGCAGCGAACGCGGTTGGCGTGGGCAGTTCCGCGTTGACCGGCCACCCGCCGCCGAACCAGCGGAACTGCCGGTGGGCGCGCTCGATCGCAGCGTCCCGGTCGGGGTCCCAGCACACCGGCAGCTGTCCGAAAACACGGCCGCCTTCGAGTCCGGAGGCCTGGCGCGCGGAATGCCAGGCCTGGACCAGGTCCGCGTCGGGCTGCACCGCGATCAGATCGTCCGCGGCGGTGGCGAACCGGTCCACGCCCTTCTCGCCCGACATCGCGACGGCTAACGCGACCGGGATCTCCGGAAGGTCCCACAGCCGGGCCCGGTCGACCTGGAAATGCTCGCCGCACAGGTTGACCGTCTCCCCCATCAGCAGCTCGCGGATGATCTTGATCGCTTCGCCGAGCATGGCCTGCCTCCGCCGGACGTTCGGCCAGCCTGCGCTGGTGACGATGTGCTCGTTGAGGTTCTCCCCGCTGCCCAGGCCCAGGGTGAACCGGCCGTCGGCAAGGATCTGCACGGTGGCCGCCTGCTGCGCCACCACCGCCGGGTGGTAGCGCATCGTCGGGCAGGTGACAAAGGAGCACAGCCCCACCCGCTCGGTGGCCTGCGCGACCGCCCCCAGCACTGCCCAGGCGTTCGGGGCGTGGCCTTGTGACGCCAGCCAGGGTGAGAAGTGGTCGCTGCACACCTCGAAGTCGAAACCTCGTTCTTCGGCGGAGACGGCATACCGGACAAGGTCTTGGGGCCCGCTCTGCTCGGTCATCAGGGTGTAGCCGAACCGTGTCATGGTCCCGGGGTACCCAACGGTCGACCACCGAAACGGAGCCGCGCCGGCCGGCATCGTTTGGCGGCCGCTGTGCACGGGGTACTCGCGAGCGTGACCAACGCACTTATCCGGACCGAGCCCGCCCTGCCTACCGCCTGCGGGCCGCTGTCGGCGGCGGTCTGTGAGCTGCTCCGCCGCCCCGCGGGCGCGACCGAGGGATTCACCGCCCCAACCGCCGGCGCGGACCCGTACGGCCGGGACCTGCAACTGGCCCTCTACGTCTGTTACGAGCTGCACTACCGCGGCTTCGACGAGGTGGACCCGGAGTGGGAATGGGACGCCACCTTATTGGAACTGCGGTCCCGGCTGGAGCGCGCATTCCTCGATAGTGTCCGGCAGGACGTCGGAACGATACCGGCGGACACCACCGCGAACGACGAAATGGCTGCAGCGGCAACCGAGCCCGTGCGCGGCAGCGGCCCATCGTGGCACCTGCGCGATCAGGGCACCTGGGAGCAGGCCCGCGAGTATTTCGTGCACAGGTCGCTGTACCACCTCAAGGAGGGCGATCCACACGCCTGGGCCATCCCGCGCCTGACCGGCCAGGCCAAGGCGTCCTTCGTCGCGGTCGAGTTCGACGAGTACGGCGCCGGCCGCGGGCCCCGGGTACACCAGCAGCTCTTCGCCGACCTGCTCACCGCCGCCGGGCTGAACGCCGATTACCTCGCCTACCTCGACGTTGTTCCCGCCGAGTCGCTCGCAGTGGTGAACCTGATGTCGCTGTTCGGGTTACATCGCCGGTGGCGGGGTGCGGCCGTCGGCCACTTCGCCTCGACGGAGATCACCTCGCCTCCCGGGTCCGGCCGCCTGGTCGCCGCGCTGCGGCGGCTGGGCGCCCCGGAGCCGTGCGTGGCGTTCTACGCCGAGCACGTCGAGGCGGACGCGGTACACGAGCAGGTGGTGCGCGCCGATGTGGTCGAGGACCTGATCCGCCACGCACCGCACCTGGAAGCCGACGTGGTGTTCGGCATGCGCGCCCGCGACGTGGTGGAGAACCGGCTGGCCGATCTCATGATGGCGGCCTGGTCCGCGGGGCGCTCCTCGCTCTGCTCGATGTGAAACTTAAGGTTTCACTGGGATTTTGCGGAAATTGTCGGGCATCCCTTTGCAAGCCGGAGCGGCTCTGGGTAACGTCTGGTTCCTCCGGTTGAGTTCACAGCCGGTAGTTGTACGTCACGGTGTATAAGCGCTCGCGAGAGTTTACGCTGACGTAATCCAACAGCACGATTCGTCGACTGATGGAGCCACAAATGACTACCAGCCGAATGACCGAGACCGCTTTCGCCACTCCCGCAACGGAAGCCACTCAGGCATGGCGGAATCACACCGCCAAATTCACTGTGCACTGGGGCCGTGCCGGAGCGGTGGTGGCCGCGGACGGGGAGATCGACGCCGCCAACGCCGGTCCCTTCGCGGATTACGCACGCCGCTGCGCCGACTGCTGCGAATGGCTGATCCTGGACTTGTCCGAGCTGACATTCATTGCCACGGTCGGGTTTACGGCCCTTCAGTCGATCAGTGCCCGGTGCGCCACCGCGCGGACCCGGCTGGTGGTGATACCGAGTCCGGCGGTGTCCCGCGTGCTGCGGATCTGTGACCCGCAGTCGCGCCTTCCGCTGGGGGCGTCGCTGGCGGACGCCCTGGCCGACGTGCAGAAGTCCGGCCGGCCACTGCGCGCGGTGACCTGAAATCTAGGCAGGCACCGCGTCGGCGGCCCGCTCCCAGGCGCGGTGCTTGGCCAACTCAGCGGCGAATGCGCCGAAGAACTCGTCGTTCAGGTCGTCGGCCGCTGCTGTCGTGGTGACCACCCCGGTCGAGACGGTGACCGTGGTGTCCTCCGCCAGCCGTTCGGCGATCCCGGCTTTGGGTAGCAGCTCGACGCCGGCGCCGAACGCACCGACGGGCTTGAGATGCTTGTAGGCCTCGGTGATGAAATGCATCGCGTAGCCGTCGGCCGCCAGGGTCCGCACCGCGTCCGGACCGCACGGCACCACCACCGCGTCGTAGAGCACCGAGGCCATGGTCGTGATCGCCCGGTCGACGCTCAGCTGCCCGCCCGAACCGCCGGCCAGCTCTCCACCGGCGATCGGCGCCAGCACCTCGGCGACGGCGCCGCGCTGCCGCATCGCCTCGACGAAGCGTTCGACACCCGCCACGTCGACACCGTCGGCGGCCAGCACCGCGATCTTGCGGCTTTCGATGGTGGGGACACCCCGCGCGTCGGGGGGAAGGGTGGCGCTGTGCAGCTGCGAAAGCGCCGGCGAGACGCCGACCCTCTCGACCGCCTCGTCGAGCGGCTGCTCCTTCGGCGCGGGCAGGCCCAGCTGGGCGGCGACCTGGCTGGCCAGGTCGTGGTCGACGCGGTTGAGTTGTTCGACGACGCGCTGCCGGATCTCGATGGTTTCGCATTTGCCCAGTTCGAAGGCGTACGCGGCGACGACATGCTTCGCCTCCGTCTCGGACATGCTCTTGTAGAACATCCGCGCCTGGCTGTAGTGGTTCTCGAAACTGGCGGCACGTTTGCGGATCTTCTCACCGTCCACCTTCTGGGTGTAGTGCCGGAACACGTCGGCGTCCGCCCCGGATCCCGCTAACGCCGGGCAGCCGCCACCCAGCGAGTTCTTGTAGTAGCTGGTCTTGCCCTTCGGGATCGCGTGCTGGCCATAGCCGTCGTGCTGGTTGGTGTGCACCGGCGCCACCGGCCGGTTGACCGGCAGCTGCACGAAGTTGGGTCCGCCCAGCCGGATCAACTGGGTATCCAGGTAGGAGAAATTGCGGAACTGCAGCAGCGGGTCGTTGGTGAAGTCGATTCCCGGCACGACGTTGGCGGTGCAGAAGGCCACCTGCTCGGTTTCGGAGAAAAAGTTGTCCGGATTGCGGTTGAGCACCATTCTGCCCACCGGGCGCACCGGAACCTGTTCTTCGGGAATGATTTTCGTGGCGTCCAGCAGGTCGAAATCGAAGCTGAACTCGTCGCTTTCGGGTACCAGCTGCACGCCGAGCTCCCACTCCGGGTACTGGCCGGCCTCGATCGCGTCCCACAGGTCCCGGCGGTTGAAGTCCGGGTCTTTGCCGGCGATCTTCTGGCATTCGTCCCAGACCAGCGAATGCACGCCGAGCTTGGGCTTCCAGTGGAACTTCACGAAGGTGCCCTGGCCCTTGGCATTGACGAAACGGAAGGTGTGCACGCCGAAGCCCTGCATCATCCGGTAGCTGCGCGGCAACGCGCGGTCCGACATCAGCCACATGATGGTGTGCAGCGTCTCCGGCTGCAGCGACACGAAGTCCCACAGCGTGTCGTGGGCGGACTGGGCCTGTGGAATCTCGCTGTCCGGTTCGGGCTTCACCGCGTGCACGAAGTCCGGGAACTTGATCCCGTCCTGGATGAAGAACACCGGGAAGTTGTTGCCGACCAGGTCGTAGTTGCCCTGATCGGTGTAGAACTTGGTGGCGAACCCGCGCACGTCGCGCACGGTGTCGGCCGAACCGCGGGATCCCGCCACGGTGGAGAACCGCACAAACACCGGGGTCCTGGTGCCCGGCGTGGTCAAAAACCGTGCCGCGGTGTACTCGGCGAGCGAGTCGTCATAGGGCTCGAAGTAGCCGTAGGCGCCCGACCCGCGAGCGTGCACCACCCGCTCGGGGATCCGCTCGTGGTCGAAGTGGGTGAGCTTCTCCCGGGCATGGAAATCCTCCAGCAGCGTCGGGCCGCGCTCGCCGACCGTCAGCGAGTCATCGGTGTGGTCGACCTGCACCCCCTGCTGGGTGGTCAGGTATCCGGACTGCCGGTCGATCCGGTAGTCGTCGAGTTGTTCCTGCTTGGCATCACGGTCGTCGGTGGCCACCGCTTGTCCTCTCGTCCGTATGGGGAATTCTCTTCGTGGGTATCCCAGCCGGGACATCCGCAAACGGAGAGGGAGAGCCGTGACCACCCAATCGGCTGTGCTTTTCGACGTCGACGGCACTTTGGTCGATTCCAACTACCTGCATGTGCACGCCTGGCGGCGCGCGTTCGCCGAGTTGCGCATCGAGGTGGAATCCTGGCGCATTCACCGCGCCATCGGAATGGACGGATCCGCGCTGGTGCGGTTGCTGTCCGACCAATCCCCCGACCAAGCGCCCGACGATGTCCGCCGGCGGCTCAAAGACCTGCACTCCCGCTACTACCTCCAGACGGCGGAGTTGCTGACGCCGCTTCCGGGCGCCCGGCGGCTGCTGGAACGTATCGCCGGGCTCGACCTGTCGGTGGTGCTGGCCACCTCGGCGCCCGACGACGAGCTGGCGGTCTTGCGCAAGGCGCTCGACTGCGACGACCTGGTCGCCGCGGTCACCTCGTCGGCCGATGTCGACGTCGCCAAACCGGAGCCGGACATCGTCGGGATCGCCCTGGACCGGGCCGGCGCAACGGCCGACCGGGCGGTTTTCGTGGGCGACGCGGTCTGGGACGCGCAGGCGTGCGTGCGCGCCGGAGTGCCGAGCATCGGCGTGCTCAGCGGCGGGGTGTCGCGCGCCGAATTGGAAACTGCGGGCGCCGTGGGTGTTTTCGACAACGCCGAGGATCTGCTGCTCCATCTCGATCAGTCACCGATCGCGGCGTTGGCCGACGGGCGAGCCGGACCTGGATGAGGCAGCGTTCGGCTCGGATCCGGGCCGTCGTTCACGTCGACGGCAGGCCCACCGCGGCGGCGAGCGCCGCCAGCGCGGCGAACATCCAAGCCAGGTAGTCGCCGATGTGGCCGGAATGCGCCGCGCGCAACGCGCTGAGCACCGGCGCGGCCAGGGCGCCGACCGTGCGGCGGGCCACCGGAGGCCAGCGGTGCAACCCGGCGGCCGCCACCCCCGCCGCCACGATGCAACCCAAGACGCCCAACCCGGCGCCGAGCACCGACCAGCCGGGCGCTGCGGTGGCGGCGCCGGCCTCGACGAAACGACGGGCGGCGGTGTCGGCGCCGCGCGCGACCGCGGGTAGCGCCCCGGCGGCCAGACAACCGGCCAGCAGCAGCCCGATCGCGGTGTACATGCTCGGCGGTGTCCGCCGCAACCAGGTGTCGGGCTGCTCGTCACCTCGGGTCGTCTGTCCGGCGGCCGCATCATCGGGCGGCTCGGTGCGGCCGCCGAGACCGGTGAAGCAGCGGATGCCGGCCCGCAGCACCGCACCACCGGTGCACGCCGAAACACCCAGGAACAGTGCCGATCCCCAACCGCTGCCCACGGCCTCCTCACACAGGGATTTGCCCAGCGCGGTACCGAATGGCGGCAGCCCGCCCAGTGCCGCCGCCGCGACGGCGTAACAGGCCGCCAGCACCGGCTGGCCCCGCCCGCGCCCCACCAACTCCCATTCGTCGACGCTGTGGTGGCGGTCGAGCAGGATCCCGACGATCAGGAACAGCGCCGACTTGGCTCCGGCGTGGCCGATCAGGTACACCGCCGCGCCGCCCACCCCGTGCGGGGTCAGCGTCGCGGTGGCCACCAGCAGCAATCCCATGTGGCCGACCGTCGAATAGGCCAGCATTCGCTTGAGGTGTCGTTGCAGCACGCACATGACCGAGCCGACGACCGCGGTCAGCACACCTGCGGCCACGAAGACGCGACTGATCACGGCCGGTGGCAGCGCGCCGGCGAACACCGCCCAGTACACCCGCCACAGCCCGTAGAGCCCGAGTTCCACCATGACGCCGGAGAACAGCACACACACCCCAGCGGGCGCGACGGCGTGCGCGTCGGCCAGCCAGAAGTGCAGCGGCACGATCGCGGCCTTGACCAGCAGTGCCGCCGAGACCAGCACGAAGGCCGCCACCACCAGCGCATCGCTTCGGCCGTCCCCGGCGGCCGAGCGCAACGCCGTGCCCAGCTGAGCCATATCCAACTGGCCGACGCGGGCGTAGAGCACGCTGATGCCCATCAGTGTCAGGCAGGCGCTGAGCGACTGGATGACCCCGAAGTTGAGTGCGCCCTGAATCGCCGACCGATCTTCGATCTTGATGCCGGTCAACGCGTAGGCCACCGCGCCCATCAGCTCCAGGAAGACGAACAGGTTGAACAGGTCCGCAGCCAGGACGAAGCCGTTCATCGCCGCCAGGAAGATCATCAGCAGCGCGTCGAAGCGGGTACCGGCCTCGTCGAGTCCGCGGCGGCTGTAGAGCGCCGCGCACCCGGTCAGTGCGCCGATCAGGACCGCCAGTCCTGCCGAGAGCGGGTCGGCAGCCAGCGCGATACCGACCGCCGACCCGTCGCGCGGGTGCCAGCCACCGATCCAGGCCACCACGGTGCTCCCGGCGGCGGCGGCCAGCACACAGCCGGCGGCGCCGGTCGAGGCCGCCGACACGGCCACCACCACCGCGTTGGCAACGGACCCGGGCAGGCGACGGCCCAGCGCCAAGAGCAGACATGCCGCCAGGATCGGCACCGCCACCAACAGCGGCAGCAGGGCGGTGGCGGCCGGCACGGCGGCTCAGCCCCGCAACGCCGACAACTGATCCGGGTCCAGTGTGTGATGGCGCTTGTGGACCTGGATGGCCAATGCCAGCAGCAACGCGGTGACGGTCGCCTGAATGACGATGTCGGTCAACGTCATCGCCTGTACTACGGGGTCGACCACCCCGGGCGGCGCCGAAGCGTCGACGAAGATCGGTGGCGCCGCGCCCTGCTGGTAGCCGACCGCCAGCAGCAGCAGGTAGGTACCGGACTGCGCCACCGACAGACACACCACCGCGTGAATCAGGTTGCGGCTGCGGATGATTCCAAACGAGCCGACCAGCACCAGCCAGCCCGCCATCCCGTACACGTAGCCGCTCAACGAGCTCAGGCCGCTCACGAATGCTCCAGCCGCGGAGCGACGGTGATCTCCTGAGCCAAAAACTGCGCCAGCAGCACCGTCATGCCGCACGCCACCGCCACCCCGACCGCCGCGTTGAGCAGCGGTACCGAACCGGAGGACAGCAGTTGACCGCGGGTGCCGGTCGGTAACACGTTGAGCAGGAATGCTCCACCGGTGATCAAACCGGCGAGCCCGATGCCGGCGAACGCCGCCGCCCCCAAGGCCTCGCCGATATCGAAGACATTGACCGGACGCAACCGATCCAGTGCCCGGAAACTCCCCGTGATGTAGAGCAGGTGCAGGCCGGCGGCCAGCACGACGCCGCCCTGGAAGCCGCCGCCCGGTGTCAGATGTCCGTGCACCACCACGTCGAAACCCACCGCCAGCGTCACCGGCAGCAGCAGGTAGCCGACGAATCGGGTGGCGTCCAACGCCGCACTGCGGCCTTCGACGCCACCCGGATCGTGGTATTCGCGCTCCTCCACAGCGGGGCGCAGCAACGCCATCACCCCGGTCACCGACGCGACGAGGATGGTCTCCTCGCCGAACGTGTCGAGCGCGCGCAGGTCGAAGTTGACCGACGCGACCACGTTGGCGGTGGCGTGCGTCAACGCTTCCCGCACCGCGATATCCCGATACAGATGGTGGTCCTGCCCGAACGAGGGGAGTTCGGCGAACCCCAGCCACAGCAACAAACCCATGCCGGCCGCACCGGCGAGGAACAGCACCGTTCGCCCCGCGCGGCTCACCGGCCGGCCTCCCGGTGCCGGCGCTGCACCGTTCGGACGGTGAGCATGACCATCAGCGGCACCACCACTCCGCCGATCAGCAACTGGGACAACGCCACATCGGGCGCCTGGAGCACCACGAACAAGATGGTGAGCGCCAACCCGAACACCGCGAGCACGATCGCCTGCCGTTGCGGGTCAGCGGTCAGGGCGACAATGGTCCCGGTGAGGCCGACCAGCGTGACGGAGACCAGAATCAGCACGGTCATGGCGGTGAATCTGCTTTCACCACACCGGCTTCCTGCGCGGTCAGCCGAGCGGTGGCCGCCGACATCGCCGGAGCGGTCAGCAACACCAACGCGATGATCACCGCGATCATCGCCGACGCTTCGGTCCAGCCCCGGTACAGGATCAGACCCAGCCCGGTCAGCGGAAAACCCACCGATGTGGTCACGCTCAGCAGGTGAAGTTGATCGACCACGCCGTGCAGCACGGCTGCACCCATCGCGCAGCAGACCATCACCGACACACCGGCGAAGACCAGCAGCCAGGCGATCACGGTTTGCCCGCCAGCAGTCGGGCGTAGACGAGCGTCCCGGGAAAGGTGACCAGCGCCAACACCAGGGAGACGATCAGGCTCCAGTCCTGGCGCCAGGAGACCGCCAGCACCGACAGGATGGCGATCGCGCCGACGCCGGCGAATTCCAGGCCGATCAGGCGCCGTCGGGGGGCGCCGCGAGCGGCGATCCATACCGCGGGCAGCAGCACCCCGCCCTGCAGCACCAGCGCGGCCAGCTCCCCGGGGTTCACCGCCCCACCGCCGTCTCCAGCGCACCCGGGCCTGGCCCTATCCGGTGCACCAGCACCGTGTGCGCAGCGCTGTCGAGCACGACGGTCCCCGGGGTCGTGGCCAATGCCAGCGTCGCAGCGGCCCGTCGGCCGGCCGCCACCGGCGCCGGCTCGTCGGGCAACACCACCGGACCTATCGCCGACCGGGCACGCCGCGTTGGCACCAGGACGTAGGCCCACACCTGCACGGTCTGCTTGACCAGCGCACCGGCGACCACCGGTAACCAGCGCAGCCATCCCGGCCGGAACCGCCAGCTGCCGGAGTTGGCCCGCCGGGCCGCGCGGGCGGCGGCCGCGCACGGCAACGTGCACAGCGCCGCCGCCACCAGCTCCTGGCCGGTCCGCTCGGTCAGCGTCACCACCCATAGTGCGGTGGCCACCAGCCACCACAGCAGGGTCTCGCCGAGGGCTCCCGCTACCCGGCTACCGGCCGCGGACACGGCGGTTGTGCTTCTTGATCGCCGTGACCAGTTCCGATTTCCGCATCGTCGACCGCCCGTGAATGTCCAGCCGGCGTGCGATGTCGAGCAGGTGCTGCTTGCTGGCGTTGGCATCGACACCCTCGGCGGAGGGCCCCGAGTTGTTCGGACCGCCGCCGGCCGCACGCTTGTCGGAAGGGCCGCGCTTCTTCTTGGGCTCCCAGTGGTCCCCGACCTTCTCGAAACTGTGCTTGAGCGCCGCGTAGGCGACCCGGTGCGCGCGCTGCTCGCTGCCGTACTCCTTGGCCGCGGCATCGTGCGCTTTGGCGAAGGTGCGTTGGGCCTTGCTACCGGAACGTTGCAGCGTGCTGGGCAACTCGCCTTTCTTGGCGGCGCCGCTCTTCGTCGTCTTGGGCATGAGACCTCCAATCAGCGACTGCGGTCTCGGCTGCATACCCGCCGAGGCGGCCCGGCAACCATTTCTGCCGGCACGCGCGCGTGTGCCCGCGGACCGCGGCGGGCCCGGACACGCCTTCGGAATACGGTGCGGCACCGGGCTTCCGCCGAGTCCTCGCCGGGGCAGCGTCGTGCCCGGCGTGACGGCGGCGCATGCTCAATGGCGCCGCGCGGCCAGCACGCCGGCCCCGGCCACACCCAGCGCGGTGGCCGCTCCGGCGACCAGCCCGGCGTGTCGCGCCGCCCACAGCTGCGGGCTGTGCGCATACGCGGAGTCGTCGAACTCCCCACGCGCCCCATGGTCACTGCCCGGCCTCTCATCCAGGGGTTGCCAGAGGTTGTGCGGCTTCTCGCCGTCGACACGGTCGCCGGTCTGCTGCGAGTCATAGCCGGTACGGGCGAGGTAGCGGTCCAGCAGCGGTGCGGCGAATCGCTGTGCCAGCAAGGTGGCAACGGTGCTCTCCCCGACCCAGTACTGCTTGCGCCGGGGGTGGTCGGCGGCACGCAGCACGGCACGAGCTACCAGCTGCGGCTGGTAGATCGGCGGCACCGGCTGCGGATGGCGGGGCAGCCGCGACAGCACCCAGGAGAATTGCGGGGTGTTGACGGCCGGCATCTGAACGATCGTGATGTTCACCTTCGAGCCTTCGTGCAGCAGCTCGCAGCGCACCGATTCGGTGAAACCGTTGACCGCGTGCTTGGCTCCGCAATACGCCGATTGCAGCGGAATCGACCGCTCCCCCAACGCTGAGCCCACCTGTACGACGGTGCCGTGGTCACGGGGCCGCATCCTCGCCAGCGCCACCATGGTGCCGTAGACGAAGCCGAGGTAGCTGACTTCGGTCACCCGTTTGAACTCAGCCGGCCCGATCTCGCTGAATGGGGCGAACACCGAGGTGAAGGCGACGTTGACCCAGGTGTCGATCGGGCCGAGTTCGGATTCGACACGGTCGGCGGCGGCTTCCACCGCCGCAAATTCGGCGACGTCGGTGCTGATGGGCAGTGCGGTCCCGCCGGCCTCCTCGACATCGCGTGCCGCGCCTTGCAATCCGGCTTCGCCGCGGGCGAGCAGGGCCACCCTGGCCCCCCGCGCGCCGAACCGCTGTGCGACGGCACGACCGATCCCGGCGCTGGCTCCGGTGATGACGACGGTCTGTGTCATGGCTGGACTCCCTTCTGCGAGACACGCTTTTTGGCAAGTCGCTCGGCGAGCCGGGAAGCCAGCGCCATGATGGTGAGCGCCGGGTTCGCCGACCCCTGGGTCGGGCACACCGAGCCGTCGGAGATGAACAGGTTGGGCACCTCCCAGACCCGATGGTCGGCGTCGACGACGGAGTTCTCCGGGGCGGTGCCCATCCGGGCGCCGCCGATCAGGTGGGCATAGCGCTGGATGGTCAGCACGTCCTGTGCACCGGCCGCGTGCAGGATGTCGGTGATCACCCGGGTCGAGTAGGCCATGTTCGCCTTGTCGTTGTCACAGCGGGTGTAATCCATTCGGGCAACCGGGATGCCGTAACCGTCGGTCTCCTCTGCCAGGGTGATCCTGTTGTCCGGCAGGGGCAGCAGTTCATTGAGCACGCCGATGGTGCTCCAGTGGTTGTAGTCGCGCATGTATTCGCGCATCGCCCGCCCCCAGTGTCCGTCGGCGAGCACATGCTCGGCCCAGCCGATCGGTAGGGGCGACACGGTCTGAATGGAGAATCCGCGGGCGAATCCGCGGGTGGTGTCGGTCTCGTAGAACTGTTCGCTGGTGACCTGCGGCGGCGGCGCCTTGTACATCCGCAGTTCCTCCGGCCATCGGCCCGCAGTCTGCGCGGCGCCTTGGACCATGACGTAACGGCCGACCTGGTCGGTGTTGTTTCCCAGCCCGTGTGGAAACCGGGCGCTGGTCGAATTGAGCAGCAGCCGTGGGGTTTCGATGGAATACCCGGCGACCGCGACGACCTTGGCACGCTGCAGATGCTCCATGCCGTCACTGCCGTGGTAGATGACACCACGCGCCGCTCCGGTGTCGTCGAGTTCGATGCGGGAGGCCATGCTGTCGGCCCGGATCTCCACGCCGTGCGCCAGGGCGTCGGGTAGATGGGTGACGTACGGGCTGGCCTTGGCGTTGACCTTGCAGCCCTGCAGACAGTAGCCGCGGTAGATGCAGTGTGGCCGGTTTCCGAAGGTCCCGTTGACGATTCCCACCGGGCCCGCCCGCATCTCGATCCCCAGATTGCGGGCGCCCTCCCACAGCTTCGAGGCTGCGCCGGAGACCGGGTGCGGCGACGACGGGTAGCGGTGCGGGAAGCCCCAGGGCCAGTTCTGTCCCGCCACCGGCAGCTCGGCCTCCAGCACTTCGTAATGGCGGCGGATGTCCTCGTAGTCGATCGGCCAGTCCGCCCCGACGCCGTCGAGGCTGCGGGTGCGTAAGTCGCTGGGGTGAAACCGCGGGCAGTAGCCGGCGTAGTGCACCATCGAGCCGCCGACGCCGCGGCCGGAGTTGTTCTTGCCCAATTCGATCGGGTCGTCCCCGCCGATGATGCGCTTCTGCGTCCAGTACAGCGGATGCGAGCCGGCTTCGTCGGAGACCCAGTCTTCGTCCGGATGCCAGAACGGGCCCGCCTCGATGATCACGATGCGCCAGCCCGCCCGCGCCAGCCGTTGCGCCAGCACCGATCCCCCGGCGCCCGCACCGACGACCACCAAGTCGACCTCGTCATCGGTGGCATACCGACGCATGGTCTTCTCACCGGGCAGATCCCGCGACTGCACGTCCAGCAGGAATCGTGAGTCGTTGTCGGGTGGGCCCAGCGACCCCTTGAGCAGGCCGCGCCAGAAATCGCCCACTAGTAGCCCTCTTCTTGCACCATTTCGACCGGGTCCTCGTCGGTGGCACCCCGGGTTTCGAATGGTTCGCGCACCGACGCCGGTCCGCTCGGTCCGCCCAGCCGCATGTAGCCGCGCGGGTACGCCGGGCCGCCGAACCCGATCTCGTTCCATGCCCACGGATGCGAGTAGAACGCCGAGAGCGTCATCCGCATGCACACCGACCACGCCCGGTTCTCGTTCAACTGCGACCAGGTGCCGCCCTGCAACCGGCCTCGGGAGAACTGGTCGACCAGCGCGAGCTGCGTGGGGACCTCGGCGTCGGCGAACGACGCCTTGCCGTATCGCTGCGCGGCGGCCTCGTCCAAGCCCCGCAGCACCAGGCGCCAGGTGTCGCGATCATCGGGCATGTCAGCGTACTGGTAGCCGTCGAGCTGGCCGTCGGCCAGTTTGGCGTCGACGAATTCGGCGACGGGAACCCGCGGTTCGTGGTCTTGTGCCAGCACGATGTCGCAGAACGCCCGCAGGGTGGGCTCCTCTGCGGGGGTGAAGAATCGCAGCGGCCCCGTCGGCTCCAGTCGAGCCAGCACCACCTTCCTGGTCGCCTCGTCCCACATGTCTTTCGACTCGAGCACGTCGAAATCCGGGTAGCGTCCGATCATCTGCGGTGTGGTGCCGTG
Organism: Mycolicibacter terrae; assembly: GCF_010727125.1. Lineage (NCBI taxonomy): Bacteria > Bacillati > Actinomycetota > Actinomycetes > Mycobacteriales > Mycobacteriaceae > Mycobacterium > Mycobacterium terrae. Next base: position 1,016,659 of record NZ_AP022564.1, on the reverse strand, counting down.
GCGTTGCCGCGGCAGCCAGGACGGATGCGGGGGTTGGCGATCAGCCCGCAGGTTCGGCAGGTGGTCGGGTCGGGAGGTGTCGGCCATGGCGTTGGCGGGACCTCAGCGTTCGCGCCGCAGCACCGCAGCCAACAGGCCCATTCCGCCGACCATCGCCATCAGGCCGGGCGCCGCGATCGGCGGACCCATCGGAACGTTGTAGGACGCCATCTTCCAGCCCCCGGGTTTGCGCGCCACCCCACGAGCGTGCAGGTACTCACCCAGCAGGCCGTTGGCGGCGTAGATTCCGGCGGTCAACGGCAGCCAGCGTTTTGCCCAGCGGCGGGAGTACACACCACCGATACCTGCGATCACCACCGGCGGTGTGACCAGCACGGGACTCCACATCCATTTGTTGCCGAAGCCGGCCTTGTAATGCTCGAGATAGATCTCGGCCGTCGTCACCACCGCGGCGAACGCCGTCATCCCCGACAGTGACCTCTCGAAGCGGCCATGCGCGACATTGCGCAGCATCCGGTCGACGACATCGCCGGCTTCACCGATCCACTCCGCATGACTGCCCACCCGCACACGGGACTCGCCCGGCCCCAGCAACATCATCTGCGCACTCCGTTCCGTTCGCCGATGTTCGGCAGTACCCCGGGACCGCCGTGGTCAAACATCGCCCGGCGTGCCGGTCGGCGCCAGGTTTCGACGGCCGTCGAACGGGGAACTGATGGGGTGACACGTGAATGGAGGGCGGACGGATGCGGATCGGTGGCTTGGCCGGGACGGTCGTGATGATCTGGTTGCTGATCGGCGTTTTCGCTGCCTGGCAGCGTGACTATTTCCGCGGAAGCCAAACCAGTTGCGCAACTGCCGGAACCATCGCGGTCACCGTTTTGGCTGGTCCTTTGAACTATGCCGGGGTCAAACCCGTCGTGTCGGATTGTCGTTTGCCGCAACCCTCTTCGTTGGATGCGGTCAGTTACATTGTGTGAGAGAAGGGATTGGAGATGATTGCGCTCGGAGTGATCCTGCTTATTCTGGCGCTCGTTCTCAAGATCAACATCTTGTGGACGATCGGAATCATCCTGGTGGTCATCGGCGCCGCACTGTGGATTCTGGGTGCAGTCGGCCGCCCGGTCGCGGGCCGGCGCTACTGGTATTGACCGGTAGCGCCCCGCGCAATGCCGGCCGGTTGAGCCGGGCCGGCCCGTTCGGCGCGGGCACCTGCGATGGCTCTCGCTACCCGGAACGCCTTGGTGCCCTCCGTGGTTCGACAACCTATGTTACGCGCCGCGGTTCGAGGTCTCCCGGACTGCCGGATGTCGGTGTAACGTGAAAGATCGATGTCTGAGTTGGAACCCAAGTACGCGGAACTGCAGTCGATCTACGACATCTCGAATGAGTTCTTCGAGCTGTTCCTAGGTCCGACGATGGGATATACCTGCGGGTATTACCAGCACCCGGAGACCACCCGCGATGAGGCGCAGAACGCCAAGTTCGACCTGGCCCTGGGAAAGCTCGGGCTGGAGCCGGGGATGACGCTGCTGGACATCGGCTGCGGCTGGGGCGGCGGGATGCGGCGCGCCCTGGAGCAATTCGACGTCAACGTCATCGGACTGACTATCAGTGAGCGACAACGCGACTACGCCATCGCCAAGCTGGCCGACATCCCCACCCGGCGCACCGTGGAGGTGCGTCTGCAGGGCTGGGAGGAATTCGACGAGCCCGTCGACCGCATCGTATCCATCGGCGCTTTCGAACACTTCGGTCACGAGCGTTACCGCGAATTCTTCAAGATGGCCTACCGCGTTCTGCCGCCCGACGGGGTGATGCTGCTGCACACCATCACCGCGATCACCCAGGACGACGCCCAGCGGTTAGGTCTTCCGCTGACCATGAGTCTGGTTCGGTTCAACAAGTTCATCATGACCGAGATCTTCCCCGGCGGTCAGTTGCCCACGGTGTCCATGGTTGCCGACCGTGCGACCGAGGCCGGGTTCAGCGTCACTCGCGTCCACGAGATCGGTCCCAACTACGTGCGCACCCTTCAGGATTGGGCTGCGGCGCTGGCGGCCAACAAAGACAAGGCGATCGCCGTGCAGCCCGAAGAGGTCTATGACCGCTACGACAGGTACCTCAACGGCTGCGTGAAGCTGTTCCGCGACGGTTACACCAGCGTCCACCAGTACACCCTGCATAGGTGAGTCCGCCGGCGTAGGTGGCCCGCTCAGCGGTGCCGGCGCACCGGGCCGGGCCGCAGATCGTGGTCGGCTGTCGGCGCGCGCCGGTAGGTGACCGGGATCTTCACCGGCCCCGCCGGATTGGCCGTGGGGCGGCTCGGCTGATCGGCGTCGGCGCGTCGGCGGCCGCCGCGACGTAAGGCGTCGTACGCGCGCAGCAACTGCCGCAGCTGGGCCTGGGCGTCATCGGGTGGTCGCGAACCCGCAAAGCCGGTGTCGGGGTGAAGTGCGCGCAATTTGGCGCGGAAGGCATGGCTGATCTGACCCGGGGTGGCCGCAGACGTCACCCCGAGCACGTCGTAGGGATCGCGGCTCTCGCTCATCACGCCACCCGGCTCGGTCGGATACTGAAGAAACATGTTCCTGGTGTAGCCCGGCGAGGCCCCGCTGCCGGGGAGAGCAGGGTGGCAGCGGGGACGCCGGAGTTCGCGGCGACACATCGCGTGCGGCCCACCGTGGGCGACGCGCAGGTCACCGCCGCTGGTATTCACTGCCTCTGACCATCACCTCCCATCAAACGCGCGGACCGGTTCGGTGCCGTTCCGGAGGCGACCGCTGTGTCGGCCGCACTTCGCGGGTCACTGCGCCGCCGGCCCGACCATCGCGACCGCTCGGTGGTGGGGCGCCGCGCCGCCGGGGCTCGGCGCTACGAACGGCGAGCTTCGGCGGTCGGGGCCGGGAGACGGGCAATCGGTGCGCACCCGCGTCGCAGTGTTCCGGGGTTGCGGCGGTGTACAGGCGCAGCCATTCGGCGCGCACGACGCACTCCGCCTCGTCCAGCACCTCCGCGGCCAATGTGCCGGTGGTCATCGAAGTCATCGCGCTCACCTCTCGCACCGTGCAGGCCGCCTCCCGGCTCCTCGCAATCAGGCCTTGATGGCCCGCTCGCCGTGTCCACTGGCGACCTTGATCCGGCGCGGCTTCGCCTTCTCCGCAACCGGAATGGTCACCCGGAGCACTCCGTCCTGGTAGCTGGCCTGGATCTGCTCGGCATCGAGGTTTTCGCCGAGGAACAGCTGGCGGCTGAACACGCCACGCGGCCGTTCCGCCGACACCATCTCGCGGTCCTGATCAAGGCCGGGCCGTTCGGCGTGCACGGTCAGCACATTGCGTTCGACGTCGAGACCGAGCGAGTTCTCCGCCACTCCCGGCAGGTCGAACTCGACGATGAACTGATCTCCGTCGCGCCAGGCGTCCATGGGCATGACCGCCGGCCGAGCCGCGGTGCCCAGGACCTGCTGAGTCCAGCGGTCGAGATCACGGAATGGATCGGTACGCATCAACATCATCTCCACCTCCTTGATCTGCAGCAGATCATCTATGTCTGCTGCCATAGATTTCTATATAGCATCCATGGTAGCTTTGCGCAAGAGGGTTGCCCGACGAGTGAAAGCGACGAGCGTTGGCCGAGGACATGAATGCCCGATCCGGGCTTGGGGTATACAGCATCTCCGTGGCTGCAGAATTGTCCGGTATCGGTCAGCAGACGTTACGGCTCTACGAGCGGCGCGGCCTGCTCAGCCCGGCGCGGACAGCGGGCGGAACACGCCGTTACAGCGACGACGACCTGGTGCGGCTGCAGCGGATCGTGGAGCTGGTCGAGGGAGGGGTCAACGTGGCCGGTATCGGGGAGATCCTCGGTCTGGAAGACCGCAACGCCCGACTCGAGTCGGCCAACAGTCGACTCAGATCGGATAACGACCAATTGAAGGCGGACTATGCGCTGCTCGCAGCGCAGCGGGCAGAACGGCAAGGCCGGGGTGCGCGAGCGCGGACACGAAAGGGGTCATGATGACGAACGCTGAAGGGCTGCCACCGACCGAGGACGTTCCGGAGGCAGATCTGGCCGAACAGTGGATCGCGGCCGACGCGACCGATGACGAGGGACTGAATCCGGCCCACCTGGAAAACATCGACGAGATCGAAGCCAACCCCGCCGACGTGATCGACCAAGCGATCAGCGTTCCACTTCCCGATGAGGACTACGACATCGGACAGTAACGCAGACCCGCCGTCCTACTCGGCGCCGTCACAGTCGACGTTGCGTCGGGACAGGTCACGCCGGCGATGACTGGTGTCGCACAGCGGGTAATTGCGGCTGCGCCCACAGGCGCAGATGGCGACCATGAACCGATCCGATTCGACGACGCCGTCGGCTGTCTCGATGCGTACCGGCCCGGAGACCAGGACCGGGCCGTTGCGGACGGGTTTTACCAGAGGTGGCTGCTGGGCGGTCATGGCTTGTCCGCACGGATCACTACCAGCTGCTCAACCCGGCAGCCGCGGGACATCCGACCGGTCTGTTCCAGCCAGCCGGCTCGCGCCGAGAGCACGGGGCCGAACGGAATCCACTGCGTCGCGGCGATATCGGCTTCAAGCCCGGACTCCCGCAGGAGCTTCAGGGACCGAGCGGGATCGGCAAGGCCGGAGTGCACCAACAGCATGGTCCCACCGCTGCGCAACAGCGCACCCGCGGACCGGCACAACGGGTCCAACACGATTCGCCCGTCGACGCCACCGTTCCACGACCACTCCGGACCGCCCGCCGCGGGGATCGGGCCGCCGTCGCGCGGCGACGGGACATACGGCGGATTCGACACCACCAGGTCGAACGGAGCGCACTGCAGCGCCCCGCTCCACGGCCCGTGCTGAATCTCCACATCGACGCCGGCGGTGCGGGCGTTGTCCCGGGAGCACCGCACCGCGCGCGGGCAGATGTCGAATGCGGTCACACTTTCCGCGCCCAGCTCGGCGGCCGCGATGGCCGCGACGCCGGTACCGGTGCACAGGTCGAGAACGCGGGCTCCATATGCCAGGCAGGCACTCGTCATGGTGTCGACGAGAAGGTGCGAATCCTCCTGCGGCGCATAGACGCCGTCCAGAGTCAGCAACTGGCGGCGCAGCGAAAAGGGCTCACCCAGTGTTGTCATCGATGTCTACTCGCCGTTCTTGCTGCGAATGTCGCGCACGGACTGCTTGGCCGACTCGGTGAACTCGTGCATCTTCTGTTTTGCTCCCTTGGTGACGATGCTGACCCGGTCCGGGTCCTTGATGATCGCCTTGGCGGTGTTCTTGGCGATCATGGTCTCGATGTGCGGTGGGACCGGGGGGATGTCGGGGTCGACGACGACTTCCAGCACCACCGGCCCGGAGGCGGATAACGCTTGATCCCAGGCCTGACCGATCGAGTCGGGGCTGTCGCAGCGTATTCCGGTCATCCCCAGCAGGTTGGCGAACTCGGCGTACGGCACGTCCGGAATCATCTGTGAGCCTTCGAACTTGGGCTCGCCGCCCATGGCCCGCTGCTCCCACGTCACCTGGTTGAGATCCTGGTTGTTGAACACGCAGAAGATCAGCGGTCCATCGGACAGCCGGTCCTGGTAACGCTTGACGGTGATCATCTCGGCCATCCCGTTCATCTGGAAGGCGCCGTCGCCGACCACGGCGATCACCGGCCGATCCGGGTGAGCGAGCTTGGCGCTGATCGCATACGGGGTACCTGGCCCCATCGTCGCGAGATTGCCGGCCAGCGACGCCGCCATGCCGCGGCGCAACCGCAGGTGCCGGGCCCACCAGTTGGCGACCGAACCGGCGTCGGTGGTGACGATGGCATTGTCGGGCAGCCGCTTGGACAGTTCGTGCACCACCAGCTCGGGGTTGAGCGGGTCGGCCTTGTCGTGGGCGCGGTCGTCGAGAACGCGCCACCAGGTCTCCACTTCGCTTTCGATCTTGCGCCGCCAGGAGCGGTCCTCTTTGCGGTTCAGCAGCGGGATCAGCTCGGCGAGGGTGTCCTTGGAGTCGCCGATCAGGTTGGCCTGCACCGGATACCGCACCCCGATCATCCGGCCGTCGTGGTTGATCTCCACCCCGCGGGCCTGTCCTTCCTTGGGCAGCCACTCGGAGTAGGGGAAACTGGTGCCGATCATCAGCAAGGTGTCAGCACCCGACATCATCGCCTCACTGGCGGTGGAGCCCAGCAGGCCGATCGGTCCGGTCACATACGGCAGTTCGTCGGGCAGCGCGGCGCGTCCCAGTGCCGTCTTGGCGATGCCGGCGCCGAGCAGATCGGCGGTCTCCACCACCTCGTCGGCGGCGTCGGCGGCGCCCGCCCCGATGAGGATCGCGACCTTCTCGCCCTCGTTGAGGATCTCGGCGGCCTTACGCAGCTCGGTCTGGGGCGGGATCATCCGCGGCTTGGTCCACCCGACGCTGCTGAACACAGCTCCGTGCTGCCGGGGCGGCGAGGTGACCGCCTCCTCCTCGGCGACGTCTTCGGGCAGGATGATGGTGGCCACCGTCCGATTGGTCAGCGCCACCTTGCAGGCCCGGTCCACCAGGTGGCGGGCCTGCACGGGCGCCATGCAGGTCTGGACGAAGTCCGACGAGACGTCCTTGTAGAGCGAGTTCGGGTCGATCTCCTGCTGGAACGCCGCCCCCAGCGACATCCGTTTCTGCTGGCCGATGATCGCGACTACCGGCTGGTGGTCCAGTTTGGCGTCATAGAGTCCGTTGAGCAGGTGGATCGCGCCGCCGCCGGAGGTGGCCAGGCAGCAGCCGAGCTCACCGGTGAATTTGGCATGGCCGGTGGCCATGAACGCCGCCATCTCTTCGTGGCGGGGCTGGATGAGCTCCGGATCTCCGTTGGCCCGGTCCAGGGCGCCGACCATCGAAAGGATCCCGTCGCCGGGATAGCCGAATATCCGGTGCACCCCCCACTGACGCAGCCTTTCGAGGATGAAGTCCGCGGTTTTCGGCATTGATTGCTCCCTTCGCCACGCATACGGTTACCCGTCAGCGGCGTTGTCAAACGGCGGGGTACCTGCGCGGGACGTTTGCTGCTGTCGCGGCTTTGCGGGCCCGCAGCGATAAGCAGGGCGCACGGTCGGCTTCCGAAAAGCCCGGCACCGCCGGTGACCCGAACACGGTCGAGCGCACAACCCGGAGAAGACATTCGGATGGGCCCGATCCGAACGATCGGGCCCATCTCGGGTCGGCGTCAGGTGTTGCTCGTCCAGACCAGCACATCCTGGACGCCGTCGTTGTAGACGACTCCGTCCGGCGCCGGGCCGGTGACGTCGAAGTAGATCTTGCCGTTGGCCGCAGCACCCTGGGGGATCGGCCCGGGGTTGATGCCGCCCGGCGTGGGCACCGTGTTGACCACCCGGTAGGTGTCGCTGTTGGCCGCCCGGGCGTTGAAGTCGGCGACCACCGGGGTCACCGTGCCGCGGTCCGCGCGGGCGGTCACGTCGGCCTGATACAACTTGCCACGCGGCTGGTACCCCGGGATGACGACGTTCGCCGGCCCCAGGTTGCTGACCGTGTACGACGTCGCCATCGCGCCGTCGTTGAGCTGTTCGGGCGTGCCGAACGGTTGGACCGCCGGCTCGGCCATGGCGGTAGTCGCGGAGAAAACACTCAGCGCCGCGATTCCGGCCGCGCCGGCGGCCGTCTTGGCCGCAGTCTTGGAGAGCTTCATTGGTGACTCCTTCCATCGAGTCGTTCCGTAGCGGCGGTCCCCTTTGCTGGAGTATCACCGGCACGTCTCCCAGCGCTTACCCAGCAGCGCCGGTCCGGAAACACACACCTCCAGTTGCACGGCCTGGGTAGATTGTGGATAGTTACGAAGCTCGGGCGTTCAGGAAGTAGCGCCGGTCTGGATCGTCCGTGCATGTATTCCTGCGATTCGCGACCGCGGCTCGCCCGCCGGCCGTTGGAATGAGCTCATACTGTTTGGGTACGAGAAGGCAGGTTTGCGGTGGTCGGGGATGTCAACGAATTCATGCCGCCGGTAGGCGATGATGCCGAGGTCCACAGTGACCTCGACCTGGTGGTGGGTCACGGCGAGCCACAACGGGTCGGCCGATTCCGGTACTGGCTCGGCGAGCAACGCTGGGAGTGGTCGGACGCCGTCGCCCGCATGCACGGCTATGAGCCGGGCACGGTTGAGCCCAACACGAAGTTGCTACTGCAGCACAAGCACCCCGAGGATCGCCCCCAGGTCGCCGAGGTGCTGGATCGCGTCGCGCGGGGCGAGCCGTTCAGCAGCCGGCACCGGATCATCGACACCGCCGGGCAGGTCCACTGGGTGATCGTGGTCGGCGATCGCATGCTCGACGATGCCGGCGTGGTGGCCGGTACCGCCGGCTTCTATGTCGACGTCACCCAGGTGCTGCAGAAAGATGTCAGCGCCGTGGTCTCCGAGGTCGCCGAGTCACGAGCGGTGATCGAGCAGGCCAAGGGTGTGCTGATGGTCGCGTACGGCATCTCCGCGGAACGGGCGTTCGACATTCTGGTGTGGCGCTCGCAGGAGACCAACGTCAAGGTGCGCGACCTGGCGACCCGGTTCCTGGCGGCCTTCACAGGCAGGCTGCCGACAGATGTGCTCTCCGACCTGGACCACACACTTCTCACCGTCAGCTGACTCGGCGAGCACAAACACTCTGTCGGACATCGCCGTACTGAGATTGCCCGCGCTGTCCGGCGGGTAGCCGTGAGTGCGATGACAGACGAACCCGGCCCACGCTACCTCGGCGCTCGCAGGACGTCTGCCCGCGATCTACGGCAGGCAGGGTGGAGGAGCTGAGTAGGCGACCGAGTCGACTCACGGTGTCCGCGGACGCCGTAGCAGGGGTCTGCCTGCTGAGGCCGGTCGGCACCTTGGACAGCAGCACCTACCTCGGACTGCGCGACAGCGTGATCAACGCCGCGCTCGACGAACCGCAAGCGGTGCTGATCGACGTCAGCGACCTGGAGGTTCCGGCGTCCTCGGCATGGTCGGTGTTCACCAGCGCCCGTTGGCATGTGAGCACCTGGCCCGACATCCCGATCTTGCTGGTCTGTCCGCAGCCGGACGTGGCTGGACGGATCGCGCGTACCGGGGTGACCCGCCACGTGTCGGTGTATGCCGATCTCGAGACCGCCCTGGCCTCACTCGCGCACAGCAAGCTCCCGCGCCGGCGGGCCCGCATCGAGCTGCCGCATCGGCTGAGCAGCCTGCGCGGCTCGCGCGACTTCGTGGACGAGTGGCTGACCAACTGGTCGCAGGTCCGGCTGATCCCCACCGCCAGAATGATCGTCGATGTGTTGGCGGAGAACGTGCTTCGCCATACCCGAAGCCCGCTGGTGATCGTGCTGGAGAACGCCGGCTCCGAAGTCACCATCGCGGTCCAGGACACCGACGCCGCACCGGCCGTGCTCCACGAAACCGCCACCGGTGGCGCAAACCAGACGTCCGGCCTGGCCGTGCTGGCTGCCCTGTGCCGCGCGTGGGGCAGCAGTCCCACCCCGAACGGCAAGACGGTGTGGGCGGTGATCGGGCCGGAGAACCGGCTCTGAGTCATCACGACCGGCGACGGCCGGCACCCACAGGGTTCGCCAGCGGGTGGCTTCCCCGGCGGGGCTGCCGCGGTCTTCGATTTCTCCGGTTACAACGGTGGGACGACGGCGCCCCGCCGGCCGACCACCACCTGCTGTGCCACATCGGCGAGCGGGGTGTTCAGGTTCTGCGACAGCCGCTTGAGCAGTTCGAAGGCCCGCAACGCGTCGATACCGAACCGTTCCATGAGCATCCCCTTGGCCTGCCCGATGACATCGCGGGAGGCCAGCGCGCTGCGGAACTGCTCGTCGCGGCGCACCATGTGCCAGGCCAGCGCGGCATGGGTGGCCAGGGTCAAACCCAGCTCCACCGCGTCGTCGTCGAAGGCATCGGGGGTTTCGGCGTAGAAGTTCAGGGCTCCGGTGCTTCCCGGACCGGTGAACAATTCGAACGCCAGGATGGACCGGATCGGTGTCGTCGCCGCCACTTCCCGGCAGAAGGCCGGCCACCGCTGCTCGCAGGAGACGTCGTCCAGCCGAACGAGGTGATGGTTCCACGCCGCGCTCAGGCACGGCCCCTCCCGGAGGCGCCGCTGAATGTCGTCGAGGACCGCGGGATGGGCGTCGGTCGCCCCGAGCGTCTGCACGTCGCCGTCCGACGTCGTCAGGGTGACGCCCGCGTGCTGGGCGAGCGGCATGTGAGCGAGCAGGTTCGCGACCAGCTCCTCCAGCGCCCCCTCGACGTCGACTTCTGCTCGCTTATCCAGCGTGCGAACCAGGACCGCCACATCACGCATCAGGTCGTTGTGGTCGGTCAGCACCATGTTTTTGCTCCGCCGGGGTCCCATCAGATGTATTCATCGTCCCCCGATCGCTCGCACACAACAACCACTTCGGCTCGACGCTCAGCAATCGAGCCCGAACCAAGAATTCACCAAATAACACTCAGGAGTTGCACATTGGCCAAGCGTCATCCCGACCGCGAGGTCCGGGTGGTGCCCCGGCTCGGGGCAGTTACCGGCAGCAGCCGGTCGTAGACCCGCAGCGTGTCGGTCGCGATGCGCTCCCAGGAGTAGCGCGAGCGGGCGCGCTCCCTCCCGGCTGCGCCGAAGCCCGACGCGGCCCGCCGATCCCGCAGGATGGCGTTGACGGCGTTGGCGCACGCACGCGGATCCTTCGGGGGTACCAGCAGGCCGGTCAGGTCGTGGACGACGGTGTCGAGCATGCCGCCCACCGCGGATGCCACCACCGGCACCCCGCAGGCCATCGCCTCCAGCGGTACGATCCCGAACGGTTCGTACCATGGGGTACACGTCACCACGTCCGCTGACCGCAGCAACGCCGGCACCTCCTCGCGGGCGACCGACCCGTACAGCGAAACCCGGTCCGCCACACCGAGATCAGCGGCGAGTTTCCGCAGCCGGCAGGCCTCCGGGACGGTATCGAGTTCGGCACGTTCGGGCCCGCCGGCGATCACCAGCTCGGCGGTGGGAACGGTGGTCAGCGCCTCGATCACGGTATCGAATCCCTTGTGGGGCACGAAACGACCGACCGCGACGATGCGGCGCCGTCCCGACCGGGGAGCTGTCGGGCCGTGCGGCGCAAACCTGTCCACGTCGACGCCGCACGGCACCACGGAGATCCGCAACCGGTCTCGGCCCAGGCGTATCAACTCGAACACCTCGTCGCTGCAGCCGGCCGTCACCCACGTCGCCTCGTGCGCCACTCGCGTCTCCAGCCGCAGTCGTTCGGCGGGACTCGTGTCGCGATGTCCCAGGTGCCGCTGCTTGACGACGCCCAGGGCGTGAAACGTCTGAACCGTCGGCACCCCGCGGCGTTTGGCCGCCAGCTGAGTGGCGATCCCCGACATCCAGAAATGCGCGTGCGCGATGTCGGGCCGCTCATCGTCCCATTGGTCATCCAGGTAGCGCCCGAACGACCCCATGTACTGCAGCAGTTCGTCTTTGGGCAGATGACGTGGTGGCCCCGCCGGGACGTGGACCACCGTGTAACCCTGCTCGGTATCAACGCGGTCGGGCAGGTCGGGGTCGTCGCGGCGGGTATAGACCTCGACGTGGTGGCCGCGGCGGGCCAGCGCAGCCGACAACTCGGCGACGTGGACGTTCTGGCCGCCGGCATCGGGTCCGCCGGGCGTGGCGAGCGGGCTGGCATGTTCGGAAACCATTGCGATCCTCATCGCGATCCTCTCCCGACAGTCACGGCCGCGCCGCGCACTGCTCCTCGATGACCCGGTCCCACTCGCACAGAAATCGTTCGAGCCCGAAGTGTTCCGTCGCGTAGTCACGGGCCGCCTTGCCGACCACCTCAGCCAGGTAGCGGTCGGCGACCAGTCCGGCCAGCGCCGCCCGTAAGGTGTCGATGTCGGCGCTGACGACGCCGGCCTCCGGGGGCACGACCAGCGGCACCATGGTCGAAGCCACAGCCACCACCGGCATTCCCAGGAACATCGCTTCCAGCAGCGAGAGGCTCAGCGATGTCCAGCGCGCGGTGTGCAGGTAGACCCGTCGGTGGGCCAGCTCCTTCATCAGCGGCCCGGTTCGGATGTGGCCGTGGCCGGTGACACCGGCACACCGGTGAGGCGGGTCGTTGAGGTCCTCGGTGCCCATCCCCCAGACATCGACCGGCGCGGACTGCCCGAATGCGCCCAGCAGATCGGCGCCCACTGCGCGCCACCGCCGCACCGGTTCGTCGATCAGGGCGCCCGCCGCCGCAACGTCACCGGTATACAGATGTCCCGGGTCGGCGATCCCGTGGTCGATGACCGTGGTCGGGGCGCGGCCGTTGTCCCACATCAGCCGGTTGAAGGCGGTGACGTGGATCAGCGGGATGTCGTCACGGTCCGCGATCGGGTGCCGGCTCTCGACCGCGAACGGCCGGGGCGGGTTGTGCTCCACGTAGACCGCGGGAAGGTCGATCCCGGGCCGGCGGCCCAGCACGCGTTCGACCATCTCCGCCTCGTGCGGGCGCTGCAGCACCACCAGGTCGATTTCGTGATCGGGTAGGTCGCGGTAGGGGACCTCCCGGGCCCGCGGCCACTCGCGGACACCCACTCCACGGCCGTCGGGATCGTGCGGGGCGTTGACTGGAACGAGGTAGCGGTGCCCGCCGGCAACGAAGGAGTCCATCCAGGAACCGTGCACATGCCACACGAGCAGCGAACGCGGGATGGTCTGCGCAAACGCCATAATCGCCTGTTACCCGCGGCGCTCGGCTCTAAACGTTCAAGGGGTCCCGGAAACGGTTTGCGGCAGTTTGCTGTGAGACGGACTCGGGCCGGCGGGGCCAGGGCAGCCGTTACCGAATCGTTGCAGATGTCCGGAAATCAGCGTAGGTTCATGGACAGGTTGAGTTAACAGCCACCCGGAGAACGCGTCTCACGCAAGCCAGGGGGCTGTCTCCCTGTCTCGTATCCGTAAAGGTGTAACTCGCATCGGCGCGATCCAGCAGTACGAGTTTCGACTGATGGAAGTGATCAAATGTCCCTTTTAAAAATTGCCGCGTCGGTGATGCCGTCGCAACGAATAGATTCCGTCCCGGTATCCGATACCTGGGAATGCCACACCGTCCGCTGCGTTACCCGCTGGGGCCGTTCGGGGGCCGTGATCAGCGTGGATGGTGAGCTCGACGCCTCCAATGCCGACCAGCTGGCCGGTTTCCTACAGCAGTGCGCAGCGTACTGCGAGTGGTTGGTCCTCGACCTGAGCGACCTGGAATTCATTGGCACCGCCGGCTTTTCGGCGTTGTCGACGACTACCGGCCGGTGCTCCGACGCCGGCATCTACTGCACGACAGTGCCGGGGCAGGCGGTAACCCGACTGTTACGAATCTGCGATCCCACCAACGCTTTGCCGACGAGCGCATCGGTGTCCGACGCACTCTCCGGCGTGCAGGGGCTGCGGAAGGTCCGTTAAGCCCTCAGCCCCTCGACCAGCTCGCGGGCCCGCGCTTCGCTCTCCATCGCGGGCCCCGAGCCTGGTAGGTGTCTGTCGGCCACTTCCGGGGTGAAGACCAGTGCCAGTGTCTATCCCAGCCGGCTCTGCAGCCGGCGGGCGGCGAAGTCTGCCCCCTGTTCGACCATGGTCACGTCGTCACCGGCGTAGCTGTCGTGCGCGGCGAAACTCAGTCCCTCAGAGCAGACCGCGTCCTCCGGCGCGCACACCTGCAGCGTTTTGGCCTGGTAGGTCGGACCGATCGCGATCGTGGGCTCCTTGAGGAACTTCATCGCCCGCTCGTTGGGCATCGCGAACAACACCACCGCGGCGACATGTTCGGCGACGTCGGGGTCCAGCGGTTTGGGCACCGTCGCCGGATCGACACCGTCGGGCACCTGCGCCGAGGTGACGAAGCCCATCACCGCGGCGCCCTGGGAATAGCCGCCCAGCACCATTTTGGTCTTGGGACACGTGGTTGCCCGGGAGACCACGTGAGCACCAGCGTCCCGAACGCCGTCGATCCCGGTGTCCCACTGGTCGATGGCCGGATAGTTGACCGCGTAGACCGACAACGGTTTGGGGGCCAGACGCGCGCTGAGCGCATTGGCGAACGCCTGTCCGGTCGGACCGACGCCAACCGGCTCACCGGTTCCGCGCGCGAACACCAACTCGGTATCGGGACACGGCTGGGCTCTCGCGGCGGGTACGCCGGGGACGAAAAGGATTGCGGCACCGGCAGCGGTTGCCGCGATCGCCAGAGAGCCAAGGGAATAAAGGCAGGCACGGGCGGACATGTCGGTGTAGGTGCCCACCGTGACCCCGGCTCAAACCGCATTTCCGAATTTTTTCTCCGCGCGCCCGTCTCTGGACAACGGCCCCCCACTTTGTTAAGACAAGAAGGTTAGGTGTCTGTCTTCAGACTGCAGGGCAGCCATCCGTGGTATCTGACGATGCCGAGGGATGGAACCAAAGCCTTACGGGCCCTGTGTCGATTTCTCCCCTCTCGCACACCCGGCCGACAGGCCTTGGCTCTCGGGTCTGCGTGAAAGGGGAGAAAGAATGCGGAAGAAATCACCACGCCGGCTGCACCGGGTCCCCCGGGTCGCCGCGGCGGCGTTACTGCCGGGGCTGATCGGCTTGGGCGCGGCGGCGGCACCCCCCGCCGGCGCCGCCGGGCCGGAATTCCTACAGGTGCCCTCGCCGAGCATGGGCCACAACATCACCGTTGAATTCCAGGGCGGCGGCGCGCCCGCGGTCTACCTGCTCGACGGCCTGCGCGCCCGCGACGACCGAAGCGGCTGGGACATCGAAACCCCGGCGTTCAGCGAGTACAGCGGTTCCGGGATCTCCGTGGTGGCACCGGTCGGCGGGCGCTCCAGCTTCTACACCGACTGGTATGGCTCGGCCAACGGCCAGACCTACAAGTGGGAGACGTTTCTTACCAGCGAACTGCCGCGCTACCTCGCCGGACGGGGCGTCCGCTCGACCCGCAACGCGGTGGTGGGAGTCTCGATGTCGGGCTCGTCGGCGCTGATCCTGGCGGCCTACCATCCGCAGCAATTCGCATATGCCGCCTCGCTTTCGGCGCTGCTGACGCCGTCCAGCGGCAATGGCCCGATGCTCATCGGCATGGCGATGAACGACGAGGGCGGCTTCAACCCGCAGGACATGTGGGGCCCGACGGGCGGTCCGGGCTGGCAGCGCAACGACCCGACGGTGCAAGCCGGACGGCTGGCGGGCGCCAACACCCGGCTGTGGATCTACAGCGGCAACGGCACACCATCGGAGATCGGCGAGGGAAGCCTGCCCGGCCAGGTGATCGAACAGGTCGTCATGCAGAGCAATATCGCCTTCCGCGACGCCTACAACGGTGCGGGCGGACACAACGCCACGTTCAACATCGACAGCAGCGGCGTGCACAGCTGGGGCTACTGGAACGGCCAGCTGGTGGCGATGAAGCCCGACATGCAGAACACGTTGGGCGCCGGAGGGCGCGTCTGACCGGCGACCGGAGGCGTGACAGCGGGCGGATCAGTACCAGTAGCGTCTGCCCGCGACCGGCCGACCGACCGCCCCCAGCAGCCAGAACACTGCACCGACCACCAGCAGGACGATCCCGATCGCCCACAGGAAGTAGACGCCGAAGACCAGCCCCAGGATCAGCAGCAACAACCCGACCCCGATCATGACTCGTACCCCAGGATCGCGTCGCGCGCCCGGTCCACCATCGAGGCGAACGGCCCGACGAAGGCGTTGGCCAGTGCACCCTCGACTCCGGGGTGCGGCCTGGTCGGCGCGATGGACTCGGCGAGTTTGACCGCACGTTCCAGCAGCTGCAGTTCGGTGTCGTCGAGTTCGGCTCGCAACCCGGCGAATTCGTCGCGCTCTTCGTGACCGGCGTGCTCGGTCACGTCGTCGCGCAGTTCCCGGAGTTTTTCGGTGAAGAACTCCGAATCGACGTCGACGTTCTCCAGCTCGCTCAGAGCCGTCTTGGCCTGCTTCTCCTCGGCCAGCCGGGCCTTGATCAGCTCGCGGCCGTTGTCGAGCTCGCGGGCGGCCCGCGGGTGCACGATCTCCTCCTCGGCGGTTTCGTGCACGGCCAGCAGCCGGCGCAGCCGGACGAAGGACTCTTCGCGGTCGGCGCCGGCAGCCAGCAGCGTCTCATCGAAGAGCGTCTTGATCCGCTCGTGCTGCGCGGTGAGGAAATCGACCACGTCGACCGGGTTGTGCAAAGTCGTCTGTGCCATGGCTACGGGCTACCCCGACCGGCGGGCGGCAAAACCCACGACGACCTGTGGCCACCGTCGGGGTGTGCTCACGTGGGCGTGCCCCCTACCCAGCGCATGCCCGAGCCCAGAAGTGGGTAACCGCGGTTACATGACCGACCGCATCGCGGAGCCCTGGGGCGCCCGGACGCCCTATGCCGCAGGGCAGCGGTGGCCCGACCGGGTGGACACCGAACTGGCCGAAGGCGTCGACGCCGACGAGGTGGACTGGTCGCAGTCCGCGGCGGTGCTGCATTCCAACGGCGACGGTCTCGACATCGCCAGCCATGAGGGCCGGATCGTCGGGGTGCGCGGACGCCGGGCCGACCGGGTCAACCACGGACGGGTCGACCCGAAGGACCTGTTCGGCTGGCAGGCCAACAACTCCCCCGACCGGCTGACGGTGCCGCTGGTGCGCGAGGGCGGTCGACTGGTCGAATCCGATTGGGACACCGCGATGAATCGGATCGTCGCGACCTCCCAGGCGCTGCTGCGCGACGCCGGACCCGGTTCGATCGGCTTCTACACCAGCGGTCAGCTGCTGCTGGAGGAGTACTACACGCTCGGGGTGATCGCCCGCGCCGGGCTGGGCACCAACCACGTCGACGGCAACACCCGGCTGTGCACCGCGACCGCGGAATGGGCGCTGAAGGAGACGTTCGGCTGCGACGGCCAGCCCGGCTCCTACACCGACGTCGACCACGCCGACGTGATCGCGCTCTACGGCCACAACGTCGCCGAGACCCAGACCGTGCTGTGGTCACGCATGCTGGACCGGCTGGCCGGCGCCGACCCGCCGCAGATCATCTGCGTCGACCCGCGCGAGACCCCGGTCGCCAAGGAGGCGACGGTGCATCTGGCGCCGCTGCCCGGGACCAATCTGGCGTTGATGAACGGCCTGCTGCACGAGGTGATCGCGCACGACTGGGTGGATCACGACTACATCGCCGCCCACACCGTCGGCTACGACGCGCTGGCGGCGTGCGTCGCCGAATACCCGCCGGAGCGGGTGGCCGAGATCTGCGATGTCCCGGCCGCCGACCTGCGGCGCGCCGCGGAGATTCTCGGGCACGCCCAGCGCCTGCTCTCCACTGTGCTGCAGGGCTTCTACCAATCCCATCAGGCCACTGCGGCGGCGGTTGCGGTCAACAACCTCAACGTGATCCGCGGCATGCTCGGGCGCCCGGGTGCCGGCATTCTGCAGATGAACGGGCAGCCGACCGCGCAGAACACCCGCGAGTGCGGCGCCAACGGTGACCTGCCCGGTTTTCGCAATTGGCGCAATGACGGCCACGTCGCCGAGTTGGCCCGGTTGTGGAACGTCGACATCGCCAAGATCCCGCACTATTCGGAGCCGACGCACGCCATGCAGATGTTGCGCTTCGCCGAGCAGGGCACCCTGCGGATGCTCTGGGTCAGCGCCACCAATCCGGCGGTGTCTCTGCCGGAGTTGCGCCGCATCCGGCACATCCTCGGGCAGACCCGGCTGTTTTTGGTGGTGCAGGACATCTTCGCGACCGAGACCGCCGAGCTCGCCGACGTCGTGCTGCCGGCCGCGGCGTGGGGAGAGAAGACCGGAACGTTCACCAATGCCGACCGCACGGTGCACATCTCCGACAAGGCCGTCGACCCGCCCGGTCAGGCCCGCCCCGATCTGGAGATCTTCTGCGACTACGCCGAGCGGATGGATTTCCGCGATTCCGACGGCGCCCCGCTGATCTCATGGCGCGACCCGGAATCGGCGTTCGAGGCCTGGCAGCGGTGCAGTGCGGGCCGCCCCTGCGACTACACCGGGTTGAGCTATGAGAAGCTGCGCGGCGGCAGCGGCATCCAATGGCCGTGCAACGCAGAGCATCCCGACGGCACCGAGCGCTTGTATGCCGACGGCGAGTTCTGGAGCAAGCCGGACTACTGCGAAAGCTACGGCAAGGACCTGGTCACCGGCGGGTCGATCGAACCGGCCCAGTATCGCGCAACGAACCCGGACGGCAAGGCGGTGCTGCGGGCCGCCGGTCACACCACCCCGCATGAGCATCCCGTCGACGACGACGAGCTGTGGCTGACGACCGGCCGCGCCGTCTATCACTTCCATACCCGCACCAAGACCGCTCGCGCACCTCAACTCAACGACGCGGCGCCGCAGGTGTGGGTGGAGTTGTCGGCCGGCGACGCCGGCCGACGCGGGATTCGTGACGGCGATCTGGCCGTCATCCGTTCGCCGCGCGGCTGTGTGCAGGCTCGCGCCCGGGTGGGCGGCATCCGGGACGGGGTGGCATTCCTGCCGTTTCACTACGGCTACTGGGACGCCGACGGCGCCGGCCACCACCGCGCGGCCAATGAATTGACGATCACCGACTGGGACCCGGTGTCCAAGCAGCCACTGTTCAAGACCTCGGTGGTGCGCATCGGCAAAGCCGCCGACGAAGACCGGAGCGGCTGGTGAAACTCGACCTTGCGCTGCGGGAGCTGCACCGCTCCGAAACGTCGCTGAGCAGACGGTTCCGCCGCGTCGGGGAGCGGCACAAGGCCGACCACGACGTCTTCCACCTGTGCGCCGATCTGGCGGGCTGGTCGGACGATCACGTTCGCAGGCTCGCGCAGGCCGGGTCGGGTCACGGAGTGCGCCTGGCCGATTCGCCTCCGCGAATCGGACGGATGTTCTCTTCGGTGCGGGAGATGAGCAGCGTGGTGCTGGGCCGGCGGCCCGAACCGGGATTGTTGCTGCTGGTCGACCTTCGCAGCGTGTATCTGCACGCCGCCGCGGTATCCGTCGACTGGGAGCTGCTCGCCCAGGGCGCCCAGGCCGCCCGCGACACCGGTCTGTTCGAGCTCGCCTCGCAGTGCCACCCGGAGACGTTACGGCAGATGGACTGGGCCAACACCATGCTCAAAGAGCTTGCGCCGCAAGTCCTGACGTCATAGCCCGCGGCTCAATGCCGAAACGCGACGACCAGGGCCAGCAGGTCCAGGGCCAACAGCACCCAACCCGCCAGCGGGACAATGAATCCGCGCCGGCGCCCCGCCGTCCAGAACGAGGCCAGAATGGTCAGCGCGGCGATGACGGGAGCGCCGTAATACAACACGCCGAAGACGACGCCGCCGGGCCCGAGGTCGGGGCACTCGGCGGTGCTGCACGCGGCGGTGCTCATCACCGCACCCGTGGCGAAGACCATCACCACGGCGGCCCCGGCGGCGGTCAACACAGCCGCCACCCAGTTGACCCAGAACCGGGCGCGGTGGTCGTCGGTCTTGACCGGTACCGGCATCGGTTCGCCGGTCACAGCGGTACCTCTTGCGCCGACAGCTCGGCTACCAACGCATCGCAGAACGCCGGCAGGTCGTCGGGCTTGCGGCTCGACAGCAGGATCGACGACCCGCCATCGCAGCGGACCAACGCCTCGTCCACCCAGTCTCCGCCCGCGTTGATGATGTCGGTGCGCAGGCTCGGCCACGACGTGATCCGCCGGCCGGCAAGGACTCCGGCTTCGATCAGGGTCCATGGGCCATGGCAGATGACGGCGACCGGCTTGCCGGCGTTGAAGAATTCCCGCACGAACGCGACCGCACGGTCATCGGTGCGCAACTGGTCCGGGTTGGCCACCCCGCCCGGCAGGACCAGTGCGTCGAAGTCGTCCGCTGAGACGTCGTCGACCACCCGGTCCACGTCGAACTCGCCGCCGCGGTCCAGGTGGTTGAAGGCCTGAACCGGCCCGGTGGTCGTCGACACCAACACCGGGGACGCGCCGGCCTCGGCAACCGCCCGCCACGGCTCGGTCAGCTCGACCTCCTCGGCGCCTTCGGGTGCCACCAGGAATGCGACCCGGCGACCCTCTTGCGATTCAGACATGGAACTCCCCTCTCCGCGATACGGACACCTCCCCCATACCCGATGGCCCAGTTGCACAAACGGACCGGTGTAGCCGGCCGGCACCGGGGGTACCCCGGCGGAATGACCTGGCAGACCTGGTGTGGCGCGGCGGTCGCCGGCGTGCTCGCGTGCGCCGGCTGCTCAGCCCCGGGCCGGTCGTTGCACAGTGCGCCGGAAACCGTTTCAGTGCAGGCACAGACACCGCTGCGCGATCCGGTCTGGTCATATCGCACCGATTCGCTCATCGCACTCACCGACGACGGCCGGCTGGCGGCGGTCGATCACGCCGACGACCCCGATACCGTCAACACGCGGTTCTCGGCGCCGCTGGACGCCGGGCGCAACGTCCAGATCAGCCGCGCCGATGACCGGACGGTGTTCGTACCGCAGCCGGCCCGCGGCCGGGTCGCGGCGGTCGATTTGACCAGCCTGCGGCAGATCGGCGATATCGACGCCGGGCCGGCGCCGTCCTACCTGTCCGAGGACTCGGGCATGCGGATACTGCTCGCGCTGTCCGCCGACGGCTCGACGGTCACCCCGGTCGAGGAGCTTGGTCTGCGCCGACTACCGGCCGCAAAGGTGGCCGCGGGCCCGACCGGCGTCATCGACGGCGCCAACCGCGGGCGCGTCATCGAATACCACGTCTACGGACCGGCCGGAGTCTCCTATTACAAGGCGCAACCGTTCCAGCAACAGTCGCCGCCGGAGCACCGCGGCAGCTACCACACCGAGGTCGTCGCGGCCGCCGGAGACGGTACGGCCGTGAGCCGGGTTTATCTGGCCGACGCCGGCGGCGACACGCTGTACGCCGTCGAATCCGGGCGCGGCGGGCACGGTTTGCGCGAGGTCGGCCGGGCGCCGGTCTCCTCGCCGATCCGCCATCTCGGCTCCGACGCCACCCGGGTGTATGCCGCCACCGAGACCGATGTGAGCGTTTTCGAGTCGGCGAGCTTCACCGGCTTTTCCCACGGCAGCATCCCGATGCTGCGCGTCATCGACTACCGGGCCGGTCTACCGTCCGGGCCGGCCCGGTCCGCACCCCTGTCCGGCATGGCGATCGGCCCCGACCGGGTGTATTTGACCCTGCGGGGCCAGCCGGTCGTGGTCAGCGTCGCCAAGCCGCGATTGTGAGAACTGCTTTCTTCAGGAGGTTCGATTGAGCTCGACGCAACGGATCAGCATCGACGACGACGTCGCGGTGCTCACCGAGCAGGTGCGCGCACTGCGGGAACTCGGGCAGCGGCCGAAGGTCGACGACGAACGTATCTACGACTTGAGCATCCGGTGGGGAACCGCGCTGGCCGGGCGGCTGCGCCGGCTGGCCTATTACCACGGCCGCGGTCTGCTCGACGACGACGCCGAGCGCCGCTTCGAGGCGGTGTGCGAAGAGTTGAGTGGCGTGGCCGATCTGGTGGAGCGGTTCGGCCTGGCCCGGCCAGAACTGCCTAACTAGCCAGGAATTCCTTGTAGCGCAACCGGATCGCGGTTCGCGGTTGCGGGCACGACGGGTTCCGGCAGGTCAGGGCGACCAGGTAGGCGTCGTCGTCCTCGTCGAGGAACAGGAACCCCAGATACAGCGCGTGGCCGACCTCGAACTCGGTTCCCTCGCAGGCCGCGCAACTGCCTCCGCGCACCGCCACCAGCTCCGACACCCGGTCGCGGGCGATGTCGCCCAGATCGATCAGTTCCGGGCGGGGTTCTGCGTCTGCGGTGGCGCTCACCTCTAGATGTACTCGGCAGGGACGTTGTTGACGATTTCGGTGCGAGAAGGGAGGACCTCCGGGCTTAGTGGAGATGTCTGACGTCTTCACACACTCGGAGGTCCTCGTGTCTCACGCTAATGCCCGCTTGACCGTTCATGGTCGTCAACTGCTGGTCGATCGAATCCTGACCGGCGGGCGCAAACCCGCGCATGTCGCCGCTGAACTCGGTGTATCACGGCAATGCGCCTATCGATGGGTCCACCGCTATCTCACCGAAGGATCGGCCGGTCTCGTCGACCGGTCCTCACGACCGCACCGGTGCCCGCGACGCACCGCCGCATCGGTGGAGACCGCCGTGGTCGAACTGCGTCGTTCCTCCCGTCGAGGCCAGGATTGGATCGGTACCGAACTCGCGGTGCCGGCACGCACGGTCTCGGCGATCCTGCGCCGCCACGAGGTGGCCTACCTACGCGACTGCGACCCGTTGACCGGAGCGCTCATTCGCTCGTCGAAAGCCACCACGGTGCGCTACGAACGGGCCCGGCCCGGCGAGCTGATTCACATGGACGTCAAGAAGATCGGACGCATTCCCGACGGCGGAGGATGGAAAGCCCATGGCCGCCAGGCCGGTGACACCGCCACACGCAAGAAGGCCCGGATCGGGTTCGACTACGTGCACTCGGCCATCGACGATCACTCTCGGCTGGCGTACTCGGAGATCCTGCCCGACGAGAAGGGCGCCACTTGCGGAGCGTTTCTCGCGCGCGCAGCTCAATACTTCACCACCCACGGCATCACTATCGAGCGCGTCATCACCGACAACCACTTCAGCTATCGCCGCTCCAACGACGTCGCCGCCACCATCACCGCGATCGGCGCCAAACACGTCTTCATCAAGCCCTACTGCCCATGGCAGAACGGAAAAGTGGAGCGCTTCAATCGCACCCTGCAGACCGAGTGGGCCTACCGCCAGGTCTTCACCACCAACGCCGCACGAAGCGCAGCTCTTGCTCCCTGGCTCGAGTACTACAACAATCAACGCCGCCACTCAGCCATCGGAGGCCAACCCCCAATCAGCCGACTGTCACCAACGTGACTGCCGAGTACATCTAGATCTCTCCGTCCATGCCGTAGTAGACGTTGTCTTCGCGCCAGCCACCTCGTCCCTTCCCGATATGGGCGTAGTCGTCGACGAACTCGATCTGGTTGATCCATTTGGCCATTTTGAAACCCACCTGCGTCTCGGCCCGTAGTCGCAGTGGCGCCCCGTGCTTGATCGGCAGCGGCTCGCCGTTCATCGCATAGGCCAACAGCATCTGCGGTTTGTGGGCCAGTTTCAGGTCGAAGATCTCGTAGAACTGACCGCCGCCGTGCGCGCTCGGTTCGTCGGTGCTGTTGTCCTGCATGCTCATAAAGCAGATGTAGCGCGCCTGTGGCAACGGGCGCACCAGATCCACCAGGGTGCCCAGCGGTAGCCCGGTCCACTCGCCGATGGACGTCCAGCCCTGCACGCAGTTGTGCAGCACCCGCTGGGTCTGCGGTTCGCCCAGTGCGCGCAACCCGGTCAGATCCAGCGTCATCGGTTGCTCCACCAGCCCACCGACTCGCAGCCGCCAATCGACGAAGTTGTGCACCGCCATCACCTTGTAGTTCTCGGCGGTCGGGGGCTTGCCGTTGACGCGGTGCTCCGCCGACAGCGCTCGCCGCGGGTAATCCTGCCGGGAGTCCAGCCGGCGAAGCAGGCCCTTGCGGGGCACGCTGATCACCGCACCGAGTACGCGGCGCACCGACGCAGGGCTGCGCTGGCTCCACACCGTCGCCGCGACATGGACGGCGACGATCACCGCGATGATGAGCAGCGACAGTGCTGTCGCGAGAGTCATGTTGCGTACCGCGCCGAAGATCATCAACGCGGTCAACCGGCCCCAGCCCCAGAAGAACACCATCGACAGGTGGATCGCGATGAACACCACGAACGCGGCCAAGCCGAGGAAGTGCAGGCTGCGGGCGGACTGCCGGCCGCCGAACAACCGCACATACTTCGGGAACCGGGCCTCGATCGCCGGCGACTGCGCGGCGCCGGTGAGGATCTGAAACGGCGCCAGGCCGAAGATCACACCGGCGTAGGTCAGCTTCTGGATGGCGTCCAGTGGTTCGCCCGGCAGCAGCGGCGGCAGGTTGAAGCTGAGATAGGTGACGATGTCGTTCCACGCCTCGGCGAAGATCGACCAGGAATACGGCCAGTACCGGTGCCACTGCCCCGTCGCGAACAGCAGGATGTAGTAGGACGACCCCACCAGGATCCAGCCGATGACCGCGACGAAATGCCAATGCCGGCCCATGCCGAGCTGCGCGTGTCCCGGCAGCGCGATCAACGGGTGGTAGTCCTCCTCTTCGTCCAAGGTGTCGTAGAGCTTGTTCTTCGGCATCACCTTGCCGGTGAACTGGGCCCACTGCGTTCCGGGTGCGCTGTCTTCGTGGCGGTACAGCTTCGGATGGGTGGACAGGATCTCGATGCCACTGCGCAGCAGCAGGGTCAGGAACAACACGTTGAGCCAGTGGTCGATGCGCAGCCAAGCCGGATAGTCGAGCGTCATCAGCAGTACCAGGCCCTGCGCTGCCCGAATGCCACGTTGACTCCGGATAGCACCGTCAGATGCACCGCCAGGAACGCGCCGGCGCAGGCCAGCGCGAGGTTGCCCGGTGCGAGATCCCACCGCCCGGTCAGCGTCGGCAGGCCGGGCAGGCTCACCAGCCGGCTGATCAGGTAGCCGATCACGAATGCCGTGCAGATGACACTGCCGGCCAGCCACCCCAGGCCCGGCACGATGTCGTCGATGTCGATCCAGGTGCTGGCGGCGGCGACGAGGCAACCGATGATCACCGCGGTGCAGTACACCGTGAAATACCCGGGCGGTCCGGGCGTGGTCGCCAGCACATAACCGTGGGTGCCGGCCACTCCCAGCAGCGCGAGGTCGGCGACCAGCGTCACCAGCCGCGGCAGGTTGAATGCGATCCTGCTCATGAGTGTTTGTCCCGCAGCAAGACCGAGTTCACTGCTCGGTGATCTGCTGAGCTTTCGCGTAGGCCAGTTGCAAGAAATCCGCGCCGGCCAGCGCGGTGAAGCTCCCGGCGACCAGCCGGGTCATTCGGGGAGCGAACACCAGCCCGCCGGTGAACGCGGTGACTACCCACATATCCAGGCAGAACGGGCATGTCAACAACTCCCCCAGACTGTGGCGCAGCTGGCTGGATCGGCGGGTCTCCTCCATCACCTCGGCCGGACCCCCGGTGCCCGCATAGCGGGTGAACGGCGCCCGCAGTGGGCTGGTCACCGCATCTTTGGTGAGCGTCCGGGAGAGTTTGTGCGCACCCAGGTCACGGTCACCAGGTCACCTGTCGCCCAGCCCCCTTGGCAGCATCCGCGACGGTGTTGCCGGCCCCGGCCGATTGGGCCATCGCTCAGTACTTGTCGCAGGTCTTGGCGATGGGGCCGACCAGGTTGACGAATTGCGCTGCCTCGGGCACACCCTGGGCCTGCTCGAGCATCTGCTCGCGCTGCGGCGGCGGCGAGGCGAGGAAGTTCTGCAGGAACGATTGCGCCATGGGTGTGGCATTGAATTGTGCTGCGGTTGCCGGTGATTGCGCGTTCATCGCCGCCACCACTTGTGAGTAGCTGCAGGTGGTGCTGACCGCCGGATCCTGCGCCGGGTCGGCGGATGCGACCCCCGCCGCTGAAAGCGCCAGGGCCACGCCGCCGGCAGCGGCAGCCAGCCTGGTCAAAGACGTTGTGATCATTGATTTCTCCCCTTCGACTCCTGTCCGTCGGTGACGGTACCGACGTAGGCTTGCCGTTTTCGCCCGAGCTAAACCACGGTTTGCCGAGAAGTGGTTGTGGGTATCGGACGAATTGCTGTGATTACTCGAATACTCGCCGCGACCGGTCTGGCGGGCTGCACGCTGCTGTCCTGGCCGGCGGCGGACGCGGCCGCCGCCGGATGTCCCGACGTCGAGGTGGTGTTCGCCCGCGGCACCGCCGAACCGCCCGGGGTCGGATGGATGGGCCAGCAGTTCATCGACGCGCTGCGGTGGCGGGTCGGCGGCCGCCCGGTGGGTGTCTACCCCGTCAATTTCCCGGCCGTACCCGAATTCGCCCCGACGGTCGCCGGGGTCGCCGACGCCGCCGGCCACATCACCGATATGGCGGCGGGCTGCCCGGACACCGCACTGGTGTTGGGCGGCTACTCCCGCGGCGCGGCACTGATCGGTTACCTCACCGCGCCGGCCCCCGCCGCCGACGGGTTTCCCCCGCCGCTGCCGCCGGAGACGGCCGGGCACGTCGCCGCCGTTGCCCTGCTGGGCAGACCGTCAGCCGAGTTCCTGAATTCCCTCGGTGCGCCGCCGCTGGCGGTCGGCCCCGCCTTCGCCGCCAAGACCATCGAGTTGTGTGCCCCCGGCGACCCGGTCTGCTCGGGGGGCGCCGACGGGAACGCGCACGCGGCGTATGCGGCTAACGGCATGACGGCACAGGCGGCGGATTTCACCGCGGAACATCTCAGGCCACCCGAAACTGTTCCAGGTCAGCCGCTTTGATGCTCAACCCGTGGCCCGCCGCGCTGCGGTCTGGGCGCAACATGCCGCCGGGCTCGGGGCGCAGCACACCATCGAAGGCCATCTGCTCGATTCGCACATGGTCGTGGAAGTACTCCAGGTGGCGCAGGTGCCACAGCGCGGTCCCGACATGCGCGCTGATCTGCGGCGCGCAGTGCAGCGACAGATCCAGGCAGCGGGCATCGCACAGGGCCCCCACCTTGAGCACCCCGGTGATCCCCAGGCAGCGGGTGACGTCTGCCTGTGGGCAGTCGACGGCGCCCGCGTCGAACATGCGCTGGAAGTAGGGCAGGTCGTAGCCGTACTCGCCGGCAGCGATGTCCATGCCCGCGGGCGCGCGCTCGCGCAGCAGGTGCAGTCCCTCGAGATCGTCCGAGCTGACCGGCTCCTCGAACCAGCGCACATCGTGCTCGGCGAAGCGCTCCGCCCAGGCCAGCGCCGTCTTGCGGTCATAGGCCCCGTTGGCGTCGACGAACAACTCGGTGTCGGAGCCGACCGCAGAGCGCGCCGCCGCCACCCGAACCGCGTCGGCGTCGGGGTCACGGCCGACCTTCATCTTGACCCGCGGGATCCCCTCCTCGACCCATCCGGCGAGCTGACGGCAGAGCGTGTCGTTGTCGTAGGAGGTGAATCCGCCGCTGCCGTAGACGGGGGTGGCCTCATGCACCGCACCCAGTGCGACGACCAGCGGCTCGTCGAGCAGCCGGGACCGCAGATCCCACAGCGCGACGTCGACGGCGGAGATCGCCTCGGCGACCACCCCGGGCCGGCCCAGATTGCGCACCGCGCTGAGCATGTCGGCCCAGCGGGCCGGCGGTGCCAGGGCATCGCCGCCGGTGACGACCCCGGCCAGCTTGTCGCGCACCACCGTCGCCGCCGCGGTGCCGGCGTAGGTATAGCCGATGCCGGCCTGTCCTGCGGCACGCACCGACACCAGCACCATCGTGGTGGAATGCCAGACCATGGTGCCGTCGGACTCTTCGGCATCGGTGGGAATCGAGTAGGCGGCGACCCCGATCGAGTCGACGGGCACCGGCACGCTGCGGGGCAGGCTCATGCACCGGTGACTACCCTCGTCCGGCTGCGGGTATGCACCGGGCCATGGACAACACACCGCCGCTGCTCGAGCGATTCCCCCCGCACGTGCTGCGCCAGTATGCGCTGATCGCCGACGGGGAGCGCGGCATCGTGGTCGGGCCCCGCGGCGACTTCTGCTGGATGTGTCTGCCCCGCTGGGACAGCCCGGCGGTGTTCAGCTCGTTGCTCGGCGGGGCCGGGGTGTACGCCGTCACGCCGGAACTGCGCCACGTGTGGGGCGGCCAGTACGAGGAACGGTCGCTGATCTGGCGTTCCCGCTGGGTCACCACCGATGGGATCGTCGAGTGCCGCGAGGCATTGGCCTTCCCCGGCGACCCGCACACCGCCGTGGTGCTGCGGCGCATCCGGGCGCTCGATCGTCCGGTGCGGATGCAGGTGGCTTTGCAGGTTCGGGCCGACTTCGGGGCCACCGCCATGTCGGGATTGTCGTGCCGCGATGGTGTGTGGACCGGGCGGTCGGGGCCGCACCGGTTCCGGTGGACGGGGGCCGGCGAGGCGCACCGACCCGGCGACGGATCGCTGCGCATGGTCGTCGACGTCGCTCCTGGACGCGACCACGACCTGGTGCTCGAGCTGTCCGACCGCGAGCTGCCGGCGCAGCCGGTCGAGGCTGCACAGGCCTGGCACGCCACCGAAAGCGCCTGGAAACAGGCTGTTCCGGAAATCACCGGCACTTTGGCCGACGTGGATGCGCAGCAGTCCTACGCGGTGCTGCGCGGCCTGACCAGCGCCGGCGGCGGGATGGTCGCGGCCGCGACGATGTCGCTGCCGGAGCGGGCCAAGCAGGGGCGGAACTACGACTATCGCTACTGCTGGATTCGCGACCAGTGCTACACCGGGCAGGCGATCGCCGCCGCCGGACCGCATCCGTTGCTGGACGACGCCGTCCGGTTCGTCACCGAGCGGGTCCTGGCCGACGGACCCGACCTGCGACCCGCCTATCGTGTGGACGCCACGACGCCACCCCCGGAACACGACCTGGCGCTGCCCGGCTACCCGGGTGGCACGGTCAAGACCGGCAACTGGGTCGCGGACCAATTCCAGCTCGACAACTTCGGCGAGGCGCTGCTGCTGCTGGCCGCCGCCGCGCGGCTGGATCGGCTGGACAGCACCCACTGGGGTGCGGTGCACGTCCTGGTCGACGCGATCGAAAGCCGTTGCGGTGAACCGGACGCCGGAATCTGGGAACTCGACAACCAGCGCTGGGCCCATTCCCGGCTGACGTGCGCGGCCGGACTGCGGCGTATCGCCGGTGTGACGTCGCCGGCCGAAGGCGCACGCTGGCAACATCTGGCCGACAAGCTGGTCAGTGATACCAGCACCGACTGCCTACATCGAGACGGCAGATGGCAACGTGCACCCGATGACGCGGGCATCGACGCGTCGCTGCTGCTGCCCGGGTTGCGGGGAGCCGTTGCGGCCGATGATGCCCGCACCATCGCCACCCTGGCCGCGGTGCGTCGCGAGCTGACCCGGGACGGCTTCGTCTACCGCTACCGGGCCGACCAGCGCGACCTCGGTGAGGCCGAGGGGGCGTTCCTGTTGTGCAACTTCGTGATGGCGCTCGCCGATCACCAGCAGGGCAACGACCTCGCGGCGCTGCAGTGGTTCGAGCGGGGCCGCACCGCGTGCGGGCCGCCGGGCCTGCTCGCCGAGGAATACGACGTGGGCCAGCGTCAGTTGCGCGGCAACCTGCCGCAGGCCTTCGCGCACGCGTTGCTGTTCGAGGCCGCACACCTGCTCGCCGGCTGAGTCACGGCTTGAGCAGGATCTTCACCGCGCCGTCACGCTTCTCCTGGAATATCTGGTAAGCGTGCGGGGCCTGCTCCAGGGGCAGCTCGTGGGTGGCGAAGGCGTCGACGCCCAGCGGGTCGTCGTCGGTGAGCAGCGCCATCATCCGGTCGACCCGCGGTTTGACGTTGGCCTGGCCCATCCTCAGCTGAATCTGCTTGTCGAACAAGGTGAACATCGGCAGCGGGTCCAGTTTGCCGCCGTAGACGCCGACGATCGACACCGTGCCGCCGCGGCGCACGACGTCGATGGCCGAGTACAGCGCGGCGAGCCGGTCGATGCCGGCCTTGTTGATCAACGGTCCGGCCAGGGCGTCCGGCAGCAGGGAGCTGAGCTGTTGCACGGCCTTGGCGCCGCCGGAGCCGTGCGCCTCCATACCGACGGCATCGATGACCGCGTCGGTTCCCCGCCCGTCGGTGCGGTCGCGGATCACCTCGCCGAGGTCGGATGCCCCACGCAGGTCGATGGTCTCGCTGCCCCGGTGAGCCAGCCGGCCCAGCCGCTCGGGCACCAGGTCCACGCCGATCACCCGGGCTCCGGAATGGGCGGCGATGCGGGCCGCCATGTCACCGATCGGCCCGAGTCCCAGCACGGTCACCGAGCCGCCGTCGGGTATCGCGGCGTAATCCACCGCCTGCATCGCGGTCGGCAGCACGTCGGACAGATACACGAACCGCGAATCCGGCGGCCCCTCCGGCACTTTGATGTGGGTGTAGTGGGCCTGCGGCACCCGTAGGTATTGCGCCTGCGCGCCCGGGACCTGACCGTAGAGCTTGGAATAGCCGAAAAGTGCGGCGCCGGTGTCCTGCTCGCGCACCCGGGTGGTGTCGCACTGGGTCGGCAGGCCCTGGCGGCACGTCCAGCAGTGCCCGCAGGCGATCTGGAACGGGATGACCACCCGGTCGCCGGCCTTGAGGTTGCTGACTTCGTGACCGACTTCCCGGACGACGCCGATCGGTTCGTGGCCCAAGATGTCGCCGGGATCCATGAACGGACCGAGCACCTCGTAGAGGTGCAGGTCGGATCCGCAGATGTTGGTGGTCGTCACCTCGATGACGGCGTCGGTCGGCTTCTCGATCACCGGGTCGGGCACGGTGTCGACTTGGACCTTGCGCTTGCCCTGCCATGTGACTGCCCGCATGCGGTCACCTCCGTCGTCTCGAGAACACCGCCCTGGCTACCCGCCCGCACGACAACGCAAACCGTTCCGATCGCGCCCGGCAGCACAGGTTTGGGGGCGGCCCATGCGGGTACGCCGCGGGGAGCAAATCACCCCTGTCCAGGAGAGAGCCACCCCGATGACAACACCCGGCGACGAGCGGCCGGATCACGCAAAGGCCCTGGAAGATGCCGTCGACCGACTCGATGAGAAGGTCGCCGAGGAACACCAACACCCGACCCGGCCCCGCGAGGCCCCCAAGCACGGGTCACCCGACGAGCCACCGGATTAGGCGCTCGACCGCGTCGGCCGCCGGTCAGCTCGTGGGGGCGTCAGGCGGGTTGTTCGCGGCCCGGCCGCTCAGCCGGTCGCGCAGATGGTCCACGGCGGCAACGGCCACGCCCATGGTGTTCTGGGCCAGCCCGCCCGACGGGGCGTTGGGATGCGGCCGGGTCGGGGCGATCTTCTTGGCGGTCCGCAGTTTGTCACCCAACTTCTCGAGGTCTTGGGCGCTGATCGCTGTGGTGAACCGTGGCCACACCACGTTCTCCTCGTAGTCGATGTGTTCCCGGGCCGCCGTGCTGAATTCAGCCAGCGCCCGGTGATATTCGGGCTCACCGGGGCGGCTGTCCTCGAGCTGCTGCAGTAATGCCTTGCCGGCTTCCTCCTGGGCGATGGCGTGGTCCGCCAAGTCGTCGCCGTCGTCGAGCGCCGTTCGAACCGCCGGCCAGAACAGTTGCTCCTCGATCGCCTCGTGCTGCGATTCGGCGATCACCAGATTGGTCACCATGGTCGCCAATCCGCTCTGGTGAGCACCGTCGCCCTGCGGTGGCCCGTCAAGTACTTCCAACATGCCCAGCACGCTCTCGTGGTCGGCACGAAGAAACGACAATGCGTCCATGGCTTTCCCCCCCTGCATCGCCTGCGAATTCGACCGGTCGCATACCCACCGCTATGTGGCCGAAACCCGCCGCTCGGACGACGGCACGTTTCACGAGCGCGGTAGGGGGTAACTGATCGACCATGACGTCGTTGTGGCTCGCCGACCGGATCGCGACATCACCGGCTTCGACCACCGTGGAGGATCTACCCGCCTTCGCCGACGTGGTGGTGGCGGGCGCCGGTATCACCGGACTGATGACCGCGGTGCTGCTGGCCCGGGCGGGGCGGGAAGTGCTGGTGCTCGAGGCCCGGACCGTCGGCGCCTGCGCGACCGGCAATACCACCGCCAAGATCAGCCTGCTGCAGGGCACCCGGCTGTCGCAGATATCGGCGAAGCAGGGCGAGCGACTGGCCGGCGCATACCTGGACGGCAACCGTGCCGGCCAGGAGTGGCTGCTGTCGTTCTGCGCGGCAAACGGTGTCGCGGTGCAACGCGAGGACGCCTACACCTTCGCCCAGTCCGCGCAGGGGGTGGAGAAGGCACGCGCCGAATTCGACGCCTGCCGCGCGGTGGATCTGCCGGTGACCTGGGAGCCGCAGGCCGACGTGCCGTTTTCGTATCTGGGCGGCGTGCGACTGGCCGAGCAGGCGCAGTTCGACCCGATGCAGTTTCTGGACGCGCTGCGCACCGAGTTGCTCGCCAGCGGCGGTAGGTTGGTGGAACATGCTCGGGTGCAACGGGTTTCCGGCGGACGCGATGGCCTGCGGCTGCACGTCGACGGTCCGCGAATGAGCGGGGAATTGCAGACCACCCGACTGGTGCTGGCCACCGGCATCCCGATCCTGGACCGCGGCGGATTCTTCGCCCGGGTCAAGCCGAGCCGGTCGTACTGCATGGCATTCGACGTGCCCGGCGAGATCACCCGCCCGATGATGATCTCCACCGATTCGCCGACCCGCTCGCTGCGCTACGCCCCCTTCGACGACTCCGAGGTGCTGATCGTCGGCGGGGCGGGACACACCGTCGGCCGCGCCAAGCACCCCACCGATGCGCTGGCCGAACTGGAGTCGTGGACGCTGCGGCATTTCCCGGGCGCGACCCGCACACACCTGTGGTCGGCGCAGGACTATGCGCCCGTCGATGAGCTGCCCTATGTCGGGCCGATCCTTCCCGACAATGACACCATCTGCGTGGCAACGGGTTTCAATAAATGGGGCATGACCAATGGGGCCGCCGCTGCGCTGGCGTTGTCGGGCCGGCTGCTGGGTACACGTCCGAAGTGGGACCGGGCATTCGCCAGTTGGAGCACCCGCGAGCTCCGCGGCCTGTCCACCGCGGTGCAGGCCAATCTCGAGGTCGGCTTCAATCTCGCAAAAGGGTGGATCGCTCCGACCGCCCGCATCGGCCGGCAGGGCCTGGGACGCGACGCCGCCGGCGTGGTCAGCGGACCGCCCTGGCATCTGCAGGCCCGGTGCCGGGTGGACGGCGTCGAACACCGCGTCTCCCCGGTCTGCCCGCACCTCGGCGGCATCGTCACCTGGAACGACGTCGACCGGGCCTGGGAGTGCCCGTTGCACGCGTCGCGTTTCGCTCCCGACGGCACCCTTCTGGAAGGTCCCGCCACCCGCGGCCTGACCGCCGGTGACTGACCGGCGGTAGGCGTCGGGAGGCGGTGCTGATCCGGGCCAGAGCGGCCGTTTCCGGCTCGGTATCGCCGGGTACTGCGTTGATATGGCGTTCCATGTGACAGAAGTACAGAAGTGCCTCGCGGGTTTCGACTACCCGGGCACGGCGGCCGAGCTCGCTGATCACGCTCAAAGCAACGGGGCCGACCCGAAGTTGGTCGACACCCTGCGGGCCTTGAAGAGAGCCAACTTCGACGGGCCGGACGCGGTGATGTCGTCGCTGTCCGCCCAGAACGCGCTGGGCGGGTGATCGTTTCGGCTACTCCAGCTGATCGCGCAGTTTCGCCAGCGATTTGGCCAGGAGACGCGATACGTGCATCTGCGAGATACCGACCCGCTCGGCGATCTGGGTCTGAGTCATCGACTCGAAGAACCGCAGCACAAGCACGGTGCGTTCCCGCTCCGGGAGCGCGTTGAGCAGGGGCCGCAACGCCTCTCGATCCTCGATCCGGTCGATCCCGGCGTCGATGTCACCCAAGGTGTCGGCGATCGAGCGGACATCGTCCTCATCCGAGCTGCCGCCGCTGTCGATGGACAGCGTGTTGTAGGAACTACCCGCGACCAGTCCTTCGACGACCTCGTCGCGGCTCAGTTCCAGATCACGGGCGAGTTCGGAGGCGGTCGGCGCCCGGCCCAGGCTCTGCGACAGGTCCGCGGTCGCCGCCCCGAGTCGCAGGTGCAGCTCCTTGAGCCGGCGGGGCACCTTGACCGACCAGCTGTTGTCCCGGAAGTGCCGGCGAACCTCGCCCATGATCGTAGGGACGGCGAACGAGACGAAATCCGAGCCGGTCTCGACGTCGAACCTCGTTACGGCATTGACCAGACCCACCCGCGCGACCTGAACCAAATCGTCCCGCAGCTCGCCGCGTCCCTCGAACCGGCGGGCGATGTGATCGGCCAGCGGCAGGCACCGCTCCACGATCTTGTCCTTGCGGGTTCGGAAATCGGCTGAGCCCGGCTCGTATCCGGCGAGCTCACGAAACATGTCGCCGACGTCAGAATATTCCGAGCCGGACTGGGAGCCGCCGGCGGCGCGCGGTGTCACCGCCTGGATTCCGCCCGCCGGGTCGTCAACGTCACTCCGAACAGCTCACCCGCACCGTCCAATTCGGAACCCCCGCGGAACGTCTGCACATCGTCCACGAGCGAGGTGAGCACATGCCAGCTGAAGCTGCCCGGCGTCAGTACATCGCTGCCGTCGCCGGCCGTCGACGCCTCGATCGTTATGTCGTCGTCGTCCGGGTCGATGACGACCTTCAGCGTCGAGTTCGGGGCGGCGCAGCGGATCAGCTGGGTACACAGCTCGTCGATCGCCAGCCGTAGATCGGCCACCGTATCGACATTGAGGTCTTCGTAGGTCGCGATCGCGCCGACCAGCATGCGCACCACCGCCAGACTCTCCAGTCTGGGCGCAACCCGCAATTCGACGGCTCGCTCACTGCACGACCGGGAGGTCCGGTCGCTGTGGATGTCGGTCATAGAGCCTCCCGGCGATGTCGGACCGAGACTACCGCTGCGCCACGGTGGGCCATTCACGCCGTCAACACCGCATAGTGGGCCGCCCGGAGGTTAGTCACGGGAAGTCTGTACCCGGTTATCACGCGACTCAACCATCGATTTCGACGCAGCGACTCGAACAGCCCGGCCGGAAACCGGCCGGGCTGTTCGAGGTCTCGGAAATCAACTGGTCGAGTGCTGCCGATGCAGCTCCGGGTGTGCGAGCTGCCACTGCTGGTTCACCTTGCCGATCCGCCGGTGCTCGATCAGCAACCACAGCGCGCCCAGCACGGCGGCGAGCACGGCGAAGGCCGCGACCGCCACGCCTTGGCGGTCATGCCCGGTGGCGAACGCGGTGAGGCTGCCGGCCCCGGACACCATGCTCACCACCAGCAGGGTGTAGCCCGGCCAGCCCATCACGTCGATCACGGCGCGGCCGGCATGCGGCCGGGTCGTTCGGACATGGTCAACGGGGTCATGAAACGTGTCGCCCATGGCTTCTTCCTTTCGTGCGTCCGGCCAATCCGGAGGTGGCGCGGCGGAATACTGTCCGTTGTGTGACGAACCCGTCCGCTACCCAAAAACTATCGTAGGCCGATGTGATCTAAATAACGTCTGCGTTTCAGGATGTTCACAGCCATACGGCAGCGATGCCGATGCAAAGAGCTCTGATCAGGCCATACCACTGATCGGCCCCGCGCTCATAATCAGTACGAGAAGCATCAACGACATCAGAAACCAGCCGGCGCCCTGCCAGCCCCACCAGGTGCCCCGCGCACGCCACACCCGGTAGGTACGCAGGAATGCCCGCACCCCGCCGGCGGCGAAGATCACCGGCGCGCCCGCGGCGAGCACGGCCCGGTAGGGCCTGCCGCACGCCACGGTTTCGGCAGCCGGATCACACGAGCTGGCCCACCATGCCGCGAGCAGGACGAACGCCACCCCGGCAGCGGTGACCCCCCCGGCGAACCGGATGGCCGAGCGGACCTCCTCGTCCTCCTGACCTAGTCGGTCGCCACCGGGGCTCGATCGCATACGGCGTTCCATGTCTCCCACCGTCCGCGCTGATCGGCTCTGCGTCAAGGTGATTCGACGTTTGGGCGGCCGGCCGCCCGGGAAGCCTTGCGGGTGTGGCGGGTCGACAGAGCACATGGGACCGTCACATCCACGAAATCCAGGGAGGGATTTTATGTCAGACGACAAGAAGAGCGGCCCCGTAGAAGGCATCCGCGGCACGGTCGAGGGTGTCAAGGGCAAGGCCAAGGAAGCCGTCGGCACTGTGATCGGCAACGACGAGATGGCCCGCGAGGGCGAGGCACAGCAGGACAAGGGCCAAGCGCAGCGCGACGCCGCCAAGCGCGAGGCCGAGGCCGAATCGGCCCGGGCCGGCGCGGAAGCGGCAGAGGCGCGCCAACGGTCCCACCAGTAGCCCGATGGAAGATAGGCCCGGTCCGCGGCGCGGGCCGGGCCTATCGCTGCGCGGTTACGCGCGCCCCGAAGCGGGTAATAGAGCCTTGAAAGGCACCGAGGAATATCCGAGGGTGGGAGCCAGGCGATGGACATTCTGTTATTGACCGACCGGGACGAGTTCGAACAGTCCCTGTCGGCTCTGCGCGTCTTCGGGCATTCGGTTGTCCGCGCGCCGCTGGCCATCGCCACCCGGGCCGAGTGCCACCGCACCACAGCGGTGCTGGTGGATGGCTGTACCGATCTGACGACCGCGCGCGAAACCTGTCGGCGGCTCGGCATCTGGGAGCCGGCCGCCGCCGTGGTGGCCGTGGTCAGCGCCGAAGACTTCATCGCGGTCGATCTCGACTGGCAGGTCGACGATGTCCTGGTCGCTACCGCGGGCCCGGCCGAGGCGCATGCGCGACTACGGCTGGCGCAGGCACGTCGCCGCGAATCGCTGCACAGCCCACTGCAATTCGGTGACCTGGTCATCCACCCGGACAGCTATTCCGCGTCGTTGTCCAACCGTGAACTCGACCTCACCCCGACCGAGTTCAGGCTGCTCAACTATCTGGTGCAGCACGCAGGTCAGGCGTTCACCCGCACCCGGCTGCTGCGCGAGGTCTGGGGGGGTGAAGGCGGCCGCCGCAAGGTCGACGTCCACGTCCAGCGGTTGCGCGCCAAGCTCGGCGCCGACCACGAGTCGATCGTCGATACCGTTCGCGGCGTCGGCTACATGACACCGGAGTCGCCTCAGCCGCAATGGGCCATAGCCAATTGAGCCAATGGAATCCGACCGGGAGCGCCGACGACATGGCTGATCAACCCAGGATCGATCCCACTACCGACACCACCGATGACGACACCCTGCCGCCGAGCGAGGCCACCGATTCCGACGAGCTGCGCAACGACGACGGGGATGCGACCGTCACGCCGCCGGACAGCTGGCAACCGGCCGACGCGGCGATCAACGGGTCACTGGACGAGAAGCTGGCCGCCGAGCAACCCGACACCGGCGAAGACCGAGACCCGGACGAGGCGGGCCCGGCCGTCACCGGCGGGCGACACCGCGCCCAGGTCTCCGGCAGCCCCGAAGACGGCGCATCGTTCTAGAACACCGAAGAATGAGCGCCGAGAAGCGAGCTCAGTAGTTGTCGCAGTCGTTGGCCAGCGGGCCCGACAGCGCGACAT
This sequence comes from Mycolicibacter terrae, assembly GCF_010727125.1. Lineage (NCBI taxonomy): Bacteria > Bacillati > Actinomycetota > Actinomycetes > Mycobacteriales > Mycobacteriaceae > Mycobacterium > Mycobacterium terrae. Next base: position 979,464 of record NZ_AP022564.1, on the reverse strand, counting down.
GCTCGGGGGCCCCGGGAGTGTTCTGCGCCTGTTCGACCAGCTGCTGGCGCTGCGGGGGCGGCGCCGCCAGAAAATTCTGCAGCCAGGCCTGTGCCGCCGGCGTCGCGTAGAACTGCTCGGCGATCCCCGGTGACTGATCGCTCATCGCCGACACCACCTGGGAGTAGCTGCAGGTGGTGTTGACCGCTGCGCCCGGGTCGGCGGCCACCGACGCCGGGCCGGCGGTCAGCGCCAGTGCGGCGCACCCGCCGGCGGCAGCCCGTCTTGCGATGCCGAGCATCAAAACACCGCGACCAGAACCAGCAGGTCGGCCACCAGCAGAGCCCAGCCGCATGCCCAGACCGCGATCCCGCGGCGGTGTGTCGTCGCAAAGAAGAAGGCAAGAAACAGCGTCACCGCCGCAACACCGGCCGCCCCGTGGTACAGCAGGCCGAACAGCGACGCGTTCACCCTGGGCTCCGGGCAGCCCGCGCTGCTGCACAGGGCGGAGCCCGCCACCCTGGACAGGGCGAATGCCATCAACACCGCGGCGCCCGGCGCGGTCAGCAGCGACAACGTCCAGTTGATCCACGTCCAGTCGCGCGCCGGTGCTTCCAAGGGCGACGCCGCCCGCAGCGCCGGTGTCGCATCGGCGAATATCGGCCGAACCGTCCGCGTCCTGTCGTCCAGAATGGTCATGCCGCTCCCCCCCTGCCACCACTACTTCTGGGTGCCGGAATACCCGACTGTGACGGGCCTAAAACCGCACCGCCCGGCAGCGCGGCGCCGAAGTTGGCACCATGGCGGGGTGAGCCGCGAATCCGCCACCGCGATGGCCCGCTTCTCGGCGCTGACCCGGGACTGGTTCACCGGTACCTTCGCCGCACCCACCACCGCCCAGGAACAGGCCTGGTCGGCGATTGCCGATGGGCACCACACCCTGGTCGTCGCACCTACCGGGTCCGGCAAGACGCTGGCGGCGTTCCTGTGGGCCCTGGACCGGCTGGCCGCAGAGCCGGACCTGCAATCGGGAGGCACCCGGGTGCTGTACGTGTCGCCGCTCAAGGCGCTGGCGGTCGACGTCGAGCGCAACCTGCGCACCCCGCTGGCCGGGATCGGGCGCATCGCGGCACACCGGGGCCTGCCCACCCCGGCCATCACCGTGGGAGTCCGTTCCGGGGACACCTCCGCGGCGCAGCGCCGAGAACTCATCGCCAAGCCCCCCGACATCCTGATCACCACGCCCGAATCGCTGTTCTTGATGCTGACGTCGGCAGCGCGAGAGGCACTGACGGGGGTGCAGACGGTGATCGTCGACGAGGTGCACGCGGTGGCCGGGACCAAGCGCGGCAGCCACCTGGCATTGTCGCTGGAACGCCTCGATGCGCAACTGGCCCGGCCCGCGCAGCGGATCGGGCTGAGCGCCACCGTGCGGCCCGCCGAAGAGGTCGCCCGGTTCCTGTCCGGGCAGGCCCCGACCAGGATCGTGGCCCCGCCGGCGGCCAAGACGTTCGAGCTGACGGTGCAGGTGCCGGTGCCGGACATGGCCAGCCCCGCCGAGGGCACCATCTGGCCGCAGGTCGAAGAGCGCATCGTCGACCTGATCGAGGCGCATCACTCCTCGATCGTGTTCGCCAACTCGCGCCGCCTGGCCGAGCGGTTGACCGCGCGGCTCAACGAGATCGCCGAAGAACGCGCCGGCGAGCCGGTCGTGCTGGCCCGGGCGCATCACGGGTCGGTGTCCAAGGAGACCCGCGCCGCGGTCGAGGAAGACCTCAAAAGCGGGCTGCTGCCGGCGGTGGTCGCGACCTCGAGCCTGGAGTTGGGCATCGACATGGGCGCGGTCGACCTGGTCGTCCAGATTGAGGCGCCGCCGTCGGTGGCCAGCGGCCTGCAGCGTATCGGGCGGGCCGGCCACCAGGTCGGCGAAATCTCCCGGGGTGTGCTCATTCCCAAGCACCGCACCGACCTGATCGGCTGCGCGAACTCGGTGCAGCGGATGCTGGCCGGTCAGATCGAGACGTTGACGGTGCCGGCCAACCCGCTGGACATCCTGGCCCAGCACACGGTGGCCGCCTGCGCGCTGGAGCCGCTGGACGCCGAGGCCTGGTTCGACACAGTGCGGCGCAGCGCCCCGTTCGCGACGCTGCCGCGCAGCGTGTTCGAGGCGACGCTGGACCTTTTGTCCGGGAAATACCCGTCGACCGAGTTCGCCGAACTGCGGCCCCGGCTGGTCTACGACCGCGACACCGGCACCCTGACCGGCCGGCCCGGCGCGCAGCGGCTGGCCGTCACCTCCGGTGGCGCCATCCCGGATCGCGGACTGTTCGCGGTGTATCTGGCCGGGACGCCGAAACCGTCGCGGGTGGGCGAACTCGACGAGGAGATGGTCTACGAGTCACGGCCGGGCGACGTGATCTCGTTGGGCGCCACCAGCTGGCGGATCACCGAGATCACCCACGACCGGGTGCTGGTGGTCCCGGCCCCCGGCCAGCCCGGCCGGCTGCCGTTCTGGCACGGCGACGGCGTCGGGCGACCGGCCGAACTCGGCGCAGCACTGGGGAAGTTCACCGGCGAGTTGGCCGTACTCGACCGTGTGGCACTCGACAAACGCTGCGCCGGTTTGGGTTTCGACGACTACGCGGTGGACAACCTGTGGCGGCTGCTCGATGACCAGCGCACCGCCACCGGAACGGTTCCCACCGACGCCACGCTGCTGGTGGAGCGATTCCGCGACGAGCTCGGCGACTGGCGGGTGGTGCTGCACTCGCCCTACGGTCTGCGGGTGCACGGACCGCTGGCACTGGCGGTGGGCCGGCGGCTGCACGATCGCTACGGCATCGACGAGAAGCCGACCGCCTCCGACGACGGCATCGTGGTGCGGCTGCCCGACGCCGACTCAGACGCAGCCTCCGAGGCACCCGGAGCGGAGCTCTTCGTCTTCGATGCCGACGAGATCGAGCCGATCGTCACCGCCGAGGTGGGCGGCTCGGCGCTGTTCGCCAGCCGGTTCCGGGAATGCGCGGCCCGGGCGCTGCTGTTGCCGCGGCGGCACCCGGGACGCCGGACACCGTTGTGGCAGCAACGCCAGCGAGCCGCCCAATTGCTGGATGTGGCACGCAGATACCCGACATTCCCGATCGTGCTGGAGACCGTGCGGGAATGCCTGCAGGACGTCTATGACGTTCCGGCGCTGACCGACCTGATGGCGCGGATCGCGCAGCGCCGGGTGCGGGTGGTGCAGGTCGAGACGGCCACCCCGTCGCCGTTCGCGGCGTCCTTGTTGTTCGGCTACGTCGGGGCGTTCATCTACGAGGGCGACAGCCCACTGGCCGAGCGTCGCGCGGCGGCGCTGTCGCTGGATCCCACACTGCTGGCGCAACTGTTGGGGCGGGTGGAGCTGCGCGAGTTGCTCGACCCCGCCGTCGTCACCGCCACCGCCCGCCAGTTGCAGCACCTGACTCCGGAGCGGGCCGCCCGCGACGCCGAGGGGATCGCGGATCTGCTGCGGCTGCTGGGCCCGCTCACCGCCGAGGAGGTCGCGCAGCGCGCGGGCGCGAGCGACGGCACCGTGGACGTGGGCGGGTGGTTGGAGCATCTGCTGGCCGCCCGGCGGGTGCTGACGGTGTCGTTCGCCGGGCACAGCTGGTGGATCGCCGTCGAGGACATCGGCCGGCTGCGCGACGGCATCGGGGTGGCGGTGCCGCCCGGGGTGCCGGCCGGTTTCACCGACCCGGTCGCCGACCCGTTGGGTGAACTGCTGGGCCGCTTCGCCCGCACCCGCGGGCCATTCACCACCGGGCAGGCCGCCGAGCGGTTCGGACTGGGGCCCCGGGTGGCCGCTGATGCACTGGGCCGACTGGCCGCCGACGGGCGGGTGGTGCGCGGGGAGTTCGCCGACTTCCCGGACTCGCCGGGCGAGCAGTGGTGCGACGCGGAGGTGCTGCGAATTCTGCGGCGCCGGTCGCTGGCCGCGCTGCGCTCGGCGATCGAACCGGTGTCTCCGGCCGCCTACGCGCGATTCCTGCCGGACTGGCAGCAGATAGGAACCGCGTCCGGTCTGGACGGGCTGGCCGGGGTGATCGAGCAGCTGGCGGGCGTGCCGCTGCCGGCCTCGGCGGTCGAGCCGCTGGTGCTGGGATCGCGGGTGCGCGACTACTCCCCGGCCATGCTCGACGAACTGCTGGCCTCCGGGGAGGTGCTGTGGACGGGGGCGGGCGCCCCGGCCGGCAACGGCCCCGCCGCCGATGGCTGGATCACCTTCCACACCGCGGACTCGGCGCCGTTGACATTGACTCCCGCCGCGCCGATCGAATTCGGTGACGCGCACCGGCAGATTCTGAAGGTGCTCGACGGTGGCGGAGCGTTCTTCTTCCGTCAGCTCTGCGGTGATGGCAGCGAAGCTGATTCGAAAGCGTTGAAAGCTGCTCTGTGGGAATTGATCTGGGCGGGCTGGGTCACCGGTGACACCTTCGCCCCGATGCGGGCGGTACTGGCCGGAACCCGGCGTGCCACCCCCGCACACCGCACCAAGCGCCCGCCCCGGCTGAGCCGCTTCAACGTCGCGCACGCCGCCACCCGCGCCGCCGACCCGGCCGTGGCCGGACGTTGGTCGAGACCGCCTGCACCGGAACAGGATTCCACGGTGCGCGGTCATCACACCGCCGAGCTGATGCTGCACCGCTACGGGGTGTTGACCCGCGGAGCGGTGGCCGCCGAAGCGGTGCCGGGCGGATTCGCCACCCTCTACAAGGTGCTGACGGCCTTCGAGGAGGCCGGACGCTGCCAGCGGGGTTACTTCATCGAATCGCTGGGCGCCGCCCAGTTCGCCCTCGCCTCCACCGTGGACCGGCTGCGGGGCTACCTCGACGGTGTCGACCCGGCCCGGCCGGAGTACCACGCGGTGGCATTGGCCGCCGCCGACCCGGCCAATCCCTACGGGGCAGCCCTGAGCTGGCCGGCGCACCCCGGCACCGCCCGGCCGGGCCGCAAGGCAGGAGCGCTGGTGGTGATCGTCGACGGCTCGCTGGTGTGGTTCGTCGAGCGCGGCGGCCGCTCACTGCTGAACTTCGCCACTGGCGCCGATGCCGCCGATGCGCAGCGTGCCGCCGCCAATGCGCTGGCCGGGCTGATCGCCGACCGCCGGGTCGACGGGATTCTCCTCGAGCGGGTGGACGGCACCGCGGTGCTGGAGCTTCGCGACTCGCCGACGCTGGCCGCCTTGACCGAGGCCGGGTTCGCCCGCACCCCACGGGGATTGCGGCTGCGCTGATGCCCGAGGGTGACACCGTCTTCCACACCGCCGCGGTGCTCGATGACGCTCTGAGGGGAAAGACGCTGACCCGCTGCGATATCCGGGTTCCCCGCTACGCGACGGTCGACCTGACCGGGCAGCGGGTGGATGAGGTGATCAGCCGGGGCAAGCACCTGTTCATCCGCGTCGGGCAGGCCAGCATCCACTCGCATCTGAAGATGGAGGGCAGCTGGCGGATAGCACGTGGACCCCTCGACCACCGGGTGCGAATCTGCTTGGAGGCAGGCCCCGTTCGTGCCCTCGGTATCGACCTGGGAATGCTTGAGGTGCTGGACCGCAACCGCGACGGCGAGGCTGTCGCACATCTGGGTCCGGATCTGCTCGGCGCCGACTGGGATCCCGACACCGCGGTCGCGAACCTGGTGGCCGATCCGCACCGTCCGCTGGCGGCGGCGTTGCTGGATCAGACCGTGCTGGCGGGCATCGGCAACGTCTACGGCAACGAATTGTGTTTCGTCGTCGGCCGATTGCCGACGACCCCGGTTGGGGCGCTGGCAGATCCGGCCCGCTTGGTGGCGCGGGCCCACGACATGCTGTGGGCCAATCGGCTGCGGTGGACCCGCTGCACCACCGGCGACACCCGGCGGGGCCGGCAGCTGTGGGTGTACGGCCGGGCCGGGGAGCCGTGCCGGCGCTGCGGAGCCCGTGTGGAATGCGACCGCGGCGGTGAACGCATCAGCTACTGGTGCGCCTCGTGTCAGCGGTAGGGGCCCGGCGGCACCCTCGTCAACCTGGCCGACCTGTTCGGCCCGGGTGCTGACCCTGACGCCCTGACCGCTGGTGCGGGAAACGAGCTAAGCGCCGTCGTGGCGATCGCGCAGGGAATCGATCATGCGTCTGAGGATCCGAAACGTGGCTGACTGCTCGGCCTCGGTGATCCCGGTCAGCATTCGGACCTCGACGGCTCGCACGGCTGCGGTCGCCTTCTCGAGGCTGCGCCGGCCGCGGGGGGTCAGCCGGGTGGGGAGAACCTTGCCCACGGGCGCCTCCGCCGGCCTGGTCACGTAGCCGTCCCGCTCCAGGGCCTGGAGCAGCACGTTCATCGACTGTCGTGTCACGAACGCGCCCCGGGCGAGCTCGGAGTTCGACAGACCCGGCCGTTGGGCCAGCAGCTCGAGGCAGGAGTAATGCGTCACGCTCATTCCGAGCGGCCGCAGCACCTCCTCCATGGCGGCGCGGAGGGCGCTCGATGCTTCTTTCAGCGAATAACCCAGCGACGTCTCCAGGTCGACACCGTCTTGACTCATGTCAGTATTCTGACATAGGTTCATTCATGTCAGAAAGCTGACATACGGTACGACGATGAAGGAGCACCCTCATGCCCGCCACCGGCCCGGACTTCATTTCGCTGCAAGCGCGCGACCGCGCCGCTTCACAAGCGTTCTACGAGCACTACCTCGGTCTCGTCCGCTCGAAGGCCGGACCTGCTCACGCTGTCGTGTTCGAGACGACGCCGATCGCGTTCGCGATCCGCGACGTCGTCCCCGGCACCGATCTCGCATCCGTGGCTCAGCCCGGCATCGGCGCCGGGATCTGGCTCCACGCCACCAACGTCCAGGCCATCCACGATGCACTCGTCGCCGACGGCCACACCGTCGTCTCGCCACCGATCGACGGCCCGTTCGGCCGGACGTTCACCTTCGCCGATCCTGACGGCTACCAGGTGACCCTCCACGACCGCGTCTGATCGGCCTAACCCGGGCGGTTGATCACGGCCAGCCGCCGCAGCCCACACCGGGCACGCAGCCGCCGCCGCCGCCGGGGCCTCCCCAGCCGGTGGGACCGCCCGGAATCTGGCCGCCGCCACCACCGGGGCCACCCCCACCGGTCGGGCCGCCCGGAATCTGGCCGCCACCACCACCGGGGCCACCCCCACCGGTCGGGCCGCCCGGAATCTGGCCGCCACCACCACCGGGGCCACCGCCACCGGTCGGGCCGCCGGGACCACCGGGCTCACCCGGGTACTCGCCGCCGGGCGCGCCGGGCGCGGGCTCCATCGGCGTGGTCTCCATCGTGGTGGTCGTGGTCTCGGTGGTCGTGGTGGTGGTGGTGCTGGTCGGACCTTCTTCGCTGGTGCCGCTGCAACCCGCTGCCACCAGCGCCGCTGCGCTGCCGAGCACCGCGATCGTCATCCTGCTGTGTGCCTTCATCAGAATCAGACTCCCCTCTGCTCTGTCGCGCCTTGCTGTACCCGGGACGGTCAGAGCTGAAACGCACGCCGGCTGACGAAGGTGCGCCGCCGGCCGGTGAAGGGGTCCTCGAACTCCAGCCGGTGCGCCAGCAGCCGCAGCGGTGTGGAGAAGTCGTCGGGGGCGACCTCGACGACCTGCGGGTACAGCGGATCACCGTCGATAGGCAGGCCGAGCGAGGCCAGATGTACCCGCAATTGATGGGTCCGGCCGGTGCGCGGCATCAGCCGGTACCAGCCACTGTTCGGTGAGCCCAGCGCTTCGACCCACGTCTCGGCATTGGGCTCGCCGGGTTCCTCACGAGCCTGCAGGCAGCCACGCCGTTTGACGATCCGGCTGCGCACCAGCCGCGGAAACTCCCCCACCGCCGGCGCCGACGAACGGGCCAGGTACTGCTTGCACACCGCACCGCGGGCGAACAGCGTCTGATAGGGCCCGCGCAGCTCACGGCGGGTGGTGAACAGCAGGACCCCGGCGGTGAGCCGGTCCAGACGGTGCGCCGGGCTCAGCTCGGGCAGCCCAAGCTCGCGCCGCAGCCGCACCAGCGCGGTCTGGGCCACATGGCGCCCCCGGGGCGTGGTCGCCAGAAAGTGTGGCTTGTCGACCACCACCAGGTCGTCGTCGCGGTGCAGCACCGGGATGTCGAACGGCACCGGCACCTCATCGGGCAGCTCGCGATACCAGAAAATGTGGGCCCCGGCGGGCAGCACCGTTGTCTCGTCGACCACGGCCCCGCCGGCGGTCCGCACCTCGCCCGCGGCGACCTTGGCCGCGGCTGCGGCGCCGAACCGCTCGCGCAGCTCTGCGGCCACCGGTCCGCCCTGTAGCCGCAGCCGGGCCGGACCCAGGCCGTCACGCACCGGCAACGGGGCGCGACGTCGGTGAGACGCCATGGTCATCAGTATGACGACGACCCCGTTAAACGACGCATCGGCCACAACCGCCGAGGGTTGTGGCCGACGCGTCCTATTCGGTGAGGACTACACCGTTCAGCCGAGGCCCAGCATGCTGAAGATGCCCAGGTCACCCAGGAAATCGGTCAGCGTGGTGGCATCGGTCACCGGGTCGGCACCCACGCCCAGCAGGCTGGTCAGCAAGCCGCTCAGCGTCTCGGCGCCCAGGGTGCCCGTGCCGTCGGGGTCAATGATCGTGCTGCCGACGGGCAAGCCGCCCAGGAACTGGTCCCAGGGCGTGTCTCCGTCGATGCCGAACAGCCCACCGAGGGTCGCCTCGCCCAGCGTCTCGCCGTTGCCGATCACCAGGCTGTCCAGCGTGGTGGCGCTGTCGATGCCCAGCATGTCGTTGAGTAGTTGGGCCACCGTGAGGTCCGGCGACAGGTCGAGGAACGGCAGGTCAAGCAGGCCGACGTACGGCCCGAAGCCGAGGGCGGTCAGCACATCGCCGATGCTCTCATTGGCACCGGTGCCGCCGATGAAGGTGCCGATCAAGGCGTCGATCGGCACTTCACCCAGGGCGGCGGTGGTGGTGCCGTCGCCGATGGGGATCTGCACGTCGGCCAGCAGCGCACTGATGTCGCTGGAGAACAGGTTGTTGGTGACGTCATCCAGCGACAGGCCGTCCGGGTTCAGCGAGGCCAGCAGGGCGCCGAGCGTCGAGCTGGAGTTGATGCCCTCGCCGAACAGGCCCAGCACCTGACCCATGGTGCCGAGGTCGAAGTCGTTCAGCAGGGTCTGCAGGCTGTCGACGAAGGTCGGGAAAGCGTTGAGCGTGACGTCGTGCTGCACCGACGCGGAAAGGCTGGTGGTGATCGTCGGAGCAACCGATACACCGCCAAACATAGCCGCACCGGCTAATGCCGTTCCGGCGGCGAATGCTCCGGCTTTTGCGACGAAACCGCGCGGTCCCATCGACGTGTCAAGAGAAACAGTGGACATGTATGAGGCCCCCTTCAGGGATCGAACAAAATAGCGTTGCGTTTTCTACAACGAGCATTAACTTATTATGCACTCAGTCTTGTGTCAACCGGAGCGCCGGTTTCTTTCGGTCGCGTCAGCAACCAATATTCGCAGGAACTCCGCAGTTCATGCCCCTGCTCAGCGAAATAACGCGGCGGCGGCGTCGCGGGCCACCGCAAGCAGCGAACCGATGTGCGAAAACAGTACACTCAGCGTTTTCTAGGTATTCCGGCCTCCTGGACCGCCTTCATTCGAGTGCGATACCGATCGGGCGTTAACATCCGAAAATAACGGTCAAACAGTATGAAATTTACGATGTCGATATACCGGGGAATTCGGGCCTGTGAGCGAAATGCGCACCAGGCCGTTAGCAAATTGCTAGCCAAGCAAGCGCTTTGCCTTTCAGGGCATTGTGACAAATACCACACCGCACCCGGCCGTGGCGGCCGGGTGCGGTGCTGTGAGGGGTTAGCTGCTACCAGTTCAGCAGGCCGAAGGCCTCCAGGATGTCGGTGATAGGCGTGTCACCGGTGATGGCCAGGGTGCTGTCATCGGGCAGGAAGCTGCTGAGCAGGGTGCCCAGGGTCTGCTCGCCCCACGTTTCTCCGGAGGGGTCGAACAGCGTCCCGCCGAACGGGAAGTTGGAGACGTACTCATCCCAGGTCTGGTTGGGGGCCATGTTGAACAGCAGGCCCAGGGTCGCGTTGTCCATGGTCGTGCTGTCGGTGGCGCTGACCGGGAGGGTGTGCAGGTACTCGCCCAGGGTGTAGGCGCTGTTGGCCACGACGGTGGTCGTGGGGAGCACGATCCCGACATGCTGGGTGACGTCGGTGGTGGGCACCCCGACGATCGCACTCAGCCAGTCGACCAGCGAGCTGTTCAGGGTCAGGTCGGGATGGGTGTCCACGCTGAGAAACGCGCCACACGAAATCGAGCAGTTGAGAACGTTCAGGTTCTCCAGCCCCAGCGCGCCGATCATGCTCCCGTACTGACTGAGCAAGGTGCCGAGGCCCACCACATCAGCCAGCTCGGTCAGCGAATGCCCGCCGGCCCCGTCCCCGAGAACGACATCGATCAGGTCGCCGAGGTCGAGGTTGCCGATCGGCACACCGTCCACCAGGAACAGGCTGCCGGTCCCCAGGATGGACTCGACACCGGGGTCCGCACTGTAGAGCGGCTCGGTGAGCGAGATCCCGAACAGGTTGGTGAGACCGTTCAGGGTGATGCCGTCGGGGTTGAAAGCGGCCAGGAAACCCGAGACCGGCGAATCGACGGTGAAGGTTCCGAACCCGCCCAGCACCGCGTTGAGGTCGCCCATCCCCATGTCGTCGAGCAGGGTCTGCAGGCTCTGCGCGAACGTCGGGAAATCCACCAGCGCCACATGGTGCTGCACGGCGGCGAACGGCGCTCCGGAGAGCTCCGGCCCGGCCGTCGCGACACCGACCAGACCGGCGCCGGCAACAACGGTGGCCGCGGCCAGTGTGGCGCCCTTCCTCGCCAGCGCGTGCGGGCGCGCCACCCCGAATAGATCCGACATGGACCACCTTCCCCGGTGCCCGGATCCCCCATGTGATCCAGCTGATGGGGCAGAAGGTAATGGCCTTAAAAGTAACTGTCAAACCTATGTTAACGCTTATTTCAGACTAACCGTACGGTTTTCTCAGGACATCATCCGCGCAGTAATGAAGCCCAGTTCATGGAAGCGGAATCGGCTCCAGAATCTCGGTCCTGGCTTCGGGCGCCCTCGCGCGCAAGGCATCCGCCGAGGCGTCATCGGGCTGTTCCTGGGACAGGATCTCGGCCTCCACCCGGGCGGTGTAGTTGGCCACCTCCGCGTCGACGGCGGCGTCGTCCCAGCCCAGCACCGGGGCCATCACCTCGGCGATCTCCCGGGCACAGTTCACCCCGCGGTGGGCGTATTCGATGGAGATCCGGGTCCGCCGGGCCAGCACGTCCTCCAGGTGCAGGGCGCCCTCGGCGGCCACGGCGTAGGCGACCTCCACCTTCAGATAGGTGGGCGCCTCAGCGATCGGGTCCAGCAGCTCCGGCCGGCCGTCGGCCAGCGCCAGCACGTCGTGGATCAGCGAGCCGTAACGGTCCAGCAGGTGGCGCACCCGGTAGGGGTGCAGGTCCTGTTCGGCGCCGACGTGCTCGGTCTGGTTGACCAGCGCGAAGTAACCGTCGGCGCCCAGCAGCGGCACCTTCTCGGTGATCGACGGCGCCACCCGGGTCGGGATGTACTCGGCGGCGGCGTCGATCGCGTCGGCCGCCATCACCCGGTAGGTGGTGTACTTGCCGCCGGCGATGGCCACCAGGCCCGGCGCCGGCACGGCCACCGCGTGCTCGCGGGACAGCTTGGAGGTGTCGTCGTTCTCCCCGGCCAGCAGCGGCCGCAGCCCCGCGTAAACGCCCTCGATGTCGGCGTGCGACAGCGGGGTGGCCAGCGCCGTGTTGACGTTGGTCAGCAGATAGTCGATGTCGGCCTTGGTGGCCGCCGGGTGAGCAAGGTCCAGGTTCCAGTCGGTGTCGGTGGTGCCGATGATCCAGTGGGTGCCCCAGGGGATGACGAACAGCACCGACTTCTCGGTGCGCAGGATGATCGCCGCCTCGGACACGATCCGGTCGCGCGGCACCACGATGTGCACGCCCTTGGAGGCCCGGACGTGGAATCGGCCGCGTTGGCGTGACAGCGCCTGGATCTCATCGGTCCACACCCCGGTGGCGTTGACCACGACATGCCCGTGCACCTCGGTGGTCGCGCCGTTCTCGGAGTCGCGGACGGTCACCCCGGTCACCCGGTCGCCTTCGCGTCTGAGCGCCACCACCTGAGTGGAGGTACGGATGACCGCCCCGTAGTGCGCCGCGGTGCGCCCGACGGTCAGGGTGTGCCGGGCGTCGTCGACGACGGTGTCGTAATAGCGGATGCCGCCGATCAGCGCGCTGCGCCGCAGCCCCGGGCACAGTCGCAGCGCGCCGGCACGGGTTAGATGACGTTGCGGCGGAACCGATTTGGCTCCGCCCAGCTGGTCGTAGAGGAAAATCCCGCTGGCCACGTAGGGCCGCTCCCACCAGCGGCGGGTCAGCGGGTACAGGAACGGCAGCGGTTTGACCAGGTGCGGTGCCAGCGTGGTCAGCGACAGCTCACGTTCGTGCAGCGCCTCGCGCACCAGGCCGAACTCCAGCTGTTCGAGATAACGCAGCCCGCCGTGGAACATCTTCGAGCTGCGGCTCGACGTGCCGGCGGCGAAGTCGCGGGCCTCGACCAGTGCCACCTTCAGGCCACGGGTGGCGGCGTCGAGCGCGCACCCGGTGCCTACTACGCCCCCACCGATCACCACCACGTCGAACTGCTCGGCACCGAGGCGTTCCCAGGCTTGTGCTCGTTGGTCAGGTCCCAGCGTGCTCACGACTGCCAGGCTACGTGGCGCCCGGCCCGGGGCCGAGCGCCACACCGCCCGCATCGCTCAGGTCAGTCCAGGTCGTCATGGGTCATCAGCCGGCGCCCGGCCTCGGTGAGCGAACCCGACAGCGACGGATACACCGCCAGCGTCTGCGCCAGGTCGGCCACGGTGATCCGGTTCTGCACCGCCAGCGCGATCGGCAGGATCAGCTCGGAGGCGATCGGGGCCACCACCACCCCGCCGATCACCGTTCCGGTGGCCGGACGGCAGAACAGCTTGAGGAAGCCGTGCCGCATCCGGCTCATCTTGGCCCGGGCGTTGGTCTGCAACGGCAACATGACGGTGCGGGCGGGCACCGTGCCGTCGTCGATCTGTGACTGGGGCACCCCGACCGCGGCGATCTCGGGCCGGGTGAACACCGCCGCGGCCACCGTGCGCAGCCGGATCGGGGCCACCGCGTCACCCAGCGCGTGATACATCGCGATCCGGCCCTGCATGGCTGCGACCGATGCCAGCTGCAGCAGCCCGGTGCAGTCCCCGGCGGCGTAGATCCCGGGAACCGACGTCCGCGACACCCGGTCCACCTGCAGATAGTTGCCGGGTCCGAGTTCGATACCGACCCGCTCCAGGCCCAGGCCGGAGGTGTTGGGCACCGAGCCGACCGTCATCAGCGCGTGGCTGCCGGTCACGGTGCGGCCGTCGGTCATGGTGACCAGCACCCCGTCCCCCTTCCGGGCCACCGAGGCGGCCCGGGCGTTTTTGACCAGCGTGACGCCGCGCTCGGCGAACGAACGCTCCAGCACCCGGGCGGCGTCGGGGTCCTCGTGTGGCAGCACCCGGTCGCGGCTGGCCACCACCGTCACCGGCACACCGAGTTCGGTGTAGGCGTTGACGAACTCCGCGCCGGTCACCCCGGAACCCACCACCACCAGGTGCTCGGGCAGCGCGCGCAGGTCGTAGAGCTGCCGCCACGTCAGGATCCGCTCGTCGTCGGGTTCGGCGTTGGGCAGGGTGCGGGGGCTGGCGCCGGTGGCGATCAGCACCACGTCGGCGTCGAGCACGCGCTGCGCCCCGCCGTGCTCGGTGACCAGGACCCGGTGGTGGGCCAGCCCGATTTCCGGGTCGATCAGCTCCCCGCGGCCGGCGATGACCTCGATGCCGGTGTTGATCAGTTGGGTGCGAATGTCGGCGGACTGCGCCGCGGCCAGCGACTTGACCCGCTCGTGGATCTGCTCCAGTTCGATCTCGGCGTCGGTGAAGTGGATGTCGAAACCCAGGCCGGGAGCCCGCCGCAACTCGGTGCGCACCCCGGACGAGGCGATGAAGGTTTTGGACGGCACGCAGTCCCACAGCACGCAGGCACCGCCGATGCCGTCGGCGTCGACGACGGTGACCGCGACCGCCTCCGGGCCCTTGGCCGCCGCGACCAGCGCGGCCTCATAGCCGGCCGGACCGCCGCCGATGATCACGATGCGCGTGGAGGGAGAAGTCACAGCGACCAACTTATCGCCGACGCTGCGTTTAAGCTTTCTGCCGTGCCGCTCTATGCCGCCTACGGGTCGAACATGCATCCCGAGCAGATGCTGCAGCGCGCACCGCACTCCCCGATGACCGGCACCGGCTGGATCCACGGCTGGCGGCTGACCTTCGCCGGCGAGGACATCGGCTGGGAGGGCGCGCTGGCGACCGTCGTCGAGGACCCGGGGTCGAGCGTGTTCGTCGTCCTCTACGACGTGACCCACGAGGACGAGAAGAACATGGATCGCTGGGAGGGCTCGGACTTCGGGATCCACAAGAAGATCCGCTGCCGGGTGGACCGGGTGGACGGCATCACCTCGGATCCCGAGGACCGCGCCCCCGAGCCGGTGCTGGCCTGGCTGTACGTGGTGGACGCCTGGGAGGGCGGGCTGCCGTCGGCACGCTATCTGGGCGTGGTCGCCGAGGCCGCCCAGATCGCCGGTGCGCCAGAGGAATACGTGCGCAACCTGCAGACCCGCCCGGCCCGCAACATCGGCCCCGGGAGCTAGCGGGTCGCTTTTTTTGGCGCGAGCGTGCGTGTCTGCACGGCGACACGCCGCAAAGTCCGTACGACCGTGCACGCTCGCGGGGGGATTCGGTTGGGGGACGTGGCCTGTCAGGCGGCTGCGCGCGCCAGGTGCATCTCGATGCGGCGGACGGTTTGCCACGGCCGGCGCCGGACATCCTCGGCGATGATCGGAATCACTACCCAGCCGACCTCCTGCAAGGCAGCGCGCCGGCGGCGCTCGTAGGCGAACGCCTCGGGCCCCTCATGCCAGACCACGCCGTCATACTCGACCGCGACCCGCCGTTCGGGCCAGGCGAAATCGACGCGCCAGGTCCGGTGATCGCGATCCACGATCCGGTGCTGCAGAACCGGCAACGGCAGACCGCCGTCGATCATCATCAGCCGCGACTCGCTCTCCATCTCCGATCCCGCCAGCGGATCGGCGAGCGGCAGCAGATCGCGCACGGCCACGATGCCGCGCCGGCCCGCCTGCCGGAGGGCCGCGCTCCGCAGCTCACGGCGCGTGCAGGTGCCGCTGCGCAGCGCGGCATCCAGCGTCGCCAACGCCCTTGGACGGTGCAGGGCGCGGGCCACCTCGATCGCAGTCCACGCCGGCGCGGTCGCCGGCCGGCCGTCGACCTCGCTCAGCGGTGCGCCCTCGCGCCGGTGCACCACCAGCCCGTCGGCTGACCGCAGTTGTCGATCCGGCGGATTGAGCACGTGCAGATCGACCGGTTCCTCGGTGTCAAAGCCGTATGCCGCGGCCGCGGTCCCCAGACAGACCGCCACCGTGGTACCCGTCGCAAGGTCCAGCCCACGCAACTGCAGCTCGGCACTCGGCTCCCCCTCGCCGTAGATTCCATACCAAATCTTGTGCAGCGGGCCATGTTTGAGTTCCGCTTCCAGGCCGCGACGGGTCAGGAACGCCAGCGCCTGGGCAGACGTCACCACCCCACCCTGACGGTCGAGCAGTTGACGCAATCGAGGGTCCATGCCGCAGATCGTCGGCGCGAAACCCGAAAGCGGTCTTACGCACCCGGCCCCGGCGACGCGAAATGTGGACAATCGCTGGACTGTGCACAGCCGCGCTACCCCGCGAGGGGGCGTTGTTGTACAACTTTTCCGGCGTGTTGGCGTGCAAACACGCACGCTCGCGCCAAAAAAAAGGGGGCTAGACCAGCGCGGCCTGGTCGACGATGCCGGCCATCACCCGCACCCCGATCCCCAGCGCCCGCTCGTCGAGATCGAACGTCGGCTGGTGCAAATCCAGTTGCGGCCCGCTGCCCGGCCACACCCCGAGCCGGGCCATCGCGCCGGGCACCTCCTCGAGGTACCAGGAGAAGTCCTCGCCGCCACCGGACTGCCGGGTCTCGGCCAGCACGTCGGGCCCGACGGCCTCGATCGCGTGGGTGAGCATCCGGGTCGACACCGCCTCGTTGACCACCGGGGGCACCCCGCGGTGGTAGTACAGCGTGTGATCGATGTTCAGTGGCGCCAATAAAGAGGCCACCGCGTCCTCGATGATGCCCTGCATCGCCACCCAGGTGTCGCGGCTGGCGGTACGCACGGTGCCGGCCAGCCGCCCGGCCTGCGGGATCGCGTTGGCGGCCGCCCCGGAGTTGACCGCCCCCCACACCAGCACCGTGCTGTTACGCGGGTCGATGCGCCGGGAGAGCACCCCGGGCAGCCCGGTGATCAGCACGCCCAGCCCGTAGACCAGATCAGCGGTCAGGTGCGGCCGGGAGGTGTGGCCGCCGGGGCCGCCGACGGTGATCTCGATGGTGTCGGCCGCCGACGTGATCGGCCCCGGGATGGTGGCCACCCGGCCGACCCGCAGCCGGGGATCGCAGTGCAGCGCGAAGATCCGGCTGACCCCGGTGAGCACCCCGGCGGCGATGGCGTCGATCGCGCCGCCGGGCATCAGTTCCTCGGCGGCCTGGAACACCAGCCGCACCCCGACCGGCAGCTCCGGCGCCGAGGCCAGCGCCAGCGCGGCACCCAGCAGGATCGCGGTGTGCGCGTCGTGGCCGCAGGCGTGCGTCACCCCTGGTACCAGCGAGGAGTACGGCGCGCCGGTCTGCTCGGTCATCGGCAGGGCGTCGATGTCGGCCCGCAACGCGATCCGCGGGCCGTCTTCGGGGCCGAAATCGCAGATCAGCCCGGTTCCGGCGGGCAACACCTTGGGGTTGAGGCCGGCACCGGCAAGGCGTTCGGCGATGAACTGGGTGGTGGCGAACTCCTGCCGGCTCAGTTCCGGGTGGCGGTGCAGATGCCGCCGCCAGGCGACCAGCTCGTCGGCGTTGAGGGCCAGCCACGCCTCGGCGGCCTGCGACGCGGAAGCTGGGGGCATTACCGCAGTATCCCACCGCGGCGCACGACTAAGCTCAGGGGCTGTGACGGTTCCGCTCACGACCCAGGCGGCCGCCGTCGTGGCCCGGCGCACCGGCGTCGACACACACGACGTGGCGATCGTGCTCGGTTCCGGGTGGGCGCCCGCGGTGACGGCCCTGGGCACGCCCACCGCGGCGATGCCGATGGCCGACCTGCCCGGCTTCAGCGCGCCGACCGCGGCGGGCCACCTCGGCGAACTGGTGTCGATACCGATCGGCGCCCATCGGGTCCTGGTGCTGGTCGGCCGGATCCACGCCTACGAGGGCCACCCGCTCGTCGACGTCGTGCGCCCGGTGCGGACCGCCGTCGCGGCCGGCGCGAACACCGTGGTGCTGACCAACGCGGCCGGCGGCCTGCGCGAGAACTTCGAGGTCGGCCAGCCGGTGCTGATCAGCGACCACCTGAATATGACGGGACGCTCGCCGCTGGAAGGTGCGCACTTCGTCGACATGGTCGACGCCTACACCCCGGCGCTGCGCGCACTGGCCCACCAAGTCGACCCGACGTTGACCGAAGGCGTTTATGCAGGGATGGCCGGCCCGCAATACGAGACCCCCGCCGAGATCCGGATGCTGCGCACCCTCGGGGCCGACCTGGTGGGGATGTCGACCGTGCACGAGGCGATCGCGGCCAGGGCGGCAGGTGCCCAGGTGCTGGGATTGTCGCTGGTGACCAACCTGGCGGCGGGGCTCACCGGCGAGGCGCTCAGCCACGCCGAGGTGCTGGCTGCGGGCCGGGAATCGGCGGCACGGATGGGTGCGCTGCTCGCCGGTGTGATCGCCCGGCTACCAACCCCCTCGACTCAGTAGCTCACTCCTGAGCTGTGCCGCATCCGCGGCCACATCGCGGCCCAGCCGCCCACCGGTTGCTCGCACAGATAGATCTTCGCGTTGCTCTCGCCGTTGCGCACCCCGCTGGGGAACCTGATCGACGCCAGGTAGGTGACGTGCCGCCAGTATTGGCTCCACTTCCGGACCGGGAACCGCCCGACGCACAGCACGGTTTCGGCGTCGCCGGCCGGCGGCCCCCACTGGGCGTAACTGCTGTCGCCGCTGACCACCGGTCGGTCGATGCCGGCGCCCGGGCCGAGGATTTTCAATGCCGACGCCTCGCCGTAGTTGCTGGTGAAGATCGGCGCGCCCTCGGGCAGTTGCGCCGCTGCAGCGGCCACCTGGTCGACGAACTCGGGCCAGCCGTAGGTCTCCAACGGAATGGGGTTGACCCGTCGCAACGTCGTGGCGGCCGCCGGCGGCAGCACCGGCAGGCAGAACATGACCGCGCCGGTGAACATCGCGACCAGCGCGATCGCCCAGCCCCGCGGCGCCCGGCCCGGATCCCGGGATTCGATACGCACCGCGCCGGCGGCGAACAATGCCGCGAGCGCCGGGCCCGCGTAGTAGCAGCGACCGCCGCTGAGGATGCACAGGATCAGCACCACCACCGGCACCACCAGGATCCAGCGGTGCTCCCGGGCTTCCTCAGACGCCAGCCGGCGGGCCCCGATCACCCACAGCAGCACCAGCAGCGGGCCGGCGTATAGCAGCAACAGCAGGGGCAACTGGGCCAGGGATCCCAATGGACCGCCCATTCGCACCGACATCGCCTGGGCGAACTGCAGATTCGGCCAGCCGTGTTGCGCGTTCCAGATCAGGTTCGGGGCAGCCAATCCAAGCGCCACGACGGCGGCCAGCCACGGTCCCGCGGTGCGCAACGCGTCCCGCCGGAACAGCGCCAGCCCCACCCCGATACCGATGAGCAACAGCGCGACGGTCTGTTTGGCCTCCAACCCGACACCGGCGACCAGCCCGGCCGGCAGCCAGGCCAGCACGGTTTTGATCCGCAATGCCCGCGTCACCAGCAGCAGCACCGCGATCCAGATCAGCTGGTCGACCACGGTGGTCCCGAAAAACATGGCCGCACCCATGAACAGCGGGCATGCCGCGACCGCGGCCGCGGTGACCGCCTGCGCGATGCGCCGCCCGCCGAATTCCGCCGCCAGCAGCGCCGCCAAAACGATGCAGCCGAGGTGCGTCGCGATGGCCAACAGTCGCAGTCCAGGCAGACCTCCGTGGGCCGCCACCCGGGCCAACAGCGGCACCAGCGGAGGGTGGTCGAAATATCCCCAAGCCAGATGCCGGCCGCAGACCACATAGTAGAACTCGTCGGGGTGCCAGCCGTAGTTCATCGCGAAGGCCCCGTGCACGGCGGCGGCGACGGCGAGCACCATGGCTACCGGCAAGGCTGTTGAACGATCCACCGGCACCCCATCGTCGGATTCGACACAAGCTGGAGAATCGTATCGCGTAGTTGACATCTGTTCACTTGACCCCTTGTCACAATCGACGGTGTGACCCCTCAAGAGTGGATCGCCCACGATCCCGACCCGGTAACCGCCGCGGAACTTCGCGCCTGCCACCCCGACGAGTTGGCCGCCCGGTTCGCGGCGCCGCTGCGGTTCGGCACCGCGGGACTGCGCGGGCCGGTCCGGGGCGGGCCGGACGCGATGAACCTGGCCGTCGTACTGCGCGCCAGTTGGGCGGTGGCCCGGGTCCTCACCGCGCACCGGCGCGCCGGTGCCACGGTGGTGGTCGGCCGCGACGCGCGTCACGGCTCGGAAGAGTTCGCCACCGCGACCGCTGAAGTGCTTGCCGGAGCGGGGTTTTCGGTGCTGCGGTTCCCCGATCCACTGCCGACGCCGGTGGTGGCGTTCGCGACACGTCAGACCGGGGCGGCGGCCGGTATCCAGATCACCGCCTCGCACAACCCGGCCACCGACAACGGTTACAAGGTGTACTTCGACGGTGGCGTGCAGATCGTCACCCCGACCGACACCGAGATCGAGGCCGCGATGGCGGCAGCTCCCCCGGCCGACACGATCGCCCGGCGTCCGGTTCCGCCGGCCGACAGTGAGATGGTGCAGCGCTACATCGGGCGGGCCGCGGCGGTGCGGCGCCACGGCGGCCGGGTCCGGGTGGCGTTGACGCCGCTGCACGGGGTGGGCGGCGCGCTGGCGGTCGAAGTGCTGCGCGCCGCGGGGTTCAGCGATATCCACACCGTGACAAGCCAATTCGATCCGGACCCGGACTTCCCCACCGTGGCGTTCCCCAATCCGGAGGAGCCCGGTGCCGCCGACGAGCTACTGGCGCTGGCCGCCGACGTCGGCGCGGACGTGGCGATCGCACTGGATCCCGACGCCGACCGGTGCGCGGTGGGGATCGGCGGCCCGGACGGCTGGCGGATGCTGACCGGGAACGAAACCGGTTGGCTGCTCGGCGAGTACCTGCTTTCCCGGCTGCGGGGAAGCCGCGCTTCGAGCGCGGTGGTGGCCACCAGCGTGGTGTCCTCCCGGATGCTGGCGTGCATCGCGCAACGCTACGGTGCCCGCCATGTCGAGACGCTGACCGGGTTCAAGTGGCTCGCCCGCGCCGACGCAGGCCTGCCCGGTGCCGCCCTGATCTACGCCTACGAAGAAGCGATCGGCTACTGCGTGGACCCGGACGCGGTGCGCGACAAGGACGGAATCACCGCCGCGGTGCTGGTCTGCGATCTGGTGTCGGCACTGCGCGATCGGGGCGCCTCGGTCGCCGGGGCGCTCGACGAGCTCGCGCGCCGGCACGGCGTGCACGTCACCGACGCGGTGTCGCGCCGGGTCGCCGACATGGCCGAGGCCACCGCGGTGATGGCGCGACTGCGCGCCGACCCGCCGGGCGAGCTGGCCGGATTCGCCGTGGCGGCAACCGATCTGCTGCACCGCTCCGGGCCGACCACCGACGCGCTGGAGTTCTTCGGGCACCGCCAGGGCACGTCGGTGCGGGTGGTGGTGCGTCCCTCGGGTACCGAGCCCAAACTCAAGTGCTACCTGGAGGTCGTCCGGGAGCCCTCGACTGATCAGGCCACCGATCGCGCGGAGGCGTCGCGGCTGTGTGCTGCCGTCGCCGACGAGGTCCGCGTCTGGTAGCTCAGCGCGGCCCGAACTGGCGGTCGCCGGCGTCTCCCAGCCCCGGGACGATATAGGCGTTCTCGTCCAGGCCGTCATCGACGGTGGCGACGATGAGCCGCACCTGCGGTGCCACATGCTCCAGCGCCGCAACGCCCTGCGGGGCGGCCACCGCACACAGCACCGTGATATCGGTTGCGCCGCGATCGGCCAGCAGGCCCAGGGTGTGCACCAGCGAGCCACCGGTGGCCAGCATCGGATCCAGAACCATGACCGGGCGATCGCTCAGGTCGGCCGGCAACGACGCCAGATACGGCACCGGTTGGTGGGTGGCCTCGTCGCGCACCACGCCGACGAAGCCCACCTCGGCCTCGGGTATCAGGGCGTGGGCGGCGTCGACCATGCCCAGCCCGGCACGCAGCACCGGCACCAGCAGCGGCGGGGTGGCCAGTCGCGCCCCGACGGTCTCGGTCAGCGGCGTGCGCACGGCGACCTCCGCGCGGGGCGCATCCCGGGTGGCTTCGTACACCAGCATCCAGGTCAGATCGCGTAGCGCGCACCGGAACGCCGCGTTGCCGCTGTGCTTGTCGCGCAGCGTGGTCAGCCGTGCCGCGGCCAGCGGGTGATCGACGACACGGACATCCACGGGCTCAAACCCTACGGGTCATGCGCCGAGGAAGTTGAGGATCTCGAAGACCACCGCACCCATGTCCAGCAGCGGGCCCAGCGAAAGCAGTGGTTCGCCGTTGAACACCGCCTCCGGGCCGAGCCAGTCGACGACGTCCAGCGACACCGCCAGCTCCTGCCAGGCGCCCAGCAGATACGCGTCCACCTCGTTGGTGAGGCGGTAGCCGGCCAGCAGCGCCTCGACGAACGAATCCGGCAGCGGATCATGGCCGGCGAAGCCGAGCAGGTCATTGACCGGGTCGACGAAGCTGCGCACCGAGGCGTACTGCAGGCCGGCCAGCATCTGCAGCGGGTCCATCCGCAGCAGGAACCCGGCGACGCCGGAGCCCTCGGCCAGCCGGCCGCTCGCGGTGACCGCCCAGGGGCCCACGGCGTCCGTCCCGTTGACGCCGACGAACGGGTCACCCGGGTTGCCGTATCCCCAGTCGATGGCCAGCTTGAGTCCCGGGGCCAGCGCGTCACCGAGCACCTTGCCGACATCGCCGAGCTGGTAGACGGGCCACAGGATCGGCAGCTGCTGGGGGATCAGATAGAAGTCGGTGTCCCCGAGGGTGCCGAGATCTGCTGTGTCGGAAAGATTTTCGAAGTCGATATAGGAGAAATGCACCGTCGCCGTGCCGATCAGCGCGTTGAGCATGGCCAGCAGGTTGGATGGGTCCTGCGGGAAGTTGGCCAGGCCGTCGTATTCGCCGGTGTAGACGTCGGTGTCGAATCCGCTCGTGGGGGTCGGCCCGATGCTCAGCGGGATGCCCAAAAACGGCAGGTGCACCGGCTGGTCGCTCAGCAGCGGATACGCCGGGAAGCGGGTCAGAATTCCGCCGAGCGGATTGTTCGGGTTGCCGATCAGCACGAAGTGCAGGTGGTCGGGATCGTAGGCGCCGCCGGGGTTCTCGGCGATCAGGTTGACCATCTCCTGGGTGGCGATGGTGGCGCTCTGCGAGTAGCCGAACACCGTGACGTCATCGCCGGACTGCAGTTGCGGCACCAGAACGCTGTCCAAGATCTCAACGCCGCGTGCCACCGACTCGGCGAAGGTCAGGTAGGGGTTCGGCGGCGGCAGGCACACCAGCGGGCAGAACTGCTCGGGGGTGACCAGGCCCTCGAACCGGTAGCCGGGAAACGTCGGCTGCCCCGGGAACCACGGCGGGGTGGGCTGCAGGAACCGGGCCAGCACCTCGTCCAGGTAGCCGCCGACCGTCGGATCGGGGATGCTGGTCGGCCCCATGATCCAGCCGTCGTAGCCCAACAGCGCGACGGCGGGCCGGTAGGGCGGGCCGACGCTCACCGGCCCGGCGGCCGCCAGCACCGACGCCGCCACGAGCAGTGCTGCCCCCAGCGGACGCCGGCCGGACATCCGATCAGGCGTCGAGGTAGTTGAGGAGGCTGAAGCCCATCCCGACCAGGTCGAGCAACGGCTGGGCGGAGATCAGCGGCGCCCCATTGAAGATGGCGTCGGGCCCCAGCACGTCGAGCAGGTTCCACTCGGTGGCCAGCTCGTGCCACCCGGTGAGCAGCGCCTGGTCCAGCTCGATCGTGAAGTTGTAGCCGCTCAGCAGTGAGTCGACGATCGACTGCGACAGCGGAGCCTGCCCGGCGAAGTCCAGCAGGTTGTTGATGGTGTTGGTCAGGCTCTGCACGCCGGCGTATTGCACGCCGGCCAGCATCTGCAGCGGGTCCATCCGCAGCAGGAACCCGGCGACGCCGGTGTCCTCCGACAGGTGGCCGGTCGCGGTGACCGCCCAGGCGCCGGCCGCGCCGATCGGGTCGACACCGTCGACGGTGATTCCGGCGTCCGGGGCGCCCGGGTTGCCGTAGGACCAGTCGATGGCGACCTTCAGGAGCGGGGCCAGCGCGTCACCGACGAGCTTGCCGATGTCCCCGAGCCCGTAGAGCGGCCCCAGGATCGGCAATTCGGTGGTGGGCAGCATGTAGAAGTCGTTCCCCCCGATCGAGCCGAGGTCGACGGCGTTGCCGAGGTTGTCGTTGAAGTAGGCGCCGTGCACCGCAAGGATTCCCATCAGTGCGTTGAGCACCGCCACCAGGTTGGTGGGGTCCTGCGGGAAGTTGGACCACCCGTCGTATTCGGTGCTGTAGACACTGGCCGAGAAGTCGGTCGGGCCCGCTCCGATGCCCAGTGGGATGCCGAGGAACGGGATGTGCTGCATGTTGCCGTCGAAACCGTCGGCGAAGTGCAGCCGGCTCAGAATGCCCCCGATCGGGCTGTTCGGGTCACCGATCAGCACGAAGTGCAGATTGTCCGGGTCGTAGGAACCGCCCGGCACGTCGGCGAGCAGCCCCTGCATCGCCAGGGTGGAGACCACGGCGCTCTGCGAGTAGCCGAACACCGTGACGTCCTGACCGGCCTCCAGCTGCGGGCGGATCGCAGCGTCGAGGTTGGCGGCGCCCTCCGCCAGCGAGCCCGCGAAGTCCAGCTGCGGAACCGGCAACGGCTGGCAGACGATCGGGCAGAACTGCTCGGGGGTGACCAAGCCGGTGAACACGTAGTCGGGGAACGCCGTCTGCCCGGGGAACCACGGTGCTGCTGGCTGCAGGTAGAAGTCCCGCACCAGGTCCATGTAGTTGCCGACGGTCGGGTCGGACTCTCCGGTGCCGGTCATGATCCAGCCCTCGCCGGCCAGCAGCACGATGTCGGCGACCAGCTTCTCCAGGCGGTAGGCCAGCGCCGGTGCCACCAGCGACGACAGTGCCAACACCAGGGCGCACAGCGCGACCAGCAGGGTCGCTCCCACCGCCCGCAGTCGCTTAGTCGGCATCGCAGACCTCCCGGGTTGTTCACATTGGTCTATAAGGTGAAATTCAGGGTTCACCTTAATAAGAAAACGGGTGCTGTCAAATCCACGAGTTCGGCAATTCGTTCACCGATTCGCACGGACGTACTCGATGCCGTCCCGATGTCGCGTCGCCGTTTACCCGCGCCGATTCCGGCGCCCCTCGCCGCCTATGCGCCGAAGACGTTGAAGATGTCGAAGCCCGCCCCGATCAGCGCCAACAGCCCGTCGCCGGGAACGCCGACCCCGCTGAGCACGGCATCGGGGCCCAGCACGTCGCCCAGATCCAGCGAGTTGGCCAGGCTGGTCCACCCGTCGAGCACGACCTTGTCGATCGAGTTGACCAGGTCGTAGCCGGTGATGACCTGCAGGAAGTCGGTGATGCCGGTGATGGTGCTGATGTCCGATGCCGACAGGGTGCCGCCGTTGGCGGCGGCCGCCACGTCCGCCCACGGGCCGACCAGGCTTTGGATCAGCGCGTTCTGCGTGCCGGCGAGCATCTGCAGCGGGTCCATCTTCATGAACAGGCCCATCACGCCGGAGCCGTCGTAGAGCTCGCCGGTGGGCGTCATCGCCCACGGCCCGCCGGCCACCCCGAATGCCTGCTGGTAGGCGCTGCCGTTGATGAAGTCGCCGGCCGGGATCTGATAGAGCCCGTTGACGTCCGGGTCTCCGGCGTTGCCGTAGCCCCAGTTGATGAACAACCGCGCCCAGGGCGAGAAGAAGTCGCCGAAGAACTGCCCCGCAGTCCCGCCGTTGAACATGAACTGAAGAATCGGCAGGTTCTGCGGGATCATGTAGAAGTTGGCGTCGCCGATGGTTCCGACGCTGACCGCACTGGCCAACTGCTCGGCGGTGTAGAGCGGGTAGTACGGATGCACGGTGAGAATGCCGATCAGGGCGTTGATCACGGCCAGGATGTTGGTCGGATCCTGCGGAAAGTTGGCCCAGCCGTCGTATTCACCGGTGTAGATGTCGGTCGAGATGTGTTCGGTGGGGGTGGCGTCCAGGCTCAGCGGGATGTTCACGAACGGCAGGTGCTGGTCGTCCGGGAACTGGAAGCGGTCCAGGATGCCGCCGATCGGATTGTTGGGGTCGCCGATCAGCACGAAGTGAAGATTGCCCAGCTGATCCAGGGTGGGATAACCGGGCGCCCCCGCGTTGGCGATCAGGTCGTTCATCTCGATGGTGCTGATGGCGGCGCTCTGGGAGTACCCGAACACGGTGACGTTGTCGCCGGACAGCAGCTGGGGAAGGATCGACTGATGCAGCGCGGCGACACCGGCGTTCAGAGAATCGCCGAAGTTCAGCGGCGGCTGATCCGGGATGCAGACGAACGGGCAGAACTGCTCGGGGGTGGTCAGGCCCTGAAAGTTGTAGCCGTCGAAGGTCGGCTGGCCGTCGAAAAGCGGCGCCGAGGGCTGCAGGTAGCCGGCGAGGATCTGACTGAGGTAGGAACCAACGGTCGGGTCCGGGACCCCGGTGCCGCTCATGATCCAGCCCTCGTCGGCCAGCAGCCGTAGCCGAGCGGTGAGCTGATCGGCGAGCCGGCTCAGGCCCTGGCCGGCCACCGGCGCGAGCAGCGACGTCACGCCCAGCACGACGACGCACAGCACCGTCAGAAACATCGCCCCCAGCGGGTGCAACCGCCTTGTCGTCATCACGTCCTCCCCGACCCCCGGGATTCTGCGTTGGTGTACGCACCCGGCGAAGTGAACCTAACCAAAAGATGAGTGCGACACCATTGCTAACACGAGAAATTCAGGTTTCTTTATTTGCACGTGGGCCGGCGCCACAAATCCGGCGCTAATGCCGGTGTTAATCCCGGCGCGAATCCCGGTTCGGGGGGCCGGCGGGCCGCTCGCTACTCTGTGCGCCATGGCAGCTGACCTCGTACCGATCCGTCTTGCGGTGACCGCTGGTGACCGCTACACCCTGTGGGCGCCGCGCTGGCGCGACGCCGGTGACGAGTGGGAGGCGTTCCTCGGCAAGGACGAAGACCTGTACGCCTTCGCCACCGCGGCCGACTTGGTGGCCTTCGTGCGGTCCAACACCGACAACGACCTGGTGGATCACCCCGCGTGGCCGAAGCTGGTCGAGGCCGTCGAGGTCACGGCGCACCGGCTCAACCCGGGTGGCAACCGCCACTACGACCTGATCGCGGTGGAGGAGTTGCTGGCGGAGAAGCCGACCAAGAAGTCCGTGCGGACGGTGGCCGAAGCGATGGAGATCGTCTCCTCGATCGGGTCGGTGTGCGACCTGACCACGGTGACGAAGTTCTTCAACGGCAACCCGAGCCTGGGCACGCTGGCCGGCGGCATCGACAACTTCACCGGCCGCGCCGGACGCAAACGGTGGAATGCGCTCGCCGAGATCGTCGGCCGCAGCTGGGGCAACGTCCTGGCCGCGGTCGAAGAGGTCATCAGCACTCCCGACGTCGACAGTGCCGCGTCGTCGAAGGCGGCCGACGAGCTGGCCGAAGAGCCCCCGGCCGAACTCCAGGAGACCGTCTCAGAAGACCCGGCAGACGCCGCCGACACCGACTCCGATGAGACGGCCGCCGTGCTCGGCGAGCATGCCACCGGTGAGCGGCTCGTGCTCGGCGGTGACGCGAACTTCTGGACCAAGGTGGGCATCGACCCGATTCGGATCATCACCGACAACGGGACGTTCTTCACGTTGCGCTGCTATCTCGGCGACGAGCCGGTTTTCCTCGGCCGCAACGGCCGGATCAGCGTGTTCGGCTCCGAGCGCGCCCTGGCCCGCTACCTCGCCGACGAGCACGATCACGACCTCTCGGACCTGAGCACCTACGACGACATCCGCACCGCCGCCACCGACGGCTCGCTGGCGATCGACATCACCGACGACAACGTCTACGTGCTGTCCGGCATGGTCGACGACCTGACCGACGGCCCCGACGCGGTGGACCGCGAGCAACTCGAGCTGGCCGTGGAGTTTCTGCAGGATGTGGGCACCTACGCCGAGGACGGTGTCGTCAGTGAGACCCTCAAGCCGGACCGTGCCCTGGGCCGGTTGGTGAGCTATGTACTCGACCGGGAATCGGTGAGCGAACCGCAGCGCCCGTTTGCTCCGGCAGTCAAGGAATGGGAACAACTCGAGCAGTTCGTGCAGTCCCGGCTGCGCCGCGAGTAGCGCCCGAATCAGGGCTTTCTCACACCGTTCCCGGCTGCCCCGCAGGCCCCACGCGGGCCCGGGGTCGTGCAGCTATCCGGGCGCGGGTATCGCAAGAATTCAACAATAATTGCGGTATTCATTTGCCCGATTTCATTGCCGCGTCGTCCTATCCCCGATAACATCTGGCCCGATAACCTATGGCCGGGCCGTGTGGTCTGCGTGGCCCTTCCAATTCGAAAGGACTACACATGCGCAAGGCAACGCAACGAGCCGCAGCTGTATCCGCCGCAGTTTTGGGGATCGCATTGATCGGCACGGGTTGCAGCGAGACCAAAGAGAAGACCAACGACGCCTTGAGTTCGGCGAGCTCGATCGCCTCCTCGGCCAGCTCGGTGATCTCGTCCGCGGTCAGCACCCCCGCCGAGGAGAGCGAAGCCGCCAGCTCCACCGAGATGACCGGCGCGGACGGCAAGGAGTACACCGTCTCCGGCCCGATCCTGGCCAAGCTGGACTCGCTGGACGCGACCGCCAAGCAGGACCTCGGCGAGCCGACCGGCGCCGAGCAGAAGAACCCCGACGGCGGCATCTACCAGCAGTTCGACGGCGGCGTGATCGTTCACACCACCCGGTCCTACGTGGTGTGGGGCAAGATCCGCGACAAGTGGAACGAGCTGGGCGGCTCCCAGGGCAAGCTCGGTTACCCGACCAGCGACGAGACCACCAACGCCGACGGCGCCAAGCAGACCACCTTCGAGCACGGCATCATCACCTGGAAAGACGGTGACCAGGAGGCAACCGTCACCGAGCACTGATCTGGCTTCGAAAGCCGGGCAATCGCAATCGCGATTGTCCGGCTTTCGTCGTTTTCACCGGAGTTGCGATGCGGAATCGGGCCGTAATCAACCGACCAGGACCGCGAATCGCGGTTTGATCACTTCCTCGATGATCTCCACTCGCTGGTCGAACGGGATGAACGCCGACTTCATCGCATTGACGGTGAACCGCTGCAGATCGGTCCAGCCGTAGCCGAACGTGTCGGCCAGTACCAGCATCTCCTTGCTCATCGTGGTGTCGCTCATCAACCGGTTGTCGGTATTGACCGTGACCCGCAACCGGGCGCGCGCCAGCAGATCGAACGGGTGCTCGGCGATGCTGCCGACCGCGCCGGTCTGCACATTGGAGCTCGGGCACAACTCCAACGGGATCCGCTTGTCCCGCAGGATCGCCGCCAGCCGGCCCAACCGCACCACGCCGTCATCGTCGACGGTGATGTCGTCGGTGATCCGCACCCCGTGCCCGAGCCGGTCGGCGCCGCAGAACGCGATCGCCTCGTGGATGGAGGGCAGCCCGAAAGCCTCGCCGGCATGAATCGTGAAGCGCGCGTTATGGTCTCGCATGTACTCGAACGCGTCCAGATGCCGGCTGGGCGGGTGGCCGGCTTCGGCGCCGGCGATGTCGAACCCGACCACGCCCTTGTCACGGAACCGGATGGCCAGCTCGGCGATCTCCCGGGACAGCGCGGCGTGCCGCATCGCGGTGACCAGGCAGCGCACCGTGATCTCCCGGCCGGCGGCCGCGGCGCGGCGCTCTCCCTCGGCGAACCCGGCCAGCACCGCGTCGGTCACCTCGTCGAACGACAGTCCGCCCTCGATGTGCAATTCGGGCGCGAACCGCACCTCGGCGTAGACGACGTTGTCGGAGGCCAGATCCTCCACGCATTCGGCCGCGATCCGGTGCAGCGCGTCGGGGGTCTGCATCACCGCCACGGTGTGGCTGAACGGCTCCAGGTAGCGCTCGAGTGAGCCGCTGTGCGAGCGGGTGCGAAACCAGGTCGCCAGTTCGTCGGGATCGGTGGTGGGTAGCCCGTCGTAGCCGACCCGCCCGGCGATGTCGACGACGGTGGCCGGGCGCAGGCCGCCGTCCAGGTGATCATGCAGCAGCGCCTTGGGCGCTTGGCGGATCATCTCCAGGCTCAGCGGTGTGGTCATGGGGTCGCTCCGATGATCAGTGGCCGCGGGGCCGCCGGGGTGCCATGGACGTCATGGACGCCATGGACGCGGTAGCCGCCGTCCAGCTCGGCACGCGCCGGCCCGAACCGCTCCGGTGTGTCGGTATACAGCGTGAACAGCGGCTCGCCGGCGCTGACGGGTTCACCGGGACGGCGATGGATTCGCACGCCGGCCCCGGCCTGCACCCGTTCACCCGGGCGGGAACGTCCCGCTCCCAACCGCCATGCCGTCATACCCACCGCCATCGCGTCGATTTCCCCCATTGTGCCGCCCCGGGATGCGGAGATGGTCTCCGAACATGCCGCCATCGGCAGCGGAACGCTCAGATCCCCGCCCTGGGCGCCGACCATCGCGACGAAGGCGTCCATCGCGGTGCCGTCGGACAAGGTCGCCGCCGGATCGCGCGTGTCCAACCCGGCCAGCGCGAGCATCTCGGCGGCCAGCCTCACCGTCAGGGCCACCACGTCCTCGGGGCCGCCACCGGCCAGCACCTCCAGCGCCTCGGCGACCTCCAGGGCGTTGCCGACAGTGGTCCCGAGCGGGCTGTTCATGTCGGTGAGCAGCGCGCGGGTGGGCACCCCGTGCGCCGTGCCCAACTCGACCATCAGCCCGGCCAGCTCCCGGGCCTGCCCGACGGTCTTCATGAAGGCTCCCGAGCCGACCTTGACGTCCAGGACCAGCGCCGCGGCGCCTTCGGCCAGTTTCTTGCTCATCACCGAACTGGCGATCAGCGGCAGCGACTCCACGGTGGCGGTGATATCGCGCAGTGCGTAGAGCTTGGCGTCGGCGGGCGCGCATGCGCCGGCGGCGAAGATCGCGGCCCCGACCTCGGCGAGCTGGTCCCGCAGCCGCGCCGTCGACAGCGTGGCGTCGAAACCGGCGATCGACTCCAGCTTGTCCAGGGTGCCGCCGGTGTGACCCAGGCCGCGCCCGGAGGCCTGCGGCACCGCGGCACCGCACGCCGCGACCACCGCCACCAGCGGCAGGGTGATCTTGTCGCCCACACCGCCGGTGGAGTGTTTGTCGACGGTCGGCACCCGGCGCCCGTTGCGGCGCAGGTCGGCGAAGTCCAGCCGCTCCCCCGAGGCGATCATCGCCGTGGTCCAGCGCGCGGTCTCGCGGGCGTCCATGCCCCGCAGGAAGATCGCCATCAGCAGCGCCGCCATCTGCTCCTGCGCGACCACCCCGCGGGTATAGGAGTCGATCAGCCAGTCGATCGACGCGTCGGTCAGGCGGTGACCATCGCGCTTGGTGGCGATCAGCGTCGGGGCGTCGAAAACGGGGTTCACCGCCATGCGTCGGGCCCGAAGGCGTCCGGCAGCAGGTCGGACAGCCGCCGCGCACCGGCCGGGTGGTCGATGAGGAGCTCGGGTCCGCCGTGTTCGAGCAGCACCTGCCGACACCGCCCGCACGGCATCAGCAGGTTGCCGGCGGCGTCGGTGCACGACAGCGCCACCAGCCGTCCACCCCCGGCGGCGTACAGCGCGGCGACCACCCCGCACTCGGCGCACAGGCCCAGACCATATGAGACATTCTCCACATTGCAGCCGGCGAACAGGCGACCGTCGGCGGCCAGGCCCGCCGCTCCGACCGACAACCGCGAATACGGCGCGTAGGCGTTCGCAGCTACCGAAATTGCCTTGCGCCGCAACAAGTCCCAGTCAATTACGTCCGACACCTCAGCTGCGCCCATATCGTTTCGAGTACACCGCGCCACCCCGTCCGTCCGCAGCCGTTTGTCGAATGTCACCCTAACTTCGACCGTTCCTACCCGCCGGTAACTTCGACGTGGTCGTTTCCACCCTGTGTATGGGTTTAGAGTCCAAGCCGAGGTTTATTGACAGCGATGGCGTTGCGTAGCTGCCGTAAGCGCGACCAAGCGGGGTGGCTACAGATATTTGGAGGCGCTGATGACGGCGACATCCGCCGATACGGCGACGCCAGGGACCCAAGCTTCTTCCCGGCGTCCCCGGCGGCAGAGTCTGTATAAGGGCGACCCCGGGATGTGGGCGTTCGCCCTGCACCGGATCACCGGTGCGACCATCTTCTTCTTCCTGTTCGTCCACGTGATCGACACGGCACTGGTGCGGGTCAGCCCGCAGGCCTACACCGAGGTGATCGCGACCTACAAGACGCCGATCGTCGGCCTGATGGAACTGGGCCTGGTGGCCGCGGTGCTGTTCCACGGCCTCAACGGGGTCCGGCTGATCCTGATCGACTTCTGGTGGCAGGGCTGCCGCTGGCAGCGCCAGATGCTGGTGGCGGTCTGCGCCATCTGGCTGGTGGTGATGGTCCCGGTGGTGGTCCGGATCGGCATGCACATGGCGGAGCGATTTTTATGAGCACACCTGACCTGCAATTGGGCCGCGGCGCGCTGGCCCCGGTCCGCGGCCCGGACCGCGACCGCCCGGCCAGCCTGGGGGACCCGCGCTCGCCGCGCCGGTCCAACGGGATGCCCAACTTCGAGAAGTACACCTGGCTGTTCATGCGGTTCTCCGGCGCGGTGCTGATCTTCCTGGTGCTCGGACACCTCTTCATCATGCTGATGTGGCAGGACGGGGTGTACCGGATCGACTTCAACTACGTCGCGGAGCGCTGGAGCTCGCCGTACTGGCAGATCTGGGACCTGGCCCTGCTGTGGCTGGCCGAACTGCACGGCGCCAACGGCCTGCGCACGATCATCGGCGATTACACCCGCAGTGATCGCAGCCGGTTCTGGCTCATGACCCTGCTGGCGTTCTCGGTGATCTTCACGCTGGCGCTGGGCAGTTACGTGCTGCTGAGCTTCGACCCGAACATTTCTTGACGGCAAATCTCCTACGAACGGGTGATATCGCGGTGATTCAGGAACATCGATACGACGTGGTGATCGTCGGCGCCGGCGGCGCCGGGATGCGCGCGGCGGTGGAAGCCGCGCCCCGCGCTCGTACCGCGGTGCTGACCAAGCTGTACCCCACGCGCAGCCACACCGGTGCTGCGCAGGGCGGCATGTGCGCCGCGCTGGCCAACGTCGAGGACGACAACTGGGAGTGGCACGCCTTCGACACCGTCAAGGGCGGCGACTACCTGGCCGACCAGGACGCGGTGGAGATCATGGCCAAGGAGGCCATCGACGCGGTGCTGGACCTGGAGAACATGGGCATGCCGTTCTCCCGCACCCCCGAGGGCCGCATCGACCAGCGCCGGTTCGGCGGGCACACCCGCGACCACGGCAAGGCCCCGGTGCGCCGCTCGTGCTACGCCGCCGACCGCACCGGCCACATGATCCTGCAGACGCTGTACCAGAACTGCGTCAAGCACGGCGTGGAGTTCTTCAACGAGTTCTACGTGCTGGACCTGGTGCTCACCGAGACCCCGTCGGGTCCGGTGGCGACCGGGGTGGTGGCCTACGAGCTGGCCACCGGCGCCATCCACGTCTTCCACGCCAAAGCGATCGTGCTGGCCACCGGCGGGTCGGGCCGGATGTACAAGACCACCTCCAACGCCCACACCCTGACCGGTGACGGCATGGGCGTCGTCTTCCGCAAGGGACTGCCGCTGGAGGACATGGAGTTTCACCAGTTCCACCCGACGGGGCTGGCCGGGCTGGGCATCCTGATCTCGGAGGCGGTGCGCGGCGAGGGCGGCCGGCTGCTCAACGCCGACGGCGAGCGTTTCATGGAGCGCTACGCCCCGACGATCGTCGACCTGGCCCCCCGCGACATCGTGGCCCGCTCGATGGTGCTCGAGGTGCTCGAAGGCCGCGGCGCCGGGCCCAACAAGGACTACGTCTACATCGATGTGCGCCACCTCGGCGAGGACGTGCTCGAGGAGAAGCTGCCCGACATCACCGAGTTCGCCCGCACCTACCTGGGCGTGGACCCGGTCACCGAGCTGGTGCCGGTCTACCCGACCTGCCACTACGTGATGGGCGGTATCCCGACCACGGTGACCGGGCAGGTGCTGCGCGACAACACCGCCACTGTGCCGGGGCTCTACGCCGCCGGCGAGTGCGCCTGCGTGTCGGTGCACGGCGCCAACCGGCTGGGCACCAACTCGCTGCTGGACATCAACGTGTTCGGCCGCCGCGCCGGTATCGCCGCGGCGGAGTACGCCAACTCCCACGACTTCACCGAGATGCCGGAGAACCCGGCCGACATGGTGGTCAACTGGGTATCCGACATCCTGTCCGAGCACGGCAACGAGCGCGTCGCCGACATCCGCGGCGCCCTGCAGCAGTCGATGGACAACAACGCCGCGGTGTTCCGCACCGAGAAGACGCTCAAGCAGGCGCTGAGCGACATCCACGCCCTCAAGGAGCGGTACGCCCGAATCACCGTGCACGACAAGGGTAAACGCTTCAACTCCGATCTGTTGGAGGCGATCGAGCTGGGCTTCCTGCTGGAGCTGGCCGAGGTCACCGTGGTGGGCGCCCTGAACCGCCAGGAATCCCGCGGTGGGCATGCCCGCGAG
This sequence comes from Mycolicibacter terrae, assembly GCF_010727125.1. NCBI lineage: Bacteria > Bacillati > Actinomycetota > Actinomycetes > Mycobacteriales > Mycobacteriaceae > Mycobacterium > Mycobacterium terrae. The sequence goes on along the minus strand of NZ_AP022564.1, from coordinate 945,236 downwards.
GATTACCCCAACCGCGACGACGTCAACTACATGCGCCACACCATGGCCTACAAGGAAGGCACCGACCTGATCGCCGACATCCGGTTGGACTACAAGCCGGTGGTGCAGACCCGCTACGAACCGAAGGAACGGAAGTACTGATGTCCGAAACTGGTTCAGCCTGCTGCTCGTCCGAGGGCGGATGCTGCTCGTCGGGTCCGGCGAGCACCACACCGGTGGCGCTGGTCGACGGCCCGCCGGCCGGTGACCCGCCGCTGCCCCCGGTCCCCGAGGGCGCGCAGATGGTCACGCTCAAGATCGCCCGGTACAACCCGGAGAACCCCGACCAGTACGCCGCCACCGACGGCTGGCAGAGCTTCCGGGTTCCGGCGCTGCCCACCGACCGGTTGCTGAACCTGCTGATCTACGTCAAGAGCTACCTGGACGGCACGCTGACCTTCCGCCGGTCCTGCGCGCACGGGGTGTGCGGCTCGGACGGCGTGCGGGTCAACGGCAACAACAAGCTGGCCTGCAAGCTGCTGATGCGCGACATCCTGCCCAAAAAGCCGGGCAAGGAGCTGACGCTGACCATCGAGCCGATGCGTGGGCTGCCGGTGGAAAAAGACCTCGTGGTCAACATGGAACCGTTCATGGACGCCTACCGGGCGATCAAGCCGTACCTGATCACCAGCGGCAATCCGCCCACCCGGGAGTGGATCCAGAGCCAGCACGACCGGCACCGCTACGACGACACCACCAAGTGCATCCTGTGCGGCATCTGCACGACCAGTTGCCCGGTGTACTGGAGCGAGGGGTCGTATTTCGGGCCGGCGGCGATCGTGAACGCCCACCGGTTCATCTTCGACTCGCGCGACGAGGGCGCCGCGGAGCGGTTGGACATCCTCAACGAGGTCGACGGGGTGTGGCGCTGCCGCACCACGTTCAACTGCACCGACGCCTGCCCGCGCGGCATCGAGATCACCAAGGCGATCCAGGAGGTCAAGCGGGCCTTGATGTTCGCCCGCTGATTCCCACCCGTAGCCGGCCCTGAGCCAGGCTCAGGGCGCGTCCTGGCCGGGTGTTCCCGCGGTGCCGGGTGTGCCGTTACCGCCGACTCCGCGGTCACCGCCGTCCCCGCCGTCACCGCCATCGCCACCGTCGCCGGCCGGGGAGGGCGCGGTACCGCCGGGACCGCGGCTCGAACAGGTCTGTCAACCAGTCGAATTCATCGGCCTGGGCCGCAGGCGCCGCCCGCCAGCGGAGACAACCCGAAAGCCAGGAACGCCCCCGCGACCGACCCCGCGCCCGCCGCCCGGCGACCCAGTGCCGCCCTCAACCTGCCATTGCGCCTGCCGCCGCGCTGTCGAGTCATCAAATTCCCCTCGGAGACGGAACGAACATCGTCAATTCAGGAGGCTAATTTCCGGAAGACCCACAGCGATACAGGGATTTCCCTGGTCCTTGGGCCCGCGGCCGTCGGGGCCATCCCGTCGGCGCTAGGGAAGCCGGTCGGCGTGGTACAACAACGTCCGTGCACTGGTACACCGGAAACTCCAGCTACGACACCGTCCTGACCTTCGCGTTCGGCTTCGCCGCGTTCGTGATCATCGGCGGCTTCTTCGGCCAGAGCTCCTACGGGCGGTTCTCCTCGGCCAAACTCGGGTTCAACCTGAACCCGAAGTTCGGCTGGTGGCTGATGGAGATCCCCGCGACGGTGGTGTTCGTGATCGCCTACCTGGCCGGACCGCACCGGTTCGAGCCGACTTCCCTTGTGCTGGCCGGTATCTGGGCTTTGCACTACGCCAACCGGGGCTGGTTCTTCCCGCTGGCGATCCGCCAGGTCCCCGGCAAGCGCAGCACGTTCAACATCTCCGTGGTGGTGATGGGCATGCTCGTCACGACGATGCACGGCTACCTCAACGGTGCGCTGTTCAGCCATGACTACCTGGGGCGGTACGGCCGCGCCTGGTTGACCGACCCGCGCTTCGTGGTGGGCCTGGTGATCTACCTGTGCGGGTTCGCGCTGCTGGTCAGCTCCGAGTCGATCGTGCGGAACCTGCGCGACAAGAACGACCCCGGTGCCGCCGAGTACCGGATTCCATTCGGCGGCGGCTTCCGGTTCGTCACCAGCCCGGCCTACCTGGGCGAACTGATCGCCTGGACCGGTTTCGCCGTGCTGACCTGGGCACTGCCCGGCGTGGTCATCCTGTTGATCACCGCCGGCAACCTGATTCCCCGGGCGCTGCAGACCCACCGCTGGTACCGGGAGAAGTTCGCCGACTACCCCACCGACCGCAACGCGCTGGTGCCGTTTCTGATGTGAGGCACGCCGACGCCCGGCTCGCTCGGCCGTGAGCGTGCACAGTTGTACGGCCTAAGGCGGTGTGTCGCTGGACTAACACGCACGCTCGCGGCAAAAGACACTGTCACGTTCTGCCGGGCCGCCTCGTCTAAGGGGTATGACTACTCAACCACGTATCCCACCGCTGCCCCCCAAGAAGACGAACCTGCTGACCCGGGCGATGTACCGCTACGCCAAGCGCCGCTTCGGCGAGGTTCCCGAGCCGTTCACCGTCGCCGCCCATCACCCACGCCTCCTGGTCGCCAACGCCGTGCACGAAGGCCTGCTGCAGTCCGCGTCACGCAAGCTGCCGGCCGGGGTGCGCGACCTGGCGGTGTTCTGGACCGCCCGCACCATCGGCTGCTCGTGGTGCGTGGACTTCGGCGCCATGCTGAGCCGGCTGGAGGGCCTGGACGTCGAGCGGCTCAAGGAGATCGACGACTACGCGAGCTCCCCGCGCTTCACCGACGACGAACGGGCCGCCATCGCCTACGCCGACGCCGTCACCACCGACCCGCACTCGGTCACCGACGAGCAGGTCGCCGATCTGCGGCACAGGTTCGGCGACGACGGCGTCATCGAGCTGACGTATCAGATCGGCGTCGAGAACATGCGGGCCCGGATGTACAGCGCGCTGGGCATCACCGAGCAGGGCTTCAGCTCCGGGGACGCCTGCCGGGTGCCGTGGGCCCAGTGACGCCCCGAGACTGTAGTTAGCGTGCAGAAGTGCGAGTGCACATCTCGCTAACTACAGGCTCGCGGAACCGCGCAGCGGAGAACCAGTGAACTTGTCCGGGTTGGCGATGTCCCAGACGGCATAGACCAGGCCGTCGCGCACCGTCATCGCGGTGACACGCGGCAGCAGCTCGGCGAATCCGTCGGCGCCCGGCGCGCCGGCCGTGTAGGCGCCGAGCTCGCCGTTGACCAACGCCAGCTGGTTCGCCGTCACCAGGGTCGGCCCGTAGCGCCGCGCCAGGCCCAGCAGGAACCGCGCCACCTTCTCCGGGCCCTCAATAACCCGGACAGCGGTCGGCGCCCGGCGGTTGGAGTCACCGGTGAACGTCACGTCCGGGTGCAGCAGCGCCACCACCGCGTCCAGGTCCCCGGCGGCCATCGCGGCCATCAGCGACCCGACCGCCTCGGCGTGCCGCGGATCGGGTTGCGGCGGCGGATCGGTGGCAACGGCGCGCCGGGCCCGCGACGCCAGCTGCCGGGCAGCGGCCTCGCTGGTGTGCAACACCTCGGCCACCTCGGCGAACGGCACCGCGAAGCCGTCGTGCAGCACGAACGCCACCCGCTGATCCGGGTTCAGCCGCTCCAGCACCACCATCGCGGCGAACCGGGCGTCTTCACCGGCCACCACCGCCGCCAGTGGATCGGATTCGTCTGCGCCGGTCACCACCGGCTCCGGAAGCCATTCGCCCACATAGGATTCGCGGCGCCGCGGCGCCGAGCGCAGCCGGTCCAGACCGAGCCGGCTCACCACCGTCGTCAACCAGGCCCGTGGGTCGGCGATCTGGTCGCGCTCGGCGGCAGCGAAGCGCAGCCAGGCGTCCTGCACGATGTCTTCGGCGTCGGCGAACATGCCGGTGAGCCGGTAGGCCACCGCCAGCAGATGCGGCCGCAACGCCTCGAAGTCCTCGACCGCCGCAGTCATTGCACCAGCGTAAGCCGGATGTCACCGCGGGTGCTCGCCGTGGCGCGGGGATTCCTCGTCCGGCCGGTCGGCGCCGGGCCGCAGTCCGAACAGCACGATGACGCTGACCGCCAGCATCGCCACGCTCAAGCTGTACAGACCGGCGTCGACGAGATTCTCCTGCCACGCGGCGCCGTGGTGGCCGGCGCCGGCGATCGGAGTAGTCCGGCCGGTGCCGAAAATCGCCGCCGCCAGGGTACTGGCCCAATTCACGTACGCACCGTAGAGCGCCAACCAGAACAGCGCGGTCAGCCAGCCCGCCGGGAGCCGCAGCCGGTGCCACAGCAGACCGAGCACTACGAGGAACATCCCGTTCAACACGGCTTCCACGTGCGCGGACACGCCCATCCGGGGGTTGCTCATCGCCCCGGTGGCCAATCCGGTGAGCAAACCCAGCAGGAACAGGAAGACGCCGTGCCACAGCAGCGCATGGCTCTTATCAGCACGCATGATCAGCCCTCCCCGGACCAGCCCCAGGTTCCGACACTATGTCCGTCGGGTGCGTTTGCCGAACCCTTTGGCGGACACGGCCCTAGTGTCGTCGGCATGAGCCGCAAACCGCGTATCTCGCCGGTCCGCTGGCGGCCCCCGCCGTCGCGGCCACTGCCCCCGCCCGACCCGACTCCGAAGCTGACCGTCGTCGAGATTCCCGGCACAGCCCCCGAAGACGTCGTCGTCGACGCCGACGGCACCGTCTGGACCGGCGTCGAGGACGGGCGCATCATCGCCGTCGGTCCCGACGGCGCCGCGCCTCGGGTGGTGACCGATACCGGCGGGCGCCCGCTGGGTCTGGCCTTCACCCGCGACCGCCGGCTGCTGATCTGCGACAGCCACCGCGGGCTGCTGCGCTATGACCCGGCCAACGGGCTGCTGGAGACCCTGGTCAGCCATGTCGCGGGGCGGCCGCTGACGTTCTGCTCGAATGCGGTCGAAGCGGCCGACGGCACCATCTACTTCACCGAGTCCACCGACCGGTTCCGCTACGAGCACTACAAGGCATCGGTGATCGAGGCCCGGGCGAGCGGATCGCTGATGCAACGCCGCCCCGACGGCACGACGTCGGTGCTGGCCTCCGGGCTGCACTTCGCCAACGGCGTCACCCTGACCGCCGACGAATCGGCGGTGGTGTTCGCCGAGAGCACCGGGCGCCGGTTGTCCAAGTACTGGCTGAGCGGGCCGCGCCGCGGTTCGATCACCGCACTGGTCAGCGAACTGCCCGGCCATCCCGACAACATCTCCACCGGTTCTGACGGCCGGATCTGGGTGGCGATGTTCTCCGAACCCAACGCGCTGGCCGACTGGCTCAGCCCGCGAGCTCCGATGCTGCGCACCCTGCTGTGGCGCCTGCTGCCGTATCGCTGGCTGCCCGATCCGAAGCCGGTGCTGTGGGTGGTCGGTTTCGACGCCGACGACGGACGGGTGCTGGCCCAGTTCCGCAGCATCGATGCGCCGTTCGGCCTGGTGACCGGGGTGGTCGAGGCCGGCGGCCGGCTGTGGCTGGGCCGCATCGGCGGGTCCGGCCTGGCTTATTTCCGGCTGTAGCCTCCTACTGTAACTTGCGCACCACCCGTCACAGCGTGGCTCCCCGGATTCGCCGCGCCGTTCGCCTAACCTGCACACACGATGTCTTTTGCGCGCTCGATATCAGTCCTGGTGACGGTGGGTTTCCTCGCCACCGCCACACCCCTGGCGGCCGCCGACCCCACCCCGGGTCTCAACGTGGGATCCGTCAACTGCCCCTACCAGGTCAGTACCCCGCCCGCGGTGGACGCCTCGGAGGTGCCGCTGGCCGGTGACCCGCCGCTGCCGCTGCCGGTGCCGGCGACCCCGGTCGGCGGGGAAGCGCTGGCCGGCTGCGGAATCGTCGCCGCACCCGACACCCCTCCGGTGCCCGCCGACGTCTCCGCCGAGGCCTGGCTGGTGGCCGACCTGGACAGCGGCGCGGTGATCGCCGCACGCGACCCGCACGGCCGGCACCGGCCGGCCAGTGTGATCAAGGTGCTGACCGCGATGGCGTCGCTGAATGAGCTGGACCTGAACAGGGTCGTCCCCGGCACCCAGGAGGACGCCAACGCAGAAGGCACCCGGGTCGGCGTCGGCCCCGGCGGCGACTTCACCGTCAACCAGTTGCTGCACGGGCTGCTGATGGGCTCGGGCAACGACGCCGCCCACGCCCTGGCCACTCAACTGGGCGGCATGGACGCGGCACTGGACAAGATCAACACCCTGGCCGCCAAGCTGGGTGGCCGCGACACCCGCGCCGCCACCCCGTCCGGACTGGACGGACCCGGCATGAGCACCTCGGCCTACGACATCGCGCTGTTCTACCGCTACGCCTGGAGCAACCCGATGTTCGCCACCATCGTTGCCACCCGCACGTTCGACTTCCCCGGCTACGGCGATGTGCCCGGCTACACCCTGGAGAACGACAACCAGCTGCTCTATAACTACCCGGGCGCCCTGGGCGGCAAGACCGGCTACACCGACGACGCCGGGCAGACGTTCGTCGGCGCGGCCACCCGCGACGGCCGGCGGCTGGTGACCGTGCTGCTGCGCGGCACCCGGCAGCCGATCCCCCCGTGGCAGCAGGCCGCGCACCTGCTCGACTACGGCTTCGCCACTCCGTCGGGCACTCGGGTCGGGACCCTGATCGAGCCCGACCCGGCGCTGGTGGCACCTCGTGCCCCCGCCGGCGGCTCCGATCCCCAGGCCATGGCCTTGGCGCCGGCCGACGACACGGTGCCGGTACGGGTCGGGGTGGGCATCTTCGGCACGATCATCGTGTTCGCGCTCATCATGGGTGCCCGGGCAGTGAATCGCCGGCCCGGCGGGGCCTCGACATGGTGATCCGCGCGCAGCGGGTGTTCGTCGCGGGGTAGCCCGGCCCATCCCCTACGGTGAGCTAGATGGGCCGAATCGGGGAACTGCGCCGATCCTCGCCACTGGCACTGCTGGTCGGCGTGGCCGCTGCCAGCGTCGGTGTCATCTACGGCTATGACCTGTCCAATATCGCCGGCGCACTGCTGTTCATCGAGGCCGACTTCGGGCTGACCGCCGCCCAACAGGAGATGGTGGCCACCGCCACGGTGATCGGCGAGATCGCCGGTGCCGCGGCGGGCGGCTGGCTGGCGAACACCATCGGGCGCAAGAACTCGATGGTCGCGGTGGCCATCACCTATGCGGTCTTCGCGCTGCTGGGGGCGGCGTCGACGTCGGTGCCGATGCTGACCGTGGCCCGGCTGCTGCTCGGCATCACCATCGGAGTCTCGGTGGTGGTGGTGCCGGTGTTCGTGGCCGAGTCGGCGCCGGCCGATGCCCGCGGTGCGCTGCTGGTCACCTACGGGGTGGCGACCGTGATCGGGATCATCGCCGGCTACCTGTGCGCCTACCTGTTGGCCGGCACCGGCAGCTGGCGCGCGATGCTGGGGCTGGCCGCGGTGCCCGCCGTGCTGGTGACGCTGCTGCTGGCCCGCATTCCCGACACCGCCCGCTGGTATCTGCTCAAGGGCCGGGTCGAGGAGGCGCACCGCGCACTGCAGCGGATCGAACCCAACACCGACGCGCAACGGGAGCTCGCCGAGATCAGCCGGACGCTACGGGAGGAACAGCAGGGCGGGGTCGGGGTGCTGCGCGAGATGCTGCGGCCGCCGTATCTGCGGGCGACGCTGTTCGTGGTCACATTGGGCTTTTTCGTCCAGATCACCGGGATCAACGCGATCGTCTACTACAGTCCCCGACTGTTCGAAAAGATGGGCTTTGAAGGCGATTTCGCGCTGCTGGTGCTGCCGGCGCTGGTGCAGGTCGCCGCGCTGGCGGCGATGTTGGTCTCGCTGGCGTTGATCGATCGGGTGGGCCGCCGCCCCATCCTGCTGTCCGGGATCACCGCGATGGTCGCCGCCAATGCGCTGCTGATCGCCGTCTTCGCCGTCGGCCCGAAATTCGGGGACGCGCTGGCGGCGGTCAAGTTCGGCGGGGTGCTGCTGTTCACCGTGGGCTACACCTTCGGCTTCGGGTCGCTGGTGTGGGTGTACGCCGGGGAGAGCCTGCCGGCCCGGCTGCGCTCGATGGGATCCTCGGCGATGCTGACGTCGGATCTGGTGGCCAACGCGATCGTCGCCGGGGTGTTCCTGACCATGCTCACCTCGCTGGGCGGCGCCGCAACGTTCGCGGTGTTCGGGGTGCTGGCACTGCTCAGCCTGGCCTTCGTGTACCGCTACGCGCCGGAGACCAAAGGCCGCCAACTCGAAGACATCCGGCACTTCTGGGAGAACGGCGGGCGCTGGCCCAGCGACGAGACGGACGAGGCGACCGCCCCGCAGATCGGCACATCGGCATGTCGGTGATCAGCGCCGGCGCCGTCGTGCTCGAGGGCCGGGTCTGCCGGCCCGGCTGGCTCAGGGTCGACGACGGGCGGATCAGCGACTGCGGGTCCGGGGCGCCACCGGCTCCTGCCGACGACGATTTCGCCGATTGCGTTGTGGTGCCGGGCTTTGTCGACATGCACTGCCACGGCGGCGACGGCGTCTCCTACCCCGAGGCCCCCGACCGTGTCGCTGCTCTGCACGTTGCGCACGGCACCACCGGCAGGCTGGCCAGCCTGGTGACCGCCGCCCCCGAGGTGCTGCTGACCCAGGTGCGCGCCCTGGCCGACGCGACCCGGCACGGTGTGGTGGACGGCATCCATCTGGAGGGGCCGTGGCTGAGCGGGCTGCATTGCGGTGCACACGATCCCGCGTGGCTGCGCGACCCCGACGCCCGCGAGATCGATGCGCTGCTGGCCGCCGGCGACGGTGCGATCGCGATGGTCACCGTGGCACCCGAGCTGCCCGGCGTGCCGGCTGCGATCCGTCGCTTGGTGGACGCGGGAGTCGTTGTGGCGCTGGGTCATACCGACGCCTCCTACGAGCAGACGCTGGCCGCGATCGACGCCGGAGCGACCGTCGGAACCCACCTGTTCAACGCGATGCGCTCGTTGCATCATCGCGAGCCGGGACCGGTGCCGGCGCTGCTGGGCGATCCTCGGGTGACCACCGAGCTGATCGCCGACGGCGTGCACCTGCACGCGAGCGTGATCCGGCATGTCGTGGCGGCTGTCGGCCCCGACCGGGTCGCCCTGGTCACCGATGCGATGGCCGCCGCCGGAGTCGGCGACGGTGCATTCACCCTGGGCGGGCTCGGAGTCGACGTCACCGGCGGGGTGGCCCGACTGCGCGGCAGCGCCACGATCGCCGGCAGCACCGCCACCATGGACCGGCTGTTCACGACGGCGGTGGGCTTGCTCGGCGGCGACGACGCGGCGCTGGCCGCGGCGGTGCGCATGAGTGCCACCACCCCGGCCCGGGCGCTGGGCCTCGACGGCGCCGGGGTTTTGGCCGCCGGATCCGCGGCTAACCTGGTGGTGATGGACGCCGACCTGCAGCTACTGCGGGTGATGAGCCGCGGAGCGTGGCTGACCGAAGGAGAATCATGAGCGAGCCCACAATCACCGATGTCCCCGAGCAGCACCGCTACGAGATCAGCGTCGACGGGGTGCGAGCCGGGCTGGCCGCCTACCACGACAGCGGCGACCAGCGCGATTTCCACCACACCGAGATCGACAAGGCGTTCGGCGGTCAGGGTCTGGCCAGCAAGCTGATCGCCTTCGCGCTGGCCGACACTCAGGCCGCGGGCAAGCGGATCGTGCCGAGCTGCTCGTTCGTGGAGGCCTACGTGGCCAAGCACCCGGAGTACGCCGCCCAGTGAGGTGAATTGACGCTGCTCACCGCGGTGGTAGCGTTGATCGCCACCGAGGTGAGGGGTGAGCATGTTCGTCGACCGGGGCAAGTTGCGTTACGGCGCCGCCGATTCCGGTGCCGCCGGTGAGCACGCCCAGGCCGGTGCCGAGCACCTGGCGGGCGCGTCGCCGACGGCCGGGATGTTCGGGGATTTCCCGGACGCCGACGGACTGCACCAGACCCTCAGCGCGGCCCACGAGCACCACAGCACGGTGCTCGGCAAACACCGCGAGGTCCTCGAGGGGGTCGCGGAGAAGGCGAACTACGCCGAAAAGCGGTTCGGGGCCATGGATGAGCACAACGCGCAGGCGTTGCGTGCGGTGCGGCCCGATTAGCCGACGGCTTCGGCCCGCGCGGTCGCCCGGCGGCCTAAACCAGGCCAGGACCGGCGCCGGCCGATGGCATTCGGCCACGCGACTTCGCCCGCCAGCGATCCGGGTCATCTTCGAGGGCAGCCCGATCCCAGTTGCCGCGCACCGCAGCGGCTTCATAGGTGTCCTGCAGGAAGTCCAGTAGCAGCGAGTCCGGGTCGGGCGCTTGCCGCACCGCCTCGTAGGGCAGCACGAATTCACCCATCTGCTTACTGTAGAACGCCTCCGCGGGCCGGACCGGATGGTCGGCGAAGCCATCGGGTTCGGGGTAGGCGTAGGCGTAGAAGCCGCCTTCCTCCCCACCCCCGGGCCAGAATCCGCAGCTACTGAGTTCGTGCGAGTAGCCTTCCACCATCACCCAGTCCCCGCAGTTGGGTGCGCCCCCGGGGTGCGTGGGGGCGCCACGTCCGGAGAACCGTGTACAGGCAAGATCCATTGCACCCCAAAAGAAATGGACGGGACTGGACTTGCCCACGAAGCGGGAGCGGAATCGTCCCAGCACCCGGTGCGCCTGCACCAGTTGCCGCCAGAACAGCTGGGCGGCCTGCGGATCGTAGGAGGCGTGCTCGACGTCCTCGGCGAACGGAACGGCCGGCTCGACCTCGTTGGGATGGGACTGGATCGCAGTGTGCAGGCCCAACTCGTCCAGCGCGGACATGACCGCGCCGTAGAATTCCGCCACCGACTGAGCCCGGAGCGGAATGGCGCGGGCCGCACCGGAGCTGTCCCGGATCCCCAGCCGGTGCTCGATGAAGTCGAATTCGATGTCGAAGACATTGCCGCCGTACGGTATCGCCGACGTGGTCAGCCCCCGGGGGGTGACATAGAGAGTGACCTGCCACCAGTGGTTCACCAATGGTGCGTGCGCCAGGCGGACTTTGCCGATGATCTGGGTCCACATGTGCAGGGTGTCCCGGGTCGGCCCCCAGTCCTCCACACGAAGGCGAGGCCAGGCGGATTCACGCGCCATATACCGTTCTCCTCCCTCGGGCCGAGACGGCTCGGGCGTGTCGAAGTCGGATCTCGGCCAACCGTAGCCCCTGCCACCGGTTTGGGGAACCGGCCACACCGCCGCCGCCTCAGGCAGGTCGGTCGGTGCGCAGGTTGTCCGACGAAGTCGCTGCCCACGCGGTGGCGAACAGGATCAGCCGCACGGTGACGTAGGCGAACACCAGCAGTCCCAACACCGGACCGAACACCGCCCCGGCCGGGCCGTTGACCACCGATTGCAGATACACCGAGCCGGCCTGTTTGAACAGTTCGTAGCCGACCGCGGCGATCGCGCCGGCCCGCGCCGCGCTGGCGAGGCTCACCGACTCGCGGGGCAGCCTGGCGATCATCCAGGTGAACAGCAGCCACGACACCGCCACCGCCATCCCCAACGACGCCACCCGAAGCAGCGCGCCCAGCAGATCGAAGTCGGGCACACCCGACCAGCGCAGGATCTTGCGCATCAGCTTCGGGTCCGCCAGCGCGGTCAGCGCGATGGTGAGGAGCATGGCACCGAACGCCCACATCATCGCAACCAGGTCCGACAACTTTGCCGAGACGAAACCCGGCTTCTGCGAACGTATCTCCCACATCTCGGAGAGCGCCTCGCGCAGGTTGGCCATCCAGGTCAGGCCCACCCAGGCGGCCGCCGCCAGACCGATCACACCCACGGAGGCGCGCGATCCGACCGCGGTGTCCATCAGGGTCACCAGCTCGTTGCCGAACTCGCCGGGGACCGAGCGCTTGATCCGGCGTTCGATCTCGTCGAGCACCTCGGGCCGCCGCGACAACAGGAAGCCACCGACGGAGAACCCGACCATCGCCAGCGGGAACAACGCGAAGATGGTGTAGTAGCTCATCCCGGCCGCGAAGAAGTTGCCCTGGCAGTTGTCGTAGCGCTCCTGCGCCCGCACCGCGTGGTCGAACCAGCCGTAGCGCGCCCGCAGCCGGTCGATGATGCCCGGCTTGGAGCGATCGGTCACGTCCTTACTCATGCCGGCGGCGGAAGGAATCCCACCCGGTCGTACACCCGCGCGAGGGTCCCGGCGGCCACCGCCCGAGCCCGCTGCGCGCCGGCGGCCAGCACCGCCTGCAGCTCACCCGGATCGGCCAGCAGTTCGTCGACGCGGGCCTTGATCGGCGTGACGAACTCGGCGACGGCGTCGGCGGTCTCCTTCTTCAGGTCGCCGTAGCCGCGGCCCGCGTAGCCGTCCACCAGTTTCTCGACGCTCGCACCGGTGATCGCCGACTGGATGGTCAGCAGGTTCGACACCCCCGGTTTGGTCTCCGGGTCGTAGCGGATCTCGCGCTCGGAGTCGGTGACCGCCGAGCGAATCTTCTTGGCGCTGCGCGCCGGATCGTCGAGCAGGCTGATGAGCCCGGCGTCGGTGGCCGCCGACTTGCTCATCTTCGACGTCGGGTCGGCCAGGTCGTAGATCTTGGCGGTGGCCTTGGGAATCATCGGCTCCGGCACGACGAAGGTGTCGGGGAAACGGGCGTTGAACCGCTGCGCGACGTCGCGGGCCAATTCCAGGTGCTGGCGCTGATCCTCGCCGACCGGCACCACATCGGTGTCGTAGAGCAGCACGTCGGCGGCCATCAGCACCGGGTAGGTGAACAGACCCACGGTGGTGGAGTCCGAACCCTGCCGCTGCGACTTGTCCTTGAACTGCGTCATCCGTGAGGCCTGCCCGAATCCGGTGAAACAGCCCAGCACCCAGGCCAGTTCGGCATGGGCCGGCACATGGCTCTGCACGAAGATCGCACTGCGGGCCGGGTCGATACCGAGCGCCAGGTACTGCGCGGCCGTCACCAGCGTGCTGCGGCGCAACGCCTCGGGGTCCCATCCCGGGACGGTGATGGCGTGCATGTCGACGACGCAGAACAGCGCGTCGTGATCGTCCTGCAGTTCCGTCCAATGGGTGATCGCCCCCAGCGCGTTGCCGAGGTGCAGCGACGCCGAGGTGGGCTGAACGCCGGAGAAGACGACGGGGCGGGATCGGGAAGTGCTCATGATTGCTCGATCCTGTCACGCCCCCGGGCCGAAGGACGCACCTGGTAACAGAGCGTTTGCTCTGTTATGGTGGCCGCCATGCCCCGCCCGCGCGTGCACGACCCCGATCGGGTGCTGGACGCCGTCGAGTCGCTGGCCGCGCGGTCCGGCCCCGCCGCGGTGACCATCCGCGCCGTCGGCGAGGCGACCGGCGCCTCCAACGGCGCCGTCTACCACGGCTTCGGCTCGCGGGCCGGGCTGGTGGCCACCGCCTGGCTGCGGGCCGCGCGGCGCTTCCTGGCGCTGCAGAGCGAGCTGGTGAGCGCCGCAGCGGAACCGATAGACGCGGTGATCGCGGCCGCCGACGCCCCGGTGGCTTTCGCCGAACGGCACCCCGACGCCTCCCGGCTGCTGCAGGCGATCCGGCACGACGCCCTGCTCGACGAAGACCTGCCGGACGAGGTCGCCGCCCAGCTGCGCGGTGTCGAGGCCGAGCTGGTCGCGCTGCTGATCCGGCTGGCGGCCGCCCTCTGGGACCGTCGCGACGGCCCCGCCGTCGACACCATCACCGCCTGCGTGGTCGACCTCCCCACCGCGATCGTGCTCAGCCGGAACCGGCTGGGCAGCAGCAACGCCCGCGCCCAGCTACACGCCGCCGTGCGAGCCGTCCTGGCCGTCGGACCGAGAAAGGAACCCCCCGCGTGAACCTGACCTATGACGACAAGATCGCCGTACTGGACCTCGGCGACGATGAAAACCGTTTCTCCCCCGGCTTTCTCGACGAGATCGATACCGTGCTCGACGACGTGGTGGGCGCCAGTAAAAAGGGGGAGGCGCACGGCCTGGTCACCACCGCGGGTGGCAAGTTCTACTCCAACGGCCTGGACCTGGACTGGCTGGCCGCCAACAGTGACCGCGGCGACTGGTACGTCGGGCGGGTACACGCCCTGCTTGCGAAGGTGCTGACCCTGCCGATCCCGACCGCCTCGGCGGTGGTCGGGCATGCGTTCGGGGCCGGCGCAATGCTGGCGATCGCCCACGACTTCCGGGTGATGCGCGCCGACCGCGGCTTCTTCTGCTTCCCCGAGGTCGACATCCGGATTCCGTTCACCCCCGGGATGGCCGCGCTGATCCAGGCCAAGCTCACCCCGCAGGCGCAGGTGGCGTCGATGACCACCGGCCGCCGCTTCGGCGGGGTGGACGCCGCGGCGGCGGGCATCGTCGACGACACGGCCGGCGAGGGTGCGGTGACCACCGCCGCGATCGAGGCGCTGCGGCCGCTGGCCGGGAAGGACCCCGGCACCCTGGGCGCGATCAAGACCGGCATGTTCGGGCCGGCGGTGGCGGCGCTGACGGCGGGCTGAACACCATCTGCCCCACCCGTCACCGGCGGGCGGTTATGCGGTGATTGCCCGCCTCTGAGCGACAATCGGGCCGTGCACTCCAACGCACCCGCTCGTGCGGCGACACCGGCCCGGGTTGTCGCTGTGAGGCGGGCACCTGACACACATCGTCTCCAGCGTGACGGATGTGACGGATGAGAAGAAGAGCCGACCGGTGCCCCGGGGTGCTGCGGCCCTGGCCCGCCGAGGACGGGCTGCTGGTGCGGTTGCGGTTGGTGGGCGGGCGGCTGCCGGTGGCGTCGCTGCAACGGCTCCTGCAGGTCAGCGTCGAGTTCGCGGACGGCTCGGTGTACCTGACCACCCGGGCCAACCTGCAACTGCGGGGCCTGCCCGGCCGCGAGGGGCGGCTTGATCCGGCTGTCGTCGCCGCCATCGAATCCACCGGGCTGCTGCCCTCACGCAGCCACGAGCTGGTCCGCAACATCCTGGTGTCCCCGCAGACCGGGTATGCCGGGGGGCGCGTCGATCTGCGCCCGGTGGCGCAGCGGCTCGATGCGCTGCTCTGTGGCGACCCGCAGCTGGGTCGGCTGCCGGGGCGCTTCCTGTTTGTCCTCGACGACGGCCGCGGCGACCTGATCGACCGAACCGCCGACGCAGGCCTGGTGGCGCTCAGCGGCACCGCGGCACAGTTGCGGGCCGGCGAGAACTGGGGCGCGGTCGTCCATGTCGCCGACGCCGCCGAACAACTGGCCGCCCTGGCACGCGCATTCCAGGCCGCCCGCGGCGACGGGCCCGACGCACCCTGGCATATCCGTGAACTTCGCGCGCCCTTCGGCGACGTTCACGCCGCCGACGCGCGCCTGCCCGACCCGTCGGGTCCACTACCCTGTGGCCCGGTGCCCGGCGGCACCCACGTGCCGGTCCCCGGCGGCGTGCTCACGCCGGAGCACGGGCGTTCGCTGCTGGCGTACACCGACCTTGTGGTGACGCCGTGGCAAGGTGTCTTCATCCCCGATGCACAGGAGACGAATCCGTGACGAGGCCCATGACACGTCCCACGAAGCGGTATTCCTACCTCGACGACGGCCCGGCGATCTACATCGAATCGTTCGCGACCATCCGCCGCGAGTCCGACCTGTCTCACATCCCCGCGAACGCCGAGCGGCTCGCGGTGCGGATGATCCACGGTGCGGGCCAGACCGACGTCGCCACCGACCTGCTGATTCATCCCGATGCGGTGCCCGCCGGGCGGGCCGCACTCGACGGCGGCGCGCCGATCCTCTGCGATGCCCGGATGGTGGCGGTCGGGGTGACCGCCGGGCGGCTGCCCGCCGGCAACCAGGTGCGCTGCTACCTGCGCGACGAACGCGTTCCCGGCCTGGCGCAGGACTGGGGCACCACCCGTTCGGCGGCGGCGGTCTCATTGTGGGAGCCGGAGCTGGCCGGCGCCGTCGTCGCGATCGGCAACGCCCCCACCGCGCTCTTTCATCTGCTGGAGCTGATCCTGGACGGCGGGCCGCGCCCGGCGGTGATCGTCGGCTGCCCGGTGGGGTTCATCGGCGCCGCCGAGTCCAAGGAGGCGTTGGCCGCCCTGCACGAGCACGGCGTCGATATCCCGTTCGTCACCGTGCGCGGCCGGCGCGGTGGGTCGGCGATCACCTCGTCGGCGTTGAATGCCCTGGCCTCGGATGCCGAATGAAAGACACAGCATGACCGGCCGTTTTTATGGCGTGGGCCTGGGTCCGGGTGACCCGGAGCTGATCACCCGGAAGGCGGCCCGGATCATCGCCGACGCCGACGTGGTGGCCTACCACGCCGGCGTCAACAAGGCGTCGTATGCGCGCACCATCGCCGCCGACCTGATCCGAGCCGGAGTGATCGAAGAGGAGCTGCGTTACCCGGTCACCACCGGGGTCACCGACCACCCCGGCGGCTATGCCGGGGCGCTCGCCGACTTCTACGAGCAGTCCGCCTCCCGGTTGGCCGCCCACCTGGATGCCGGTCGCACCGTGGCACTGTTGACCGAGGGCGATCCGCTGTTCTACGGCTCGTTCATGTACATGCACGACCGGCTTTCGGCGCGTTTCGACACCGAGATCATCCCCGGCGTACCGGCTTTCAGCGCCGCCACCGCAGCGCTCGGGATGCCGCTGGTGCGCCAGACCGATGTGCTGACCGTGCTGCCGGGCACCCTGGGCGAGCATGAGCTGGCGATGCGGCTGGCCGACACCGACGGTGCCATCATCATGAAACTGGGCCGCACCTTCCCGGCGGTGCGCCGGGCGCTGGCCGCCGCGGGCCGATTGGAGCACGCGTACTACGTCGAGCGGGCCAGTCACCCGCAACAGCGCTGGCTGCCCGTCGCCGAGGTGGAGGAAGCCAGCGTTCCGTACCTGTCGCTGATCGTGGTCGACGGGGATTCCCGCAACGGGCAGCGCTCCCGGACACCGGCCGACCAGACCGCCGCTGTCATTGAGCCGGTGGGTTCCGCCGCCGAACTTCTTGTGGTCGGCCTCGGTCCGGGCCCGCAGGGCTGGCTCACCGGCGAGGCCGCCGCCGCGCTGGAGAACGTCGACCACGTGGTGGGCTACGGCCCCTATGTCGCCCGGGTGCCACAGCGCGAAGGATTGCAGCGGCACACCTCGGGCAACACCGTCGAACTGAACCGGGCCCGTTTCGCACTGGATCTGGCCGCCCGCGGCGAGAAGGTGGCGGTGGTCTCCGGCGGGGATGCGGGAGTATTCGGTATGGCATCGGCGGTGTTCGAGGCGGCCGAAGACGAGCGTTATCACCATATTTCGGTGCGGGTGTTGCCCGGCGTCTCGGCGGTGCAGGCGGTGGCCGCGGCGGCCGGCGCGCCGATCGGTGCCGACTTCGCGGTACTGAGCCTGTCGGACCGGCTCAAGCCGTGGGCCGTGATCGAGGCCCGGCTACGGGCGATCGCCGACGCCGATCTGGTGCTGGCGATCTACAACCCGGCGTCACGCGCCCGGCCCGACCAGATCGCGATGGCCCGCAAAGTGTTGCTGGAGCACCGCGACCCGCAGACGGTGGTGGTGGTCGGGCGCGACATCGGCCGCGCCGAGCAGTCGTTGGGCGTGACCACGCTCGGCAACCTGGACACCGATGCGATCGACATGAAATGTCTTGTCCTGGTGGGGGCATCGTCCACGCGGGTCAACGGCTCAGGTCAGGTTTGGACGCCGCGATGGGTTCGCTGACCGTTCACTTCGTCGGCGCCGGGCCGGGGGCCGCCGATCTGCTGACCGTGCGCGCCGCGCGACTGCTGGCCGACGCCGACATGGTGCTCTACCCGGGCAGCTACCTGGACCCGGGTGTTCTTGGACAATGCTCCAGCACAGCAGAACTCGTCGATACTGCCGATCTGGACCTGGATGCGATCGTGGGCCGCATCGTCGCGGCCCAGCGGGCCGGTCGGCGGGTGGTGCGATTGGTGTCAGGCGATCCGTCGCTCTACAGTGCGGTCTTCGAGCAGACCCGGCGGCTCGATGCGGCGGGCGTGCCCTGGGACATCACTCCCGGGGTGCCGGCCTATGCGGCGGCGGCCGCCGTGCTGGGCCGCGAGCTCACAGTTCCGCTGGTGACGCAGTCTGTGGTGCTGACCCGGATCCAGGCCGCCTCCACCGCGATGCCGCAGCGCGAGGCGCTATCGGCGTTCGCCGCAACGCAGGCCACGCTGGTGTTGCACTTGGCGATCACCCGCATCCGGGCGCTGATGGCCGAACTGGCCCCCGAGTACGGCGCGGACTGCCCGGTGGCGGTGGTCTACCGCGCCTCGCAGTCCGATCAGCTGGTACTGCGCGGGACGGTCGAGGGCATCGCGGACGGGGTCGAGGCGGCGGGCCTGCGCTCAGCCGCGGTGATTCTGGTGGGCAGGGCTCTCGCGGAACTACCCGATCCGTGCGCCGGTGAGAGCCATCTCTACGACCCGGCCCGGGACCGGTCCCCGGGGCACTAGTCGGCCACTGGCGCGTCGAGCGTGTAATCACTGCGAAAATCGCGCGAGATCTCGCAGGGAGTACACGATCGGCGGGTCCTGTTACGTCGTGAGCGCCCACTGGGTGACCGCACGCCCCGGCGTCCAGCCGGTGAAGGAACCCAACGGTGCGGCGTGCTCGACGTGGATGCGGGTCAACTCGCCGCCGTGGGCGCGGTAGGCCGCCACCAACAGCGCCTCGGTTTCCAGCGTGACGGCGTGGGCGACCAGTCGCCCACCGGGCCGTAGGCGGGTCAGGCACGCGTCAAGGACCCCGGGCCGGCTCAGCCCGCCGCCGACGAAGACAGCGTCTGGCGCGGGCAGCTCAGCCAGCACCTGCGGGGCCGCGCCGCAGACCACCCGCAGTGCCGGCACCCCGAGGTTCCGGGAGTTATCCGAAATACGCTGCGCCCTGGTCTGGTTCACCTCGACTGCGATGGCGCGGCAGCTCGGGTGGGCACGCATCCATTCGATGCCGACCGAACCGGCGCCGGCCCCGACGTCCCACAGCAGCTGTCCGGGCGCCGGTGACAGTCGCGCCAGCGCGGAGGCCCGCAGGTCGCGTTTGGTGAGCTGCCCGTCGTGGTCGTAGGCCTGGTCTGGCAAGCCAGGCACCCATCCCCGGCCCGAACCCGGCGGGCCGGCCAGCTCCAGGGCGACGATGTTGAGCCGCGGCATATCGCCGGTGAACGTCTCGGCGGTGAACTCCAACCTCGACTCGGCCTCGCCGCCCAGGTCGCCGAGAACCGTCATCCGGCTGGGTCCGTAGCCGCACTCGACGAGCAGGGCTGCCAGCTGCGCGGGTGTCGTCGCATCGGCAGAGAGCACCAGCACCCGCCGGCCGGGCACCAGCTCGCGCAGTACGGCATGAACGTCGCCGGCCCTGATGACCGCCGCCGACTCGGCCGGCCAGCCCAGCCGGGCCCGGGCCAGCGCTACCGAGGAGACCGCCGGGACCACGGTGACGTGATCGGTGCCCAGCAGCGCGATCAGCGTGCTGCCCACGCCGGACAGCAGCGGGTCGCCGGAGGCCAGTGCGACGATCCGCCGCCCCGCCAGCTCCTCAACCAGCGCGGGCAGCCCGGCCCGCAGCGGGGATGGCCAGCTGTGGCGCTGTTGGCCGTCGACCGCGGGCAGAAGATCCAGGTGGCGCGGCGCACCGATCACGACGTCGGCGGCCAGCACCGTCTCCTGCGCCGACCCGGCAAGTCCGGCCCAGCCGTCGGCACCGATCCCGACGACGGTGATGGGTAGCGCGGCAGGCACCGCTAGGTCAGCCGTTCGGTGAGGAACTGCACCACCCGCTTGCGCGCCTCGTAGGCGGGGTGGCCGTCGACCTCACGGACCTGATCGGTGAGCACCGAGTGCGCCATCCGGGACAGTCCGTGCGGGTTGCCCGGCGAGGAGTCGATCTCGATCACCTCGAAGGCGTCACCGAGTCGCGCCTTCAGCGTCTGGAACCGGTCGCCGGGGGCCATCTTGTCCTCGCTGAACCGCAGGCCCAGCGCGCACAGCCCATCGTTGGCGGCGCGGTCGGCGACCACCCCCAACTCGACCTCGGAGAGCCCGGGGTCGCGGCGGCGGCTGAGCGTCAGCGGGATCGGCACGGACGGTTGGCTGAGCACCGGGGCCAGCACGGCGTCGTCGACAGCGGCGGCCAGCGCGAAGCCCCCGGTGAAGCACTGGCCGATGACCCCGACGCCCTTGCCGGGAGTCTTCTCGTTGAGGTCACGGGCGAGCGCCCGCAGGAACTGGGTGACCGGACGCTGTTTGTCGGTGGCGAACGCGGCGAACTCCTGGGTCACGCAGGCGCGAGCGATCGTCGTCAGCGCGTAGCCGGGCGTGATCGCCTTACCGGGCCGGCCGAATAACGAGGGAATCGCCACGGTGAACCCGTTGTCCACCAGGTGATTTCCCAGTCCCAACACTCCGGGATGCAATCCCGGGATTTCCGGGATCAGCACCACCCCCGGCCCCTGCCCCTTGCGGTGCACATCGTGGGTGAAACTTCCTCCGGTGAACGGCTCCGCGATCCATCCGGTCAGGTCTGCTTCGGGTGCACTCATCTCTGGTTGTCCTTTCGGTCGGTGTTAGGGTATCGGCGCGAAGTGCCAGGGAAGTCGGTGTGAGTCCGACACAGGCCCGCTACGGTGTTCCGCGGCGCGTTGTGATCGATGCGCCACGGTCAGTCCGAATACCGGCTTCGCGTTGCCAACACACGTTGGTCATCACGAGCGGAGCCTCAATGCAACAGCTGTACCCGTTCCCCGCCGTCCTCGGCGGCGACCCGGACGCCCCGGGCGGCCTCGACGACATGGGGCTGGCGCTTGTACTCAGCGCGATCTCCCCCGGCATCGGCGGGGTGCTCATCCGCGGCGAGAAGGGCACCGCCAAATCGACGCTGGTACGCGCGCTGGCCCAGGTACTGCCGCCCATCGACGTGGTGGCCGGCGACCGGTTCTCCTCCGACCCCGCCGAGGCCGACCCGCTCTCCCCCGACGGCCCGTTCCCCGCCGGCACCGCCGTTCAGACCCGCCCGGTGCGGCTGGTGGAGCTTCCGGTCGGCGCCACCGAGGACCGGGTGGTGGGTTCGATACACCTGGAGCGGGCGCTGGGTGCCGGCGTAGTCGAATTCGAGCCGGGGCTGCTGGCCCGCGCCAACCGCGGCATCCTCTACGTCGACGAGGTCAACCTGCTCGCCGACCACCTGGTCGATCTGCTGCTGGACGCCGCCGCGATGGGGAAGCTGACCGTCGAACGCGACGGGGTTTCGGTCACCCACGCCGCCCGCTTCGTGATCGTCGGGACGATGAATCCCGAGGAAGGCGAGTTGCGCCCGCAGCTTCTCGACCGATTCGGGCTCACCGTCGACGTGTCCGCGCCGCGCGATCCGACGTTGCGCGCCGAGGCGGTACGCCGCCGGCTGGCCTTCGACGCCGATCCGGAGGGTTTCGCGGCGAGGTACGCCGCCGCCGAAGAGCGGTTGCGCACCCGGATTCACGCTGCGCAGCAGTTGCTTTCGCGGGTCCCGCTCACCGACGCCGCGCTGGTCAAGATCGGTGAGATCTGCGCGGCATTCGAGGTGGACGGCCTGCGCGGCGACATCGTCTGTGCCCGTACCGCGGTCGCCCACGCGGCGTGGCAGGGCCGCGACGCGGTCAATCTCGAGGATCTGCGGGTTGCCGCCCGGTTGGCGCTGCCGCACCGTCGGCGGCGCAAGCCCTTTGACGCCCCCGGCCTCGACGAGACCGAGCTCGACGACCTGCTGCCGCCGGAGGACTCCGGCCCCGAGCCCGACCCCGAACCCGATGGGCCGCCGGACGGCGGGAATGCCGCACCGCCCGATGAGAGCGGTCCGGCGCCGGCCAAGCCAGGCTCCACCTCGACAGTCGGTGCCGACTCCCCTTACCGCGCACGGCTTTTCACCGTCGCCGGGCTCGGAGCGGGCCGCTCCGGCCGACGCAGCCGCGCCCGCACCAGTTCGGGCCGCCGGATGGGCGCCACCGCGGCGAACGTCGCCGGTGGACTGCACCTGTTCGAGACCCTTAGGGCCGCCGCACCGCATCAGGGCGGCCGCGGCCGGGTGGGCGGCCGGATGCTTGTGCAGCCGGAGGATCTTCGCCGCGCCGTCCGGGAGGGCCGGGAGGCCAACCTGGTGCTGTTCGTCGTCGACACCTCCGGATCGATGGCCGCCGCCGAGCGGATGCGGCATGTCAAGACCGCGATCCTGTCCCTACTGCTCGACGCCTACCGCCGCCGGGACCGGGTAACGGTGGTGACGTTCGGCGGCACAAAGGCGGAGCTGGTGCTGCCCCCGACGGGTTCGGTGGAGATCGCCGCGGCGCGCCTCGACGAGGTCCCCGCCGGCGGCCGCACCCCGCTGGCCGAGGGCCTGATCGAAGCCGGCGAGGTGATCCGCCGGGAACGGCTGCGCGACCCGTCCTGCCGCCCGCTGCTGGTGGTGCTGACCGACGGTCGGGCCACCGCTGGCGCGGATCCGGTCAAGCGGTCCCGCCGCGCCGCGGTTCAGCTTGCCGAACGGGGTTTTTCGGCAGTGGTGGTGGATTGCGAGAACGGCCGGATGCGGCTCGGCTTGGCGCGCACGCTGGCCGAGCAGCTACGGGCCGAATATGTGCCGCTGCCGCAGGTGAGCGCGGAGGCACTCACCGAGATCGTGAAGGGGGCCGCCTGATGCCGAAGGGACAACCGCTGACGGTACCCGACGACAACCTGACCACCCGCCAGCGTCGCAACCGCCCGCTGCTGATGGTGCATACCGGCGACGGCAAGGGGAAGTCGACCGCCGCGTTCGGGATGGCGTTGCGCGGCTGGAGTCAGGGCTTTGACATCGGTGTCTTCCAGTTCGTGAAATCCGCCAAGTGGCGCGTCGGCGAGCAGACCGTACTGGAACGGCTCGGCGCCCTACACGACGAGACCGGCGAGGGCGGCCCGGTGCAGTGGCACAAGATGGGTTCGGGGTGGTCGTGGAGCCGCAAGGCCGGTAGCACCGAGGATCACGCGGGCGACGCCGTGGCCGGCTGGACCGAGGTGAAACGCCGCCTGGCCGAACAGACCCACGACCTGTACGTCCTGGACGAATTCACCTACCCGATCAACTGGGGCTGGGTGGACGTCGACGACGTGGTGGAGACCCTGCGCGGCCGGCCGGGCCACCAGCATGTCGTCATCACCGGGCGCCGCGCTCATCCGGAGCTGGTCGAGATCGCCGACCTGGTCACCGAGATGACCAAGGTCAAGCATCCGATGGACGTCGGCCAGAAGGGTCAGCGCGGCATCGAATGGTGAGCCTGGTGGGCATTTCCCTGCCCCGTCTGGTGGTGGCCGCGCCCGCATCCGGGCACGGCAAGACCACCGTGGCGGTCGGGCTCATGGCGGCGCTGACCGCGCGCGGCCTGCATGTCAGCGGGCACAAGGTGGGCCCGGACTACATCGATCCGGGCTATCACGCGCTGGCGACCGGCCGCCCGGCCCGCAACCTGGATCCGTACCTGGTCGGCCCCGACCGAATCGTGCCGCTGCTGCTGCACGGTGCCGCCGGGGCGGATATCGCCGTGATCGAAGGCGTGATGGGGCTTTTCGACGGCCGGCTCGGTTCCGACGGTGAGGCCTCCACCGCGCACGTCGCGGCGCTGACGGCGAGCCCGGTGCTGCTGGTCGTCGACGTCTCGCATGCCTCCCGGACCCACGCGGCGGTGGTGGCGGGACTGGCCGGCTTCGACCCGGCGGTGCACATCGCCGGGGTGGTGCTCAACAAGGCCGGCAGCGCCCGGCACGCCGACGATGTCGTCGCCGCGTTGCGCCCCACCGGCATTCCGGTGCTGGGGGTGCTGCCACGCGATGCGGACGTCGCCACGCCGTCGCGGCACCTCGGGCTGGTGCCGGCCGCCGAACGCGACGAATCCGGTCCCGCGCTGCAGCGGCTGTCCCGGCTGATCGAGCAGCATGTGGACCTCGACACGGTATCGGCCCTGGCACGACAGGCACCGGATGTGGCAGGCCAGGCCTGGGATCCGGGTGCCGAGGTGCACGCTGCATCCTCGGCACGGCCCGTGGTGGCCGTCGCCGGCGGGCGGGCATTCACATTCGGCTACACCGAGACGTTCGAGCTCTTGCGTGCCGCGGGTTGCGAGGTGACCCGCTTCGACCCGCTCACCGACTCGTGCTTGCCGGCCGGGACCGCCGGGATCTATCTGGGCGGCGGATTCCCCGAGGTGTACGCCGCCGAGTTGGCCGGCAACACCGCGCTGCTCGGGGCGCTGCGGGCGGCGATCACCGCGGGGGTGCCGACGGTCGCCGAATGCGGCGGGCTGGCCTGGCTGTGCCGCACGGTCGATGAGGTCCCGGGGGTCGGGACGCTGCCCGCCGATGCGGCGATGTCGCCGCGGCTGACCCTGGGCTACCGCACCGCCACCGCGCCGGCGGACAACCTGCTGGCCCGAGCCGGCGACCGGGTGACCGGGCATGAATTCCACCGCACCCAAGTCACTTTCGCCGGCCCCGTGGCGGCGGCTTGGCAGTTGCCGGATGGCCCGGAGGGCGTCGGCGGACCCAACCTGCACGCGTCCTACCTGCACACCCATTGGGCCGGGCATCCGCGGCTGGCCCAGCGCTTCGCCGACGCGGTGCATGCGTTCACCGGCCCGGACCTGCATCATCACGGTGATGCCGAGGCCCGATCGGGGCTGGTGGATTTCGCGGTGAACGTCTACGCCGGTCCGCGGCCGGACTGGCTCGATACGGCGTTGCACGCATCCCTCGACGACGCCGCCGGCTACCCCGACGCGTCCGCCGCCCGCGATGCCCTGGCGGCCCGCCATGGCCTCGGCGCCGACGAGGTGCTGCCGACCGCGGGCGCATCCGAGGCCTTCGATCTGGTGGCCCGGTTGCGCCGGTGGCGACGGCCGGTGGTGGTGCACCCGCAGTACACCGGGCCACACGCCGCACTGGTCGCCGCCGGCCACACCGTTTGCGCTGTGCTCTGCGGTGCCGACGACGGTTTCGCCCTGTGCCCTGACGCGGTGCCCGATGACGCCGATCTCGTCGTCGTCGGCAACCCCACCAACCCCACCGGCGTCTTGCACCCTGCCGAGGCGCTGCGCCGTTTGCTGCGGCCGGGGCGGGTGGTGCTGGTCGACGAGGCGTTCATCGACGCCATCCCCGGTGCGCCGCAATCCCTTACCGGAGAACGCCATCCGGGGCTGCTGGTGAGCCGCAGCCTGACCAAGCACTGGTCGATTCCCGGGGTGCGGGCCGGGTATCTGCTCGGCGACCCCGGGCTGATCGCCGACGCCGCTCGGCTGCAGATCCCCTGGTCGGTATCGGCGCCGGCGCTGGCCGCCATGGTGGCGTGCTCGGATGCACGTGCCCTGGCCGAAAGCGAGCGCCGGGCACGGCAATTGGCGCTGTGGCGAGATGAGCTGGGCGCGGCGCTGGACGCTCGCGGAGTGCCATTCGTTGCCGGCGCCGCGCCCTATGTGCTGGCGCGGGTCGGCCACGGGGCGCATGCGGCGTTACGCGACAGCGGTATTGCGGTGCGGCGCGCCGATACCTTCCCCGGCCTGGACAGCACCTGGGTGCGGATCGCGGCCCGTCCCCGCGCGTTGACCGATCTGCTGCTGAACGCCCTCGACGGGGTCCGCGTCTGATGGCTGCCCGGGCGCTCGGGCTGCTGCTCGGTTACGCCGCAGACCGCATCTGGGGTGACCCGCGCCGGTGGCATCCGGTCGCCGGGTTCGCGCGGTGCGCAATGGCGTTGGAGCAGCGGCTTTATCGCGACAGCCGCGCCAGTGGCGCCGCCCAGGTTCTGCTGCTGGTGGCCGGGGCGACCGGTCTGGCCTACGCCGCCGAACGCTCGTCCCGAAACCCGTTGGCGCGTACGGTGCTGACTGCATTGGTTACGTGGGCGGTGCTCGGCGGCCGCTCCCTGGAGCGTGAGGCCCACGCCGTGCATGGCTTACTGAACGCCGGAGACCTCGACCGGGCCCGTGTCCGGGTACGGCACCTCGTCGGCCGTGACACCGCCGGCCTGGACCCGGACGAGATCGCCCGCGCGGTGGTCGAATCCGTCGCGGAGAACAGTTCCGATGCGGTAGTGGCCTCCTTCGTCTGGGGTGCGGCGGCCGGAGTTCCGGGACTGGTGGCGCACCGCGCGGTCAACACCCTGGACGCGATGATCGGCCACCGCAACGCCCGCTACCGCCGCTTCGGCTGGGCGGCGGCCCGGCTCGATGATCTGCTGGGATTGCCGGCCGCCCGGTTGAGTGGTGCGCTGGCCGCCATTGCAGGCCCGGATTCCGTTGGCGCGGTGCGTGCGTGGCACCGCGATGCCCGCCTCCATCCCAGCCCCAACGCCGGGGTGGTCGAGGCCGCCTTCGCCGGGGCACTGGGCCTGCAACTCGGAGGTGTCAACAGCTACGGCAACCGTCGCGAGGACCGGGCACGGATGGGGCGCGGGCGGACGCCGACCGTCGCCGACATTCCGGCGGCGGTGCAGCTGGCCCGACGGGTCGGCGCCGGGGCGGCGGCCGCCGCGACCCTGTGGTGTCTGGCGCGCGAGATGGGGGCGTCGAACCTCGATGCCCTGGGCCGCAGCTCGAGCCCGGCGGCGGCTCAGTGATGGGCGATCAGTTCGGCGGCGCGGTCTTGCTCGGCCGGCCGGATCTGGCCGGCAGCAGTCGATTTCAGCCGCCAGGTGGTGACCAGCCCGTCGGGGCCGGTCAATTCGCCGACAGCAAGTGCCTTGTCGATCAGGAGGCGGACGCGTGGTTCATCGGCGGCTTCTGCCGCGAACAGCACCCGCACCGTGACGTCGTCACCTGCGACGCGGTTTGCGGTGTGATGCGGCGCGAGTGGGCACGGCGGCGGATGATCCCAACTTCCGCACAGCGCTTTGGTGATGGCCCCGCCCAGCGCGTTCGCCGTGCCACCGGATCGCATCACCACGACCGCGTCATGAGCGTAGGCACGGCGAACCATGCGTCGAGATCCTACGCGGCCCGCCGCGGATCGCGCTGCGGCTTACGACGCGCTTCTGGTCAGTTCGATGACCGGGATGACCCGGTCGGTGCGTTCCCGGTAGGTGGCGAACCCCGGGTAGCGCTGCGCTTGGATCTCGTAGAGCCGGTCGTGTTCGGCGCCGGTGATCTCCGTGGCCGTGACCGGAAAAGTCTCGGTGCCGATCTCGACCGTGGCCGACGGGTTCGCCCGCAGGTTGTGATACCAGCCGGGATGGTTGTCCTTGCCGTCGTTGGAGGCGAACACGATGATCCGGTCGCCCTCGGGCAGATACATCATCGGGCTGGTACGGGGCTGGCCGGATTTGGCCCCGGTGGTGGTCAGCAGCAGGACCGGGGCACCTTCGAACGGGCCGCCCAGTTTGCCACCGCTGCTGCGGAACTCCGCGATGTTGCGGGCATTGAATTCCAGGACCTTCTTTGCGTCCATGGGCATATCACCTCCTAGTCGATAGCGACGAAGTGCTCGATCATCGGCGGGGACTCGTAGAACTCGTGGAGCAACTGGCGCCACTGCGCGAACTCCGGCGACTTCCGGAAGCCCTCGGTGTGCGCCTCTACAGTCTCCCACTGCACCAGCAGCAGATAAAGGCTCGGCGACTCGATCGACCGGGACATCGAAATCCCCAGAAAGCCCGGCTGGGCCGAGATCAGCGGCCGCGCCGTGGCGAACGCCGCTTCGAATTCGGCTTCCCGACCGGGACGAATGGGCAGCACTCCATGCTCGACAATCACGCCTGCCAGTCTGCACCGGCGCCGATGTGGCGAGCGTTACCCCCCTCCCCTCTTGTCTGTTACCGAGATGCACAGATATGTTTTCTGCAACCGACAGACACAGATAAATCGGGAGGCGCCGGCGACATGGGTGCGATAGCAGCAGCAGTCGTTTTCGCCTGGCTGGGCATGGTGCTGGCGATCTCATTTCTCGAGGCCCCGCTGAAATTCCGGGCGCCGGGGATAACCCTTCAGCTGGGGCTGGGCATCGGCCGACTGGTGTTCCGGGCGCTCAACGCGGTCGAGATCGTGCTGGCGGCGGTCGTGGTCATCGCGGTCGCCATCGATCCCCCGGGCCGCCTTGCGGTGGCTGCGGTCGGCGTGGCGGTGGCCGTGCTGGCCACTCAGTCGCTGTTCGTCCGGCCCCGGCTGCGCCGACGCTCCGATGCGGTGCTGGCCGCCGCCACCGCGCCGCACGGCGGGATGGTCGAACGCTCCCAAGCCCACTACGCCTACGCCGGGCTGGAAATGGTCAAGGTCGCCGCGCTGCTGACCGCGGGCGCCGCCTTGCAACTCTGGTCAGTCGCCGGCTAACACCCAGGCCAGCGCCTGTTCGACGTCATACACCGTCGGCACCCCGGCCGGCCGGTCCGGACGGCGCACCACGACTACCGGCAGGCCGAGCTCGTCGACGGCCAGCATCTTCGGCCAGGTGTACTCGCCGCCGGAATCCTTGGTCACCACCACGTCGGCGCGGTGATCGCGCAGCAGTGCGAGTTCGCCGGGCAACGCATACGGGCCGCGGTCGGTGACCACCGTCCAGGTGGGCGGCACGGCGATCGACAGCGGGTCGACCACGCGCGCCAGCACCGCCGCCTCGGCCAGCGCTGGAAGGTAGGACGCCAACTGTTGGCGCCCGATGGTCAGCACCGGGCGCCGGCCCAGCTCGGCCGCGGCAAGAGCGGCCTGTTCGTGGGTGTCGGTCCACTGCCAGGACGGCCTGGCCCGCTCCGCCCAGCCGGGCCGCTCCAGCCGCAGCAGCGGGCGGCCGGCAACCGAGCAGGCGGCCACCGCGTGGCGTGACATGGTGGTCGCGAACGGATGAGTGGCATCCACGACGGCGTCATAGTCGGACAATGCGGCACGCAGACCGTCGACTCCGCCGAATCCACCGATCCGCACCGCCCCGACCGGCAGCCGCGGGTTGGCCACCCGGCCGGCCAGTGACGTGGTGACGTCCACGCCGGCGGTCACCAGTCGCTCGGCCAGCGCGCGGGCTTCCGCGGTTCCACCGAGCAGCAGCAGGCGGATCACGGTGCCCCCGGCGGCAGGAACGGCAGACCCGGCGGCGGTCCGCCGCGCGCCAAGTCCAGGACGGCGTCGACGTCCAGGTGCTCCTCGATCAGATCGGCCAGCAAGTCGAGCCGGTGCTCCCGAGCGGCGGGAAACGATACTCCCGATGGTTCCAGGCCCAGGGTTTCGGCCAGGAAAGCCGCGCGGGGGGCATCGCCCTCGAGACTGCCGTGCCGCATGGTGCCGAAGACCTGACCGGCGCGGGCGCCGCCGGGAAATTCCTTCACGCCGCCACCGCGGGTGATCCGACCGTGATGTATCTCGTAGCCGCCCGCGGAGAGGCGCAGCACTTTGTCTGTGCCGAAACAGGTTTCGACGTCCAGTAGGCCCAACCCGGCCACCTCGCCCGGCGGTCCCTCCACGCCGTCGGGGTCGCGGATCGCCCGGCCCAGCATCTGAAAGCCCCCGCAGATCCCCAGCACCGGTTTGCCCGCGGCGGCGTGCTCAGCGATCGCGGAATCCAGCCCCCGCGACCGCAGCCAGGCCAGATCGGACACGGTGGCGCGGGTTCCCGGCAGCACCACCAGGTCGGCGTCGGACACCCCACGCGGGTCGGAGGCGAACACCACGTCCAGATCGGGTTCCACACCGAGCGCATCCAGATCGGTGAAGTTGCTGATCCGCGGCAGCCGGATCACCGCCACCCGTCGTGCGCCGGTGCGCACTGAGCGCCTGCCATCCAGATCGAGCGCGTCCTCGGAGTCCAGCCACAGCCCCGGATGCCACGGCACGGTGCCGACCACCGGCCGGCCGGTGAGCCGCTCCAGGTCGGCCAGACCGGGCGCCAATAACTGTTGCTGGCCGCGGAATTTGTTGACGATGAACCCGGCCATCAGGGCCTGGTCTTGCGGGCACAACAACGCGACCGTGCCGAAGAACGCCGCGAACACCCCACCGCGATCCACGTCCCCGACGACGAGCGTCGGCAGGCCAGCATGCCGGGCCAAACCCATGTTGACGTAATCGCCGGCACGCAGGTTGATTTCGGTCGGGCTGCCGGCCCCCTCGGCGATGACCACGTCGTAGCGTGCCGCGAGGTCGTCGAAGGCGTCATGCGCGGCCCGGGCCAACTCGGCCCGGCCGTCCATCCAATTCGACGACGACAGCTCACCCCAGGGCCGGCCCATCAGCATCACATGACTGCGCTGGTCACTGCCGGGTTTGAGTAGTACCGGGTTCATCGCCGGCTCGGGGACGGCTCGCGCGGCCAGCGCCTGAATCCATTGCGCCCGGCCGATTTCGGTACCGACGCCATCCGCACCGACAACCACCATCGAGTTGTTCGACATGTTCTGCGCCTTGTAGGGAGCCACTTTTATCCCGCGGCGTGCCAGCGCCCGGCACAGCCCGGTGGTGACCACGGTCTTGCCGGCGTCGCTGGTGGTTCCGGCGATCAGCAGCCCCGTCATCAGGGCCTGCGTACCAGGAATACGTCCATCACCCAGCCCGCTTCGGCTTTCGCCGCGCGGCGGGCGGCCGCAATCTCGCCGACGACGTCGCCGACCCGGCCACGCACCAAGCGCTCCCCCGCCGCACCGAGGTTGGCGCCCCACCAGATCGTCCAATCCGCCACCGCGGATAGGTCCAGCCCATCCGGGTTGAGCATTGCGACGATGTTGTCCTGCCCCGCGGCGATCGCCTCGCCCAACCGCCG
This sequence comes from Mycolicibacter terrae, assembly GCF_010727125.1. Classification (NCBI taxonomy): domain Bacteria; kingdom Bacillati; phylum Actinomycetota; class Actinomycetes; order Mycobacteriales; family Mycobacteriaceae; genus Mycobacterium; species Mycobacterium terrae. The sequence goes on along the minus strand of NZ_AP022564.1, from coordinate 914,497 downwards.
CCCGGTGGTGATGTGCACCGGCCGGCCCACCTCGTGCAGCACGATCCGATGCCGGGCGGCCAGCAGCTGCGGGGCGCTGATGCCGCACAGCACCTGGTAATCCAGTTCCACGCCCGAGGCTTTCACTCGCTCGACGATGCGGATTGTGGAGTCGTACAACGCCGGGTCACCCCAGACCAGGAATGCCGCGGTGCCGCCGCGCTCCCGAAGCTCCTCGGCGTAGCGCGCCGCGCGGGCCGCGTGCCAGTCGCCCACCGCCCGCGCATAATCGGGTCCGGACAGCTCCGGTGAACGGTCGCGAGGCGGGTCGGCCACCGTGACGATCGGCACCGACTCGGCGTAGGCGTCGACGACAGTCCGCCGCAACGCCAGTAACCCGTCCTCAGAACCTTTCGTCCCCTTATTCGGGGCCAGCACGTAGTCGACCGAGCGTAGCGCGTCGGCCACCTCGGGCGTGACGTGCTGCGGGCCCATCCCGATGCCGAGAATCCAGACTCTCACCGGTCCTCCAGGTCGCCTTCGACCTCCAGGTAGGCCTGTTGCAATGCTGCCATGGTTCCCGGATCGGGGTCCGCCCACAGCCCCCGGTCGGCGGCCTCCTTCAGCCGTTCCACGATGCCCTGCAGCGCCCACGGATTGGACTTGTCGAGGAACTCGCGGGTCACCGGGTCGAGCACATACTCGGCGGCGAGCTTCTCATACATCCAATCGTGGACCACGCCGGCGGTGGCGTCGAAGCCGAACAGGTAATCGACGGTGGCGGCCAGCTCGAACGCGCCCTTGTAGCCGTGCCGGCGCATCGCGGAGATCCACCGCGGGTTGACCACCCGGGCGCGGAACACCCGGGCGGTCTCCTCGGCCAGGGTGCGGGTGCGCACAGCATCCGTCGACGTCGAGTCGCCCACATAGGCTTTCGGATCGGAGCCGGATAGCGCCCGCACCGTTGCGATCATGCCGCCGTGGTAGACGAAGTAGTCGTCGGAGTCGGCGATGTCGTGTTCGCGGGTGTCGATGTTCTTGGCGGCCACCTTGATTCGGCGGTAGTTGGTGCGCATGTCGTCGGCGGCCGCCGCACCGTCCAGCCCGCGGCCGTAGGCGAACCCACCCCAGGTGGTGTAGACCTCGGCCAGATCCTTGTCATCACGCCAGGTCCCGGACTCGATCACCTGCAAGATGCCGGCGCCGTAGGAGCCGGGCGCGGAGCCGAAGACGCGGGTGGTGGCCCGGCGCAGGTCGCCGTGGGAGGCCAGGTCGGCGCGG